>NZ_JBFTNY010000040.1:0-39554 GCF_056397705.1 Variovorax sp. 05L425 | reverse complement strand
GGCGTGGGCATCGGCGTGGACTACGCGTTGTACCTGCTGTCGGTGCAACTCGCAGGCCAGCGCCGGGGCCTGACCTTGGCCCGCGCCTACGGCGATGCGGTGATGTTCACCGGCCGTGTCGTCGCGCTCGTTGGCGTCACGCTCGCCGCCGGGGTCATCACCTGGGCCTTCTCGCCCATCAAGTTCCAGGCCGACATGGGCATCCTTCTGACCTTCATGTTCGTCTGGAACATGGTGGGGGCGCTCGTGCTCATCCCCGCGCTGTCGCACTTCCTGTTGAACGACAGGCATTTCAAGCAACCGGGCCTGGCATTTGCCGCAGTGCCGGCTTGACAAGGAAAGAAGAACAATGAACGGACTCATGATGCAGCAGTCGCTGCTGATCTCGTCGCTGCTGGTGCACGCCGAGCGTCACCATGGCGAACAGGAAATCGTGTCGCGCCGCGTCGAGGGCGACATCCATCGCTACACCTTCCGCGAACTGGCGGCACGCTCGCGGCGCATGGCCAATGCACTCGCGTCGCTCGGTGTGACGCAGTCCCAGCGCGTGGCGACGCTCGCGTGGAATGGCCATCGCCACATGGAGCTGTACTACGCGGTCTCGGGGTCAGGTGCCGTGCTGCACACGCTGAACCCGCGCCTGCACGCGGACCAGGTGGTGTGGATCGCGGACCATGCCGAAGACCAGGTGCTGTTCTTCGACCTCACGTTCCTGCCGCTCGTCGAGGCCATCGCCTCGCGCGTGAAGACGCTCCGCCATTTCGTCGCCTTGACCGATCGCGCGCACATGCCGGCCCAGAGCACCGTGCCGGGCCTGTTGTGCTACGAGGACTTGGTGGAACAGGGCAGCGAGCACTTCGAATGGCCCGATCTCGACGAGAACACTGCCTCGTCGCTGTGCTACACCTCGGGCACCACGGGCAACCCCAAGGGCGTGCTCTACAGCCATCGCTCGACGATGCTGCACACCTTTGCCGCTGCCTTGCCTGATGCGCTGAACTGCTCGTCGAGCGATGTGATCCTGCCGGTGGTGCCGATGTTCCACGTCAATGCATGGGGCCTTCCCTACGTCGCCTGCATGGTCGGCGCCAAGCTGGTGTTCCCCGGACCGGGTCTGGACGGCAAGTCGCTGCACGAACTCTTCGAGGCCGAGGGCGTCACGCTGTCCGCCGGCGTGCCGACCGTGTGGCAGGGCCTGCTGGCGCACGTCGAGGCGCACGACCTCGCATTTCGCACGATGCGCCGCACGATCATCGGCGGCTCGGCCTGTCCGCCCGCGATGATCCGCACGTTCCAGGAGATCTATGGGGTGGAAGTGCTGCACGCATGGGGCATGACCGAAATGAGCCCGCTCGGAACGGTGTGCAGCTTCAAGCCCCGGCACCAGTGGCTTTCCCAGGAGGAGCGCTACGCTGTGCAGGCCAAGCAGGGGCACGCGCTCTTCGGCGTCGACATGAAGATCGTCGGCGAAGACGGCGGCGAGCTGCCGTGGGACGGCAAGGCCAGCGGCGACCTGCTGGTGCGCGGGCCGTGGATCGTCTCGCAGTATTTCAGGGGCGAGGGCGACTCGCCGCTGGTGCATTCGGACGGCCAGGGCTGGTTCCCGACGGGCGACGTCGCCACCATCGATGCAGACGGCTTCATGCAGATCACCGACCGCAGCAAGGACGTCATCAAGTCCGGGGGCGAGTGGATCGGGTCCATCGACCTCGAAAACATCGCGATGGCGCACCCGCAAGTGGCGATGGCGGCCTGCATCGCGGCGCATCACCCCAAATGGGACGAGCGACCGCTGCTGGTGGTTGTGAAGAAGCCGAACCAGCCGCTCAGCCGCGAAGAGCTGCTGGCCTTCTATGAAGGAAAGATCGCCAAGTGGTGGACGCCGGACGACGTTGTCTTCGTCGACGCGATCCCGCTCGGCGCGACCGGGAAGATGCTCAAGAACCGTCTGCGCGAGACCTTCAAGGCGCACATCCTGCCGACTGCCTAGAGCTTCTTTCCGCCACTCATTCTTCGTCAGGAAGGAAGCGAGCGACGATGAGCGTCACATCGCCGCTGACCGGGACTCGTATGCCTGCGCGAATCGGCTGACCCCCCACGCCGTCGACGGCCAATTCGAAGCGGTAGGTCCCTTCGGCGGTCGGCGTGCCCGACACGTGCCCGCCCGGACCGAGATGCATGCCAGGAGGCAGAGCCCCGCTTCGCACCGACAGCCGGATCGCGTCACGGCAGCGTTCCGGTGTCACCGTGGAATGCACCGTGCGCTCCTCGCCCAGCAACAGACCCAGAGTCCGGGTCTCGAAGTCGATCTTGATCGACTTCGCTTCCATGGCACAGGCCTTGTCCCCCTGGTCCCACGCCGCCAGGGCGGCGAGGGAGACGGCCACACAAGCCAGCGCGAGCAACGGCCGCCTGAAGGTCATGGCGTCGAGCCGAACTGGACGTCAGCGGCCTTGTAGACTTCGCGTCCGTCAACATAGGTGGCCGCGACGCGGACATTCTTGATCTCGGCTTCGGGCACCGTCATGAAGTCGCTCTTGAGCGCAACGAAGTCGGCCAGCTTGCCGGCTTCGATGGAGCCCTTGCTGGCGGCTTCGTTGTTCAGCTTCGCGAAGTTGATGGTGAACATGCGCAGGACTGCGACGCGGTCGACGCGCTGATTGGCGCCGTAAACGCCGTCGTTGATGGTGTCACGCGTGATGAAGTGGTACATCGAGACGAAGGGATTCAACACCAGCGGCGAGTCGGATCCGCCGGTGAGCGTGAAGCCCTCGTCCATGAAGGTCTTGACCGGCGTGACCTGCTCAGCCCGCGAGCGGCCCCACTGCTGGGCAATCACCGGCGCTGCGTAGTACAGGTGCGTCTGCACCGACAGCTTCACCCCGAGCGCGCGCATGCGGGCGTACTGGTCGGGCCGCACAACGAAGGCGTGCTCGATGGTCCAGTCTTTCACTGCACCCGGCTTGGCCCGGTCGAGTTGTTCCCACACACCCAGCACTAGATCCAGCGCAGCGTCCCCCACGACATGAACTGCAACGCGGTAGTTGTTCGCCGCCCATTCGCTCACCACATCCTTGTGCTCCTGCGCAGTGACGAGCGGCAGTCCGGAGTAGGTGCCGCCCTTGCCATACGGCTCTGCATAGGGCTGCGTCATGAAGCCGCCTTCGAAGCCGCCGTCGATGTAAGTCTTGACGCCCCAAATTCGGGCCCAATCGTCGCCTGAACCCGGCGGCAGGTTGGCCGCGGTGCGAATGGCCTGCGCCTTTGCAGCGGTGTCGACGCGCGAGTCGAGCAGCAACTGGAAGCGCAGGTTCAACTTGCCATCTCTTTGCAGTTGCCGGATCAGGCCGTGCACGGTCGGAACGTCGGAGCCGGTAAAGGAACCCGGAACACGCACGCTGGTCACGCCCAGCGCATTGAGCTTGGCCTGCCATATCTGGAGTGCGGCGGCATCGAAGGCCGGTGCCGGCGGCAGCGTCACCAAGTTCTGCGCGGCATTGATCAGCACGCCGGTGAGGTTGCCGTTGATGTCCTTGTCGATGATCCCGCCGGTCGGCTGGGGCGTCGACGCGGTGATGTTGAACTTCGCCAGCGCGACAGAGTTCAGAATCGACGTGAGGCCGCCGCGATGCACCACCAGCGGGTTGTTGGGTGCCACGCTGTCGAGTTCTGCCAAGGTTGGCATGCGGCGCTCGTCGAGTTGCGCGTGGTACCAGTCGGGGTTGGTTTCCAGCAGTTTCCCCGCCGGGGCCGCGGCCACTGCGCTGCGGATGGCGTCGAGCAACTCTGCAATCGAACGCGTCTTCGACAGGTCGATGTTGGGACCGCCGCCAGCGTCATGGATATGGCCGTCGACGAGGCCAGGCAGCACAGTTCGGCCACCCAGGTTGACGACCTTGGTTGCCGGTCCGACGCGGCTGAGGATCTCGGTGTTTGCGCCGACTGCCACGAAACGCCCGTCCTTCACCGCAAAGGCCTCGGTGACAGAGTTCTTGTCGTCGACCGTCACCACCTTGGCGTTGGTGTAGACCGCATCCGCGGCGTCCAGCGGCAGCGTCGCGGAGCCGTCGCTTCCACCCCCGCAACCCGGGATGGTGACGAGCGCTGCGATCGACGCGGCGATGCAGATGGCCAGGGCATTTCTTCTCGGCATGAGCATGCGAACTAACTCCTCTAGTTGTTGGTTGAAGCGAAGGTCGCCAAGGTCGATTTGCAATCCTTGGCCAACCATCGCTGCGGACTCTAGGGAGCGTAGTGCGCAACGTCTAATGCATAATTTCTTGGATCAGCATGAGTTTTCTGCAGACATTGGCCCGTGCGGCCATGCCTCAATCGCGCATCAATTCGTCCATCAACTGCCGCAAGATAGGCAGCGCGGGTGGTTCCGACCGCCGGCGCAAGGTGATCAGGCCAAAGCGCGCGGCGGCGTCGAGCGGGGGCTGCATCTTGACTTCGACCAGGTCCGGTGCCGAGGCGCGGATCGCCAGCAGCACGGCATCGCTGCGGCGCACGACGTCGACCAGGCTGGGCAACTCCTCGCACTCCAGCGAGACGCATTTCGAGGGGTGCGCGTCGGGCCCATAGCGTTCCATCAACTCGCGCGAGATCTCGTCGCCCAACGGGGTGGACGCGATCGGGTAGCGGCTCAACGTCTCGAAGTCGACGCCGCCGAGTTTGCGCGCCAGCGGGTGTCCCTTGCGGCACATGAAGGCGCCGCGCATGTCGCGCAGAAGGGTGGTCTGCAGATCTGTCGCCGGACGCAGTGAACGGGCTTCGAGCACCACGGCATCCAGCGTGCGCTCGCGCAGCGCCTGCAGCAGCAACTCGGTGCCGCTGCGCGCCACTTTCACACGCAGCTTCGGATAGTGCGTGGCGATGTGCATCAACAGCGGCGTCATCAGAATGGCGCCCGGGCCGGACGCCATTCCGACGCGCATCGTGCCAGCCTGGCCGGCGCTCATCAGGCGGCCGCTTTCGCGCAGGTCGCCGGCCTCCAGCACCAGATCCTGTGCGCGCGACAGCACCTCGCGACCGAACGGGGTGAGTTCGCTGCGGCGGCCCACGCGGTCGAACAGTGGAAGTTCGAGTTCGTCTTCCAGCGCGCGGATGCTGCGGCTCAGTGCCGGCTGTGTCAGATGCAGCAATTCGCCGGCCTTGCTGAACGAGCCGGATTCGGCGAGGGCTATGAAATGTTTCAGTTGTACGAGGGTCATCCGGGTCATCGGCGATATCTGACTAAAAATCATCATAAGAGAAAAATCTATGCATTGGACGTTTGCCATCCGCGTTCCTACGATGCGTTTCCATGACAAGCGCCATCCTGCTGAATGACGATGAAGTGAACGCGATGACCGAATGGCGTCGCGCCATGCATCGCCATCCTGAACTGGGCTTCGAGGAGCTGCGCACCGGCGCGCTGGTGGCGCAATGCCTGCGCGATTGGGGTTATGAGGTGACAACCGGCGTTGCCGGCACCGGACTGGTGGGGAAGCTCTCCTTCGGCCCGGGCGAACGCAGGCTGGGCCTGCGCGCCGAAATGGACGCACTGTCCATCCACGAGAACACCGGCTTGCCCTGGGCCAGCGAGTTGCCGGGAAAGATGCACGCATGCGGCCACGACGGCCACACCGCGATGTTGCTCGGCGCGGCACAGGCGCTGGCGCGTATGCGCCGCGAAGGTGCAGCATGGGGCGGTACCTTGCACCTCATCTTTCAGCCGGCCGAGGAACTCGGCGGCGATGGTGGTGCCAGGCGCATGCTTGAGGAAGGCCTGTTCGAGCGCTTTCCTTGCGACGCGGTGTTTGCGATGCACAACCACCCAGACCAGCCTGCACGGCAACTCTTCTTTCGGCCCGGGCCCTTCTTGGCCTCATCTGACAAGGCACGCATCCGCTTTCGGGGTCGTGGCGGCCATGGTGCCATGCCGCATCGCGCGATCGATCCATCACTCCCTGCCGCTGCCACGGTGCTGGCGCTGCAAAGCATCGTCGGGCGCAATGTCGACCCGCAGGATGCCGCAGTGGTCACCGTGGGGCGCCTCCAGGCGGGACAGACCTACAACGTCATTCCCGAAACATCGGAGCTTGAGCTCAGCGTGCGCGCGCTGCGGCCCGACGTGCGCGACATGCTGGAGCGACGCATCGGCGAGATTGCGCATGGCCAGGCCACCAGCTTCGACTGCGAGTGCGAAATCGATTACGAGCGCGGATACCCCGTGCTTGTGAACAGCGAGCGGGAAACGCTTTTCGCGGCCGACGTGGCGCGCGATCTGTTCGGCAACGCGCAAGTCACTGGCGACGCCACGCCCTTGTGCGCGAGCGAGGACTTCGCCTACATGCTGCAGAAGCGCCCAGGCTGCTACCTGATGATCGGCAACGGCGACAACGGTCATGCAGAGGGCACAGCCTGCGGGCCCTGCAGCGTGCACAACCCGCACTTCGATTTCAATGACCGTTGCCTTGCCACCGGCGCCACGTTCTGGGTGGCCCTGACGAAGGCTTTTTTCACCCGTGACCTATGAGTACAACCCCATGAAGACCACTCGCCGGCTCGCCCTTTCCCTTTTGCCTCTCTGCCTCGCCCTGGGTGCGGGCACTGCGTCTGCGGCCGACCCGTATCCGTCGAAGACGGTGACGCTCCTGGTCCCGTACCCGGCGGGCGGACTGTCGGACTCGATTGCGCGCGCGCTCGCTGCGCCGCTGACAAAGGCCCTGGGCCAGCAGGTAATCGTCGACAACCTGGGTGGCGTCAGCGGCGCGCTGGCTGCGCAAAAGGTGCTGAGCGCGCCGGCCGATGGCTACATGCTGTTCCTTGGCTCGCCCACCGAGGTCATCCTCGCTCCGCTGGCCAATTCCGCGGTCAAGCTTCGCGCCGAGGACTTCCGGCTCGTCACGCAGCTCACCATCAACCCTCTGATGGTTGTGGCACGAAAGGATCTCCCCGCCAACACGATCGACGAACTGGTCGCGTTGGGCAGGAAGCCCGGCGCCGCGCCGCTCAACTACGGCAGCGTCGGCATCGGCTCGATGTATCACATGCTCACCGAAGCCATGGCGGCGCAGACGGGGATGACCGTGACGCATGTGCCGTACAAGGGCATGGCGCCGTTGATCCAGGACATGGGTGGCAACAATGTGGACTTCGCTATCCTGCCGTATGCAACGAGCTTCCGCGGCTTGGCGGACACCGGGCGCATGAAGATGATCGGCTGGGTCAGCGAAACACGCAGCCCGCTCGACAAAGATGTGTCGGCTTTCGGCGAAGGCAAACAACTGCCGACCTTCAGCCACCGCACGTGGGCTGGCCTCATGGTGAAGAAGGGAACGCCCGACGATGTGGTGAAGGCGATCCACAAGGCCATCGCCGAAGCGATGCGCGACCCCGAAGCGCGCAAACAACTCGCTGCCACCGGCTCGGAGATCGCGCCCATCAATGCGCAGGCGGAGGCCGACGAATTGCTGGTCAGCGAGACCGCCAAATTCCGAGTCATCGCCAAGAGCATCAACTTGCAGCCGCAGTAAGGCTGCTCACCTTCAGTAGTCCGCGCTGTTCGCCAGTCATCGTTTCGGCGCGCAAAGGGGTCGGCGCGGCATGTGCGTCGTCCGGTCGCCCGACGCGAGTGTGGTCGCACGAGCTTCCAAGTCGGCGACTCGCTTGCGCTCATGGGCAGTTGCGTCAGCTCGAGACTTCGATTGCTGTCGTTCACGCAGAAAGCGCTCCGTTCTTTCTCAGTCAACGAACCTCGTCGCATCAGACCTTGAATCCGGAGATCGGCGAGTGATGTCGGGCGTTGCTCCCGCCCGCTCCGCTCGCCGAACGCAAGGAGCAACCGTGGTCGTCGCTTGGTCACTGCGTCCGTTGGTCGAGCAATGCGAGCGCCACCTACAATTTCCACCCGCATGGCAAAGCTTCACAAGCACACATCTTCGACCCCCTGCATCCGCGTGGCGCCCAGCGGTGTCCACGGCCTCGGCGCCTTCGCGACGCGGACCATGCCCGCTTTCGCATTGCTGGGCCTGTATGAAGGCCGGCGCTACTCGCAACAGGAAGTTGCGGCCAGGGCCTGGGACGACCAGTTGACTTACCTGTTCGGATTGTCGAATCACGAGACCATCGACGGCGCCAAGGGCGGCAATGGCACTCGCCACCTGAATCACTCCTGTGACCCGAATTGCGAAGCGATCGAAGAGTACGACGACGCAGGACGGTTGCTGCTGAAGTTTCAGACGATCATGTCCGTGGAGGCGGGAGACGAACTGTTCATCGACTACTGCCTGACAGCGGACGACGGCTCACCGCCCTCGGACTATCCCTGCCATTGCGGCGCTACGAACTGCCGCGGCACGATGCTCGCGGCGGTCGACGCGGACTGAACTCCGCGAGGTGCGCCGCCTCGGCGATCAGCTCGAACAGGACGGCGGTCTCGGCCTGGGTCGCGGCGAGCGTACCTCAGATCGCGGCGCGCGGCCTGCAGCCGTTGCGCGAGTTCGCTTGTGCGTGCGAAACAGCACCTTGTATCCATGGTCGCGACATTGCGTCCGCGCTACTGCAAATCGAAAATGGCGCCACCAAAACGCACTGCGGAGGATCACGTATCGGGAGATCAAGGTTGCCAGCGGCGTGCTGTTGGCAACCAGGTCGCATTCAATTGATCGATTCGCTCAGCGACCTTTGGCACCGGTCAACCGCGAGGTCGTCGACGCGTTGGTGAAGATCGCGGCCCTCACTTCATCACGGACAACAATGAAAAAGTATTCCTATTTCGTACCAGTTGCATGCGCCTTGCTCGGCCTGACCGGCGTCGCACACGCGGTCAACATCGACATCAATGTGGGGACGCCTGCGCCGGTCTACGTCGCACCGCCGCCCGTGTACGTTGCCCCGCGACCGGTGTACGTGCCTCCGCCTGCTCAGGTGGTGGTTGTGCCCGGCTGGTATGGCGAGCGCTACTACGATGGGCGTCGCTATTGGAGCCGACACGATTGGGAGGCCCGCGAGCACTACGACCGAGACCATCATCACCACGAAGGCAATCGCTACCACTGCCCGCCGGGCCACGCCAAGAAGGGCGAGTGCTGACCAGTCAGCTCAATCCCTGCGTTTCTTCGCGCTTGTCGACACCGTGAGCACGTTCATTCGAGGGCAATCCCGGCCTTGCGCGTCACCGTGCGCCAGCGCGACAAGTCCGCTTCGAGTTCGGCTCGGAATTCCGATGGCGTGTTAACGACCGGATCGACCCCTCGAGAAGTCATGGCCTTTCGTGCCTCCTCGCTGCCAAGCCCCTGAACCAATGCCGCATGGATCTGGTTCGTGATCGTGCTGTCCAGGCGGGCAGGCGCGAATACGCCGAACCATGTGGTCGGGCTGTAGTCGGCGAGGCCGGCTTCCCGCATCGTCGCCAAATCGGGTGCGACGCTCGCGCGGTTGGCGCCGGTGACGGCGAGGCCGCGCAGTTGCCCACTTTGGATGAATGGCAGCGAGGAGGGCAGGGTGTCGAAGTACGCCTGCACCTGGCCGCCGATCAGATCCGTGATGACCTGACTGCTTCCTTTGTAGGGGATGTGCCGCAGGTTCGCCCCTGTGGTCTGTACAAACAGTTCAGCCGCCATGTGGGTGATGTTGCCGATGCCGGCCGAGCCGAACAGGATCGGCTCGTTGCTGGCCTTGGTGTACGCGATGAATTCCTGCACCGTTCTTGCGGGCAGCTTGGGGTTGATGACCAGAACCAGCGGCGTCAGTCCGACCATACTGATCGGCGTGAAATCGCGCATTGGGTCGTACGGCGGCTTGGCCATCAGCACCGGGCTGATCGACTGGCTGGCCGTCACCCCTAGAAGCAGGGTGTGGCCGTCTGGCTGCGATCGCGCCACCTCGGCGGCTGCGATGGTTCCGTTCGCTCCGGCCTTGTTTTCAACCACCACATTGGCACCCAGTGCCTGGCCAAGGTACTGGCCGACCAGTCGAGCGACCAGGTCGGCGCCGCCAGCTGGCGGAAATCCGACAAGCAACCGGATCGATCGGTCCGGAAATGATGCCGCTCGGGCGGGAAGGCTGGTCGCAGCGAGCGTTGCCAGCGCGGCGATCAGTGCTTGCCTGCGTTTCACGTTCATGTTGTCCACGAGTGTCTCCTGTTTCGGGCAGGTGACCGGTGCAGTGTCATGCCCCCGGTCGCTGGGTGGGTCGATGCAGATGCGGCCAGAGCAGGGCGACCACGGGACCTTCGGCCGCATAGGCCAGGCAGCTGTCGACCTTGGCCTGACGTTGCGTCTCGTTGACGGGATCGTTGATGCGGGCCAGGCGAAGCGGTGCCAGCCCCTGGTAGGCTGCGGTGGCCATCGGGCCGAGCAGTTCCACGATGTGCGTGCATGAGGCCTTGCGACCCAGCAGTTCGCGCACGCGCCTGTTCCAGCCGCCGCTCATGGTCAGGCCGATCAGCGGCTGGAGGGTGGTCTCCGCGCGCCGGCAGACATCGAATGGCGTGGCCTGCATGCGGGCGGTTGCCTGGTGGATTCGGAGATGCTCATCGACGACCAGGTTCACGACGATGTCATGCAGGGGCTCGCCGGCGGGAAGCTCTTCGTCGGCGAGTTGTCGTCGAAACGCATGCGTCTTCCGGTCGAGAAGCGCTCCCTCGACCTCGTAGAGCCCGTCCGGGCGGGAGAAGAACCGGAGGTCGATCTGCCGGTGGTGGACGACCTTGCGCCCGGTGTCCGGGGCATTCATGACGCCTCCAGGATTCGAAGCCTGCGCGAGCGCGACATCTCGGCCGAGCCTCAGGCTGCCTCGCGCACCGGGGTCCAGCCGAATGAGCCCGGCCTTGCGGACATCACCGCGCCGGAGGCCAGCAAGGCGTCGTACTGCGCGCCCGAGATGCCAGCGGCCTTCAAGACCTCGGACGTGTGCTCGCCCAGTTCGGCAGGGGGCCGGGTCGGGATCTCGGCGACGTCCGCATGCAGGCGGGGAAATTCGGGTGCCTCGAAGTCCAGTCCGCGGAAGCGCAGCGACCGCAGCGTGCCAGGTTCATGGGCCTGGGGGGCTTCGAGGACGCGCTCGAGTGGCAGCACTTCGGTGCAACCAACGCCTGCTGCCTTGAGTCGCTTTGCAACGTCGTCGAAGTGGTGGGCTGAGATGGCCCTCTTGACGATCTCTTCGACCTGCTCGCGCGCCTTTTTCCGCAGGCGCAGCGTGGCTAACGACGGGTCGCCCGCCTGGGGCAGCTGCATGGCCTCGCAGAACTTCAGCCAGTGCCCGTCTGTGAGCATGAGCAGGTAGATCCAGCGTTCGTCCGCCGTGCAGTAGGCGCCGTAGCCCGGCATGCTGAACTCGCCATGGGGCTCGCGTTCAGGGCGCCCCAGCAACTGGGTCTTGAGTTGCACGCCCACCAGATCCCTGGAGGCGACATGCAGGCCGGTTTCGTAGAGGCCCACTTCGATATGTCCCGCGCTCGCATCCTTGGCCGACCCAAGCATCGACGCCAGGATGCCGATCACCGCATAGGCGCCGGCGAACTGGTCGTGGTACGAAGGGCCGAGGCGGCTGGGCCGGCCGTTGATCCGATTCGCATCCATCACGCCGGTGGCGGCCTCCGCGACGGGATTGGAGGCCAGATCGTCGCCCTGCGGCCCGTTGGCGTAGCCGCGGATGTGACAGTAGATCAGTGCCGGGTTGATGTCCGCACACGCTTGCCGGGTGACACCGAGCTTGCGCGCGGCGCGCGGGGCCAGGTTGTGGACCAGCGCGTCGGCGCCTGCCAGCAGCTGTTTGAGCGCCGACTGGCCGTCGGGCTTCGACAGATCGATGCAGACGCTCTTCTTGCCGTGACTGTAGGCGATGAAGGTGCCGCTGGGGCCGCCGCGCACCAGGGCGCGCGTGGGATCGCCCGCAGGCGGCTCCACCTTGATCACTTCGGCGCCCAACTGGGAAAGGATGTGGGTGGCGAAGGGGGCGGCCAGCATGGTGCCGAGTTCGATGACCCGCTTGCCGGCGAGGGGAGGTTGTTTCATGCGTCGACTCCTGAAGAATGCATTTTATATGTCGACAGGCCGGCGCATTTATCGAGTTTTACCAAGGAAAACCCTAAGAAGATGGCATGACTCGATACTTATAGAATGCATTCTTGAGCGATTTCGCAAGGTCGACTCTTTCTTTCAGAACAGGAGACATTCATGCGCAGAAGGACATTCCTCTCGACGGGTGCGATGGCGGCCTCGGTGGCGCTGCCCCACTGGGCCCAGGCTCAGCAAGCTTCCCCTGGCATCGACCTCGCGACCAAGACAGTGACGGTCGGCGCCTTCACGCCGATCACGGGACCGGTGCCCTTCTACGCCATCCTCACGCACGCCGCGGAGGCGTGTTTCAAGTGGGCGAACGAGACCAACGCACTGGACGGCTGGAAGGTCAACTTTGTGACCTATGACGATGGCTACGAACCCGCCCGCAGCGTGGCCGTCGCAAGGCGGTTGGTCGAGGAGAACAAGATCTTCGCGCTGGCGGCGCCCGTGGGAACCGCCCAATCGGTGGCGGTGATTCCGTATGCCAAGGAGGTCGGCCTGCCGATGATCGGCCCCATCGGCGGCGCCACGGCCCTGTTCTCGGAGCGCCTGGTCTTTCCCCTGCTGCCGGACTATGGCTGGTCGGCCGCGGCCAATGTGGACTATGCGCTCACGGACCTCAAGGCCAGTCGCGTGGCGCTGCTGTGGGAAAACGACGAGTTGGGTCGCTCGGCCAAGCGCGGCTTCGATCTGCATCTCGAGACCGTGAAGAAGGAGGCCGCCGAGTCGATCCCCTTCGAGGTGCGCAATACCGATTTCACGCCGCACATCCGGCGCCTCGCCAATTCCAAGGCCGACGTGGTGGTCCTCTTCGGCTCCAACGCCAATCTTGCCGCGGCGCTGAAGGCTGCGGACCGTGTCGGTTACCAGGGCAAATGGATGGCGCCGTTCTTCACGGCCGACCCGACCACGCGCAAGCTCGCCGGCAACCTGCTCGACGGTGTGTACTTCTCGTCGTGGCTCATGCCCGTAACGGCCGACGACCCTGATATCAAGGCCTATCGGGACAACGTGGCGAAGTACTACCCGTCCGATCCCGTCGGCGTCTTCGGCCTCAACGGCTGGAGCAATGCGGCCCTGTTCATCAAGGGGTTCAAGGCACTTCTTGCCAGCGGCAAGCCGCTCACGCGTGCGAATCTGGTCGACGTGATGGAGACGATGGCGGATCAGACCGTCGGCGGCGCGCGCAAGGTCACTTTCAAGCCCGGCGACCATCGAGGGGCCCGCCAGGAGGCCATCATCGAAGCCGCGCCCGACGGCAGCTTCAAGCTCGTGCGCGACTTCCGGCCGTATCCGGTCGCGGTGTTCGACGCCAAGATCTCTTGAGGAGCGCCAATTGACGGTTTCCTACGAGGATTGGATCGACCGCGAAGAGGAGCGCACCGAGCGCATTCTCGCCAGCGCAGTCGACGCGATGGCAGCGACGCTTGACCTCGAGCGCGCCCCGCGTCCCGGCGAAACACTGCCTGCGGGTTGGCAATGGATGTTCTTCAATCCCGCGGCGCCGCGCCGTGGGTTGGGTGTCGATGGCCATCCGCGGCGCGGAGGATTCCTGCCGCCGATCGAACTTCCGCGTCGCATGTGGGCGGGCAGCCGGATTCGCTACCTGGCCGATCTTCCGATCGATGCGCTCGCAACCAGGAAGAGCCGTATCCAGAAGGTCGAGAACAAGGTCGGCAAGCGCGGCTCGCTGTGGTTCGTGACCGTCGAGCACACCACGGTCTGCGAGGGCCAGGCCTGCATGGTCGAGGAGCAGGACATCGTCTACCGCGAGGCGACGCCGCCTGGCAGCGCAGCACCGAGGCCCGAGCGCTATGAGGTCGAGGCCGAATGGGGGCAGGAGATCGTCCCGGACACCACACTGCTCTTCCGCTATTCGGCGCTGACCTTCAATGGCCATCGCATCCACTACGACCAGACCTATGCACGCGAGGAAGAAGGCTATCCCGACCTGGTCGTGCATGGCCCGTTGACCGCGACGTTGCTGCAGCAGTTGGCGGTGGCAAGGGGCGGCGGAAGATCGCTGGGACGGTTCGACTTCCGCGGCGTCAACCCGCTGTTCGTCTCGAGGACCTTCCGCCTCGAAGGGCGACAGTCTGGAGCCGGAACACTCGCCCTGTGGGCGCGTGGGCCCGATGGCGAATTGGCCATGTCCGCGACCGCAGTCTTTCGTTGAATCGCCACCTATTTCAAGCACGACATCACAGGAGACAGAGCAATATGGCACAGCATTTGAGCGGTCCCGCAAGCCTGGAAGGCCAGGTCGCACTGATCACGGGCGGAGCAGGTGGCATGGGCCGCGCGATCGCCAGTGCCTTCAAGGCCGCGGGGGCGCTCGTGGTCGCCACCGATCGGGCCGAGAAGGAAGACCTCGGATCGGGCATTCAGTACCGCCGCTATGACGTGACGTCGCGCACCGCCACGGACCAGGTGATCGATGCCGTGATCGCCGAGCACGGAAAGGTCGACATCCTGGTGCTGTGCGCCGGCATCATCGCTCGCACCCCGCTGGGCGACAGCAGCGATGAAGAGTGGGACGCCATCATGCAGGTCAACGTGCGGGGTGTCGTCAATCCGGCCCGCAAGCTGTTCCCGCTCATGTGCGAGCGTGGCTACGGCAAGATTCTCGCGGCGGGCTCGATTGCGGCAAAGAACGGTGGGGTCGCCTCCGGCCCGGCCTACGTGGCATCCAAGGCAGCCGTGCACGGGATGATGCGCTGGATCGCCAAAGCAGGCGCTGCGCATGGCGTGTACGCCAACACGCTGGCCCCGGGCCCGGTGGAGACCGCGATGTGGGCGAACGTCACCGGCAACGTGGCGCCTTCGGCCAACGCAACCGTTCCGCTGGGCCGCTATGGCAATGCAGAGGACATTGCGCAAGCTGCGCTGTTCCTGTGCTCGCCGGCCTCCAACTGGATCACCGGCACGTCGCTGGACATCAGCGGCGGCATGTGGATGGACTGAAGTCGCAAAGGACAAGCCATGACAGAGCAAACCGTACCGGCAATCGGCTTCGTGGGTCTGGGGGTGATGGGCGGCGCGATGTGCCGCAACATGGCACTCAAGCACGCGGGTGAGGTCCTGGCGTTCGACACGAGCGATGCCGCATTCGAGGCGGTGCAGGGTACCAAGGCGCGCCGGGTGGGGAGCCTGGCCGAACTGGCGGCACGTGCGGACATCGCCTTCCTGTCACTGCCGGGCGGCCCCGCGGTGGAGGCCGTGTGCCTCGGCGAGGAAGGCCTCACGGCAGGCGCGCGCCGCCCGCAGGTGATCGTCGACCTGAGCACCACCACTGTGGCCACGGCGCGCGGCGTCGCGCAGCGGCTCGCACAGCGCGACGTTCAGTTTGCCGACGCTCCGGTGGCGCGCACGCGCGAGGCGGCACAGCGCGGCGAACTGAGCATCATGGTGGGCGCAGCGGCACCGCTCTTCGAGCGGATCGAACCGTTGCTGCGCTACATCGGCTCGGATGTGACCTTGTGCGGTGACGTGGGCTGCGGCCAGGTGGTCAAGCTGATCAACAACGCGCTGGTGTTCGAGAACACCGTGGCGCTGGCGGAGATGATGGTGCTGGGCGAGCGTGCGGGCGTGAAGTCCGAGACGCTGCTCGATGCGGTCTCGAAGGGGTCGGGCGACAGCTTCGTCCTGCGCAACCATGGTCGCAAGGCCATGTTGCCGCGCCAGTTCCCCGAGAAGTCGTTTCCGCCCGAGTACGTGCTCAAGGACATCTCCTACGTGCTGGAACTCGCGGGGCAGACGGGCGTCGTCGCACAGGTCACCGAACTGGCCCAGCGTTATTACGCCGCAACGGCGGCCAACGGCTTCAGCGGCCGCTACTTCCCCGCGGTGATCGAGGTGATCGATCGCAACCTCGCGCCATCGGCCGGGAAGGTCTGAAGCCATGGCTGACGTCCTGGGTCTTGTGTGGGCGGGTGTGATCAGCGGCTGCCTTTACGCGATGGGCGCGATCGGGATCGTGCTGATCTACAAGAGCTCGATGGTGGTGAATTTCGCGCACGGCAACCTCGCGGGACTCGCGGCGTTCCTCGTGTTCGGGTTCACGGCAGGCCTCCTGGGCAACATGGCCTGGGGCGCAGCCGTGATGTTGGCGCTGGCGATCATGGTGGCTGCGATGGCGATGACGTACCTTCTGCTCGCGCCGCTTGTGTTCAAGTCGGACCTGACCAGCACCATCGCGACGCTGGGCATCGGTCTGATCACCCAGGGGATCACACAGCTGATCTTCGGCTCCAACGTGGTGTCGCTCGAATTGCCGCTTCCCGCGTGGCGCGCGCAGCTCGGGCCCTTGAGGATCTCGTCCTATGACCTCGCCGTGCTGGGCGTCACGGTGGTCGTGATTGGCGTGCTCTACCTGTTGATCGAGCGGACCCGCGTGGGCATCGCGTTCCGTGCCGTCTCGGCCAATCCGTTCGCGAGCCGGGTCTGCGGGCTGAGCTTGCGCAGGATCCATCTGTTCTCCTGGGTCGTGGCAGGCCTGCTGGGGCTCGTGGCCGCCTTGCTGATCGTGCCCACGACGTTCCTGTCGTCCACGAGCGTGGCGTCCTTCATGCTGCAGGCCTTCGCCGCGGCCGTGGTGGGCGGCTTCACGAGCCTGCCCGGCGCGGTGGTCGGGGGCATCTTCGTGGGCGTTCTGATGAACCTGCTGTCGTTCTACGTGACGGCGGAGTTCAACAACACCTACATGCTGGTGATCATGCTGCTGGTGCTCAACCTGTTTCCCAAGGGTGTGCTGGCAGTCCGGGGAGGTGCCCGTGTCTGAGGCGGCCGTGATGGTTGCGGCACCCGTGGACTCGACGGCACCGGCGACGACCTCGGCGCGCCGGCTCCCCTGGGCCGGCATCGCGATCGGCTTGGCACTGGCGGTGCTGCCGCTGGTGGCCGCGGGTTACTGGACGTTCACGCTGGGCCTGTGCTTTGCCAACGCGATCGTGATCCTGTCGGTGAGCCTTGTGGTTCGCTACGGTGGGGAAGTGTCCATCGGCCACGGGGTGTTTGCCGCCGTGGGCGCCTACGTGGTGGCGATGGTGGAGAAGTACCTGGGACTCTCGCTGCTGGTGAGCCTGCCGCTGGCCGCCATGGCTGGTGCCGTTCTGGGCATTGTGTTCGCCTATCCCTCGCGCAACCTGTCGGGCATCTACCTGGCGGTCGCGACGATGGCGCTGGCGCTCGCGTTGCCCGAGGTATTGCTGTACTTCTCCGGTGCGACCGGAGGCTACGAGGGCCTGTACGTCAAGCTCGATGCGCTGCCGGGCGTCTCGCGCGAGTTGCAGCGCTACTACCTGCCGCTGGCGGGCCTGGCGGCCGTGGTGATGCTGCTGCGGCACTTCCGCCGCTCTCGCCAGGCCATGGCGCTGCTGCTCATCCGCACCTCGGCACCGGCGGCCGAGTCCTTCGGCGTGCGGCGCAGCTGGGCACGACTGTCCTGCATGGCGCTGAGCGCGGCCATCGCGGCCGTCGGCGGGGCATTGCTGTCGTTCAGCTCCTCGACGGTGTCTCCGAACAGCTTCACGCTGTGGACGTCGATCTTCCTGCTGGTGGGTTCGGTGGTGAGCCTGTATTCGCTGACCTTCATCGGCAGTTTCATCGGTGGCCTGTTCCTCACGCTGATGCCGCTGCTGTTGGCAGGTGCCGGCGACTGGGTCCCGATCCTGTACGGCGGCGCGCTGCTGGCGGTGGTGCTGGGTGTCAATGCACTGCCCGCATCGTTGCGCCAGCGCCTCGAAGGAGGCCATGCATGAGCGCCGCGCCGGGCCGCCCCAAGCAAGCTCGCACCGCAGTGCGGAGCACGAAGGTCACGCAATGAACGCCGCGGTGATGGAGGCGGTGCCATTGAGGGTGGAGGGCCTGTCGCTCTCCTTCGGCGGCAACCATGTGCTGCAGGACATCAGCCTCGCGCTCATGCCCGGGCAGATCACGGGCCTGATCGGTCCCAACGGGGCTGGCAAGACCAGCTTCTTCAACTGTCTCACGGGGCTCTATTCACCGCAGGGGGGCAGCATCCGGCTCGGGGAGGTGGGACTCAAGGGTGTGCCGCCGACAGGACGCGCGGCACTGGGCTTCTCGCGCAGCTTCCAGCATGTGGCGTTGTGCCCCGAACTCTCGGTCATCGAGAACGTCTCGATCGGGCTGGACCGTCAATCCAGCGCCGGGTGGCTCGATGCGTTCCTGCCGTTGGCCCGGGGCAAGGCCGAACGCACCCGCCATCGCGCGTTGGCACTGGCCGCACTCGCGCGGCTGGGAATCGCGCAGGTCGCCGACGCGTCGCCTTCGCAGTTGCCACCCGGTGTGCTGCGGCTGGCCGAGATCGCACGTGCCATCGCGGGCAAGCCGCGCGTCCTGCTGCTGGACGAACCCGCTGCGGGCCTGAACTCGGTGGAAACACGTGACCTGTCCGACGCGCTCAAGAAGCTGCGCGCGCCCGATCTGGTGCTGGTGGTGGTCGAGCACGACATGGACCTGATCATGGAGGTGTGCGACACCATCCACGTGCTCAATGTGGGTAGGCTTCTGGCCTCGGGCGGCCCCGGGCAGATCCGGGGCAATCGCGAGGTGGTCAAGGTTTACCTTGGAGACGATGATGAGTGAAGCCGGCGCCGAATTGCTGCGCATCGAGGATCTCAGCGTGCGTTATGGCGCGGGTCCGGTGGTGCACGGCATCTCGCTGGCGATGGGCGCCGGCTCGGTGGCCGCGTTGCTGGGCGCCAATGGCGCGGGCAAGTCGAGCACGCTCAAGGCCATCGCCGGGCTGGAGCCCGCACGGGGCCGCGTGATCTTCGATGGTCGGGACGTTTCGCAGTTCAATACCGCGCAACGCTTTCGTGCCGGCATCGTCTACGTGCCCGAGGGCCGCGCCATCGTCACCGACCTGAGCGTGGCGGAGAACCTCACGCTCGGTTCGTACTTCGTCGATGGCCGCACGCGGGCGCAGCGTCAGCAGATGGTGCTCGAATTTTTTCCCGAGATCGCCAATCGGCTGAAGGCGCCAGCGGGGCTGCTCAGCGGCGGCGAGCAGCAGATGCTGGCCATCGGTCGCGGGCTGATGTCGGCGCCGCGCCTGCTGCTCCTGGATGAGCCCTCGCTGGGCTTGGCGCCGCTGCTGGTGGCGCGCGTGTATGAGCGCCTGGCTGCGATCCAGAGGGAACACAAGCTCAGCGCGCTGCTGGTGGAGCAGAGCTTTCATGCGGCGGCCAAGCTGGCCACGCGCGCCTGGGTGATGCGCCATGGGCACATCGTGGGCGAACTCGACGAACAGGCCCTGCGCAGCCGTGAAGGTCGCCAGCGCGCGATCGACGCCTATCTGGGCGCGCGCGAAGAAACGGCGCAGGCGGCGCATGCATAGCCATCAAGGAAGAGCGATGAAGCAATTGAAGCTGCAAGGTCGTGTGATCGCCGAAGGGCTCCGATTCCCCGAAGGGCCGGTCGCGCTGCCCGACGGCAGCGTGCTGGTGGTGGAGATCGAGGGTGGGCGGCTGATGCGCGTGCAGCCGGATGGTGCAGTGCAGGTCGCGGCGGAGCTCGGAGGAGGTCCCAACGGCGCTGCGCTCGGGCCCGATGGCCACTGCTACGTCTGCAACAACGGCGGCTTCAGCTGGCGCACCGACGCGGGCTTCACGCGGCCCACGGGGCCCGCGGCCGACTACGAGGGTGGCGCGATCCAGCGCGTGAACCTTGCCACGGGCGCCGTGGAGATGCTGTACACGCACTGCGACGGCATCCCGCTGCACGGGCCCAATGACATCGTCTTCGATGCGCGGGGCGGATTCTGGTTCACCGACTTCGGCAAGACCCACGAGGACCGGATGATGCGCGGTGCGGTGTACTACGCGCGCACCGATGGCCGCTTCATCCGTCGAGTCGCGCACCCGGTGCTCACGCCCAACGGTGTCGGACTGTCACCGGACGGCCGCACGCTGTATGTGTCCGAAACGGAGACCAGCCGGCTTTGGTCGTATCCGGTGCTCGGACCCGGCGAGCTGGGCCATGAACCCTGGCCCTCGCCCAATGGAGGGCGGCTGGTGCATGGCCTGCCCGGCTTCCAGCGCTTCGACTCGCTGGCGGTCGAGGAGGGCGGCAACATCTGCGTGGCCACGCTCGTGCGCGGCGGGATCAGCGTGTTCTCGCCTCAGGGTGAATTGCTCGAGTTCCATGAGGCGCCCGAGGGCTACTGCACCAACATCTGCTTCGGTGGTGAGGACCGGCAGACCGCCTTCATCACGCTGTCGGGCTACGGCCAGCTCTTCGCTGCCCGGTGGCCTCGCCCGGGCCTGGCGCTCGTGGCCTGAACAACGGGGAATGACAGTCATGACAATGACCGACCACACGCCCCGCGTGCATCGCCGGGGGCTGCTGCGCGCCGGCGCCGCGATGCTCGCCGCATCGGCGGGATCGATCGGCTTTCCGGTCATCGCCCAGCCGAACTGGCCCGACCGGCCCATTCGCGTCATCGTGCCCTACGCGGCAGGTCAGGGCGCGGATGTCCTGACCCGGTTGCTGACGCAGGAGCTGCAGAAGACGCTGAATCAGCCCTTCGTCATCGAAAACCGCGCCGGTGCGGGTGGCAACATCGGCGCGGCCGCCGCGGCCAAGGCGGTGCCGGACGGGTACACGTTCCTGCTTGGAACCAACGCCACCAATGCGGCGAACGAATTCCTGTTCTCGAACCCGGGATTCAGTCCAGCCACGGACCTCGAAGCGGTCGGGATGATCGGGCTGCTGCCGATGGTGTTGTGCGCCTCGGCGCCGGAACTCCCTGCCAACGGCATTGCCGAGCTGATTGGACGAGCTCGCGCCAAGCCCGATACCCTGAATGTCGGATTGCCGAGCACGACTGCCCAGGTGGTGTTCGCGCAGTTCGTCAAGGACGCGCAGGCACCGCTCTTCGCCGTCAACTACAAGGCTTCGGGTCAATCGATGACCGATGTCCTCGGGGGACAGATTCCGCTGGTCATCGACACCGTGACGGCTTCGCGGACCTACATCGCGAGCGGCAGGCTGCGTGCGTTGGGCATCACGTCCCTGCACGCGAGCGAGATGCTGCCGGGAGTCAAGCCGGTCGCCGAACAGGGCGTTCCCGGCTTCGACGTGGTCGCTTGGGATGCATTCTTTGCCCCGAGAGGAACGCCGCCGGAGGTCATCCGGAAGTTCAGCGCGCACATGCAGCGTGCGCTGCAGCGGCCCGAGGTCCGTCACCGGCTCTTGGAGATCGGCGTCGAGCCCCAGTACATGTCGCCCCCCGAACTGGCCGGCTTTGTGAAAGCCGAGCGCCAAAAGTGGGGAGCCATCATCCAGGCCGCCGGAATTCGCAGCGAATAAGAGACCAGCCACTCAGGGATCATCAGCTTTTCAAAAAGAATGCATTCTGCATTTGTATTTCAACCCGCCCTTTAGGAGCAACACCGTGAGCACTGCCATCGCAACCCCTCCCCAATCCGACGTCGGCAATCGCCCTGCAGAGGGCGTCATCACCGACGAGGCCATCGCCGCAGCCAAGGCGATGATCGGCCTGCATCTGCGCCCCGAGGGGCCCTACCTGCAGGACGCGTCGGCCGATACGCTGCGCAACTGGTGCAACGGCATCGGCGACCTGAACCCGCTCTACCGGGAAGCCGGCTATGGCCCAGCGACCCGCTACGGATCG
This sequence comes from Variovorax sp. 05L425, assembly GCF_056397705.1. Classification (NCBI taxonomy): domain Bacteria; kingdom Pseudomonadati; phylum Pseudomonadota; class Betaproteobacteria; order Burkholderiales; family Comamonadaceae; genus Variovorax; species Variovorax sp. 05L425. Next base: position 17,846 of record NZ_JBFTNY010000040.1, on the reverse strand, counting down.
ATGGTGGCCCATCCGATGTTCCCCATGGCCTACGGCTGGCTCGGCCGCACCCGCTGGGGACTGCCGGGCGTGCACGGTTTCTACGCAGGCAACGACTGGGAACTGTTCCGTCACGTGCGTCCGGGCGACCGCATCTCGGCGATCGAGCGGGTGGTCGGCGTGGAGGAGAAGGAAAGCAAGTTCTCGGGGCGCCTGGTCCTGCAGTACGTCGAAGCCTGCTACTACAACCAGCGCAGCGAACTCGTGGCTCGCGCCTTGGGGACCTGCACGCGCCACGAGCGCAAGGCGGCGCGCGATACCGGCAAGTACAAGGACATCGAGCAGCACGAGTACTCGGACGAGGAGCGCGATCGCATCGACCAGATCGTCCTCGACGAGCCGAAGAACGTTCGGGGCGCCAACGTGCGCTACTGGGAAGAGGTGCGGGAGGGGGAAGAGCTTCCGACGATCGCGCGCGGTCCGCTGTCGCTGATGGACACGATGGGCTTCCTGGTCGGCTGTGGCCGTGGCCACACGCATGGCGTGGTCCTGCAGGCCGCGGTCAGGCACCCAGGGCATTTCTTCCGCAACCCCGAGGCTGGCGGTGGCGTCGAGTACACGGGCATCGGCCACCATCGGGAATCGGTTGCCAAGGAGGTGGGGGTGCCTGGCACCTATGACTACGGCCCGCAGCGTTCGGCGTGGATGTGTTCGCTGGTCACCAACTGGATGGGCGATGCGGGCGTCCTCAAGCGCGTGCGCACCGAGATGCGCCGCTTCAACATCGTCGGCGACACCACGTATTGCAAGGGCAAGGTCGTGCGCAAGTACGTCAAGGACAACATCGGACTCGTGGACATCGAGATCGCCGCCGTCAACCAGCGCGGCGAGGTCACGACACCCGGCCTCGCGACCGTCGCGCTGCCGTCGCGTGACGTGAAGCGGCCCGCGTTCATCGATGGCTCGGGCGTGGACCTCGAACTGCCCGTGGTTCGCTGAGACACAACGCCAAGGCAGGAAGTGCGCATGCAATCCAACGATCTGTCGTCCCGGGAGGGCCTGCCGCTGGCGGGCTGCCGTGTCGTCGAGCGATCTCGCTCGGTGGCAGCAGCCTACGCCGGGCGCCTGCTGGCCGCCATGGGAGCGGAGGTGGTGATGCTGGAACCTCCGCAGGGCTCGCCACTGCGTCAGGCGCCACCGCTCCTCGACGGCTCGGGCGACAGCGCACTCTTTGCCTACCTCGCGCTGGGAAAGCGAAGTCTCGTGGCCGATCTGCAATCGAGCCGCGGAGTGGCGATCCTTGCTCGCGAGCTGTCTCGCGCCGACATGTTCATCGACGACACGCCGGTGCGGCAGCGTGACGCGCAGGGCCTCGATCCGCGCGAGCTGGCCGAGCGCTTCCCTCGCCTCGTTCATGTGAGTGTGCTGCCGTTCGGCGCCAGTGGTCCGAAGGCGCAGTGGTGCGGCGAGGAGGTCAACCTGTTGCACGCGGGAGGCGAGGGCTTCCTGTTGCCCAACGGGCTGTCGAACGAGCTCTTCCCCGACCGCCCGCCATTGAAGATCTATGGCCATTTCGCGGGTTACCAGGGCGGCAGCACCGCCGCGATGTGTGCGTTGGCGGCCTGGTGGGCCGTGCCGGAATGCGGCGGACAGTTCGTGGACGTGTCGGTGCAGGACGCCGTGCTGGCCGTGGGCGCGTTCGCGCTGCAGCGTCTGGGCGACGGATCGCTCGAACACCGAACCACCCGGCGATTCCGATACGGCGGCGTGTTCGAGACCCGCAACGGCTACCTCGAACTGCTCACCCTGGAAGACCGGCAGTGGAGCGGCCTGGTCGAGCTGATGGGGCGGCCTGAATGGGCCCTCGACGAAGCGCTGTGCGATCCGCTCGAGCGCAGCCGTCGCGGCGACGAACTCAATCGCCATATTCGTGAATGGATGGCACTTCACTCGGTGGAAGAGATTGTCGAAAGAGCGCAGGAGCTCGGCGTGCCCGCCGCCAGGTACCGCAGCCCCTCGGAGGTCGTCGATGGCGACCACGAGTCGGCGCGGGGACTCTTCGGACGCACGACGCTCGAAAGCGGGCGCGAGGTGGACGTGCTGGTCGCGCCATTCCAGTTCCGCTGTACGCCGCTCGAGCGAGGCGGAATGGTGCCGGCGCTGGGCGAGATGAACGAAAAGGAAATGGCATGAAGCAGGCCCGAGCCCCCTTGGCGGGTGTGCGCATCGCCGATTTCACAATTCACGCGGCAGGTCCGTTCTGCACGCACATGCTGTCGCAGCTGGGGGCGGAATGCATCAAGATCGAAAGTCGCACGCGGCCCGATGCCTTTCGCAAGCCCCATGCCGTCTACGGCCGCATGCAGGCGGCGACCTTCGATCAGGTCTCGGCCAACAAGCTGTCGGTGCGGCTCAACCTCAAGCAGCCGGAGGCTGTGGTGCTGGCCAAACGCATCGTTGCGCTTTCAGACATCGCGGCCGAGAGCTTCAGGCCCGGCGTGATGAAGCGTCTGGGCCTCGACTTCGAGACGCTGCGCGAGGCCAAGCCCGACATCGTGCTCCTATCGCTCTCGTCGAGTGGCCAGAGCGGCCCCGATTCCCACTTCGCGGGCTATGCGCCATTGTTCGGCGCGTGGGGCGGACTCGGATGGATGACGGGCTACACAGACGGGCCGCCCGTGGAGATGCGACACGTGATGGACCATTCGGCCGGCATGCATGCGGCACTGGCCACGATGGCAGCGCTGCATCAACGGCGCCGGACAGGCAAGGCGCAGCACGTCGACCTGGCCGCACGCGAAGTGGCCTCGGCGATGATCGGGGATGCGCTCGTACAGGCGAGCGCTGGGGACCAGCCGATTCGATCGGGCAACGACGATCCGGTGATGGCACCTCACGGCATCTATGCGACGGCCGAGCCTGATCGTTGGTTGACACTGGCGGTGCGCGATGACGCGGATTGGCTTGCGCTGCAACGAGTTCTGGGCTGCTCGACGGACGACCCTCGCTTCACGAGTGCCGAGGGACGCAGAGCGCACCGCGCAGCACTTGATCAACTGGTGGAGACCTGGCTGTCCCACTGCACGGCGGATGGGACCGCGGTACGGCTGCAACAAGCGGGTGTGGCCGCACACGTTTCCTGGAACATGCAGGACATCGCCGACGACCCTCACCTTCGCAGCCGTGGAGCGCTCGTCCCCGTCAGTGCGCCGGACATCCCCACGCGGCTTGCGGTCGGGGCGCCCGCAACGTTCAGCCGGACCAACGAGGTCGGCATACGCCGCCTGACGCCCACCCTCGGCCAGGATGAGGACTACGTGTTCGGGGAATTGCTGGGCCTCACCAGCGCGCAGCGTGGCGATCTCGAATCGCGTGAAATCATTCTTTGACCGGCCGGGCGTGACCCGCGCTGACCTGAACGAAAGGAGCATCTCTTGAAGGATTCCATCTATCTCGTGCTCGACATGGAGAACGATCTCGTCCATGCGGACGGGCCCAACGGCAAGGCCGCCTACGGCGAACAGGTGCGCGCAAGGCGCGTCATCGAAAACACGCGTGACGCCGTGCGCAGGGCGCGCGACGCCGGAGTGCCCATCGGCTTTGTTCGGGTGGGTTTCTCGCCGGACTACCGTGAATGCCCGCCCAACTCGCCGATCTTCTCGGGGGCCCGCAAGAACGGCATCTTCAAGCTCGGAACCTGGGGCACCGAAGTTCACCCGGAACTCGGCATGCAGCCGAACGACTTCGACATCGTCAAGCATCGCGTGAGCCCGTTCTACAGCACTTCGCTGGAGGCCGTCCTGCGCGCCCACGGGATTCGGCGCATCTACTGTTCGGGAATCTCGACGAACGCGGTGGTGCAGGCGATGGTGCGCGAAGGCCATGACCGCGACTATGAAATCGTGGTGCTCGAGGACTGCTGCTGCGCCCTGTCGACCGAAGAGCACGATCAGGCGATTGCCGGGCTCAAGCGGTTCTGCCGGCTGACCACATCGCAAGACGTGACGTTTGAGTGAGGGGAGCAGGATCATGTCGCGCACGGATCGCAGCTTCCTGTTCGTGCCGGGGCACCGGCCGGATCGATTCGAGAAGGCCGAGGCTTGCGGCGCACACCAGGTGATCCTGGACCTCGAGGACGCCGTCGCACCGGACGCCAAGCCCGCGGCACGCGATGCAGTGGCCGGGTGGCTTGCCCGAGGGAGCCGCGCCCTCGTGCGTATCAATGCCGCAGACTCCGAGTGGTACGAAAAGGACCTGGACATGCTCCAGGGCTTTCCGCACGCGGGGGTGATGCTGCCCAAGGCAGATCGCCTTTCGTTGGCCCACGCGGTGGCGGCGTTGCCGGAACGGCCTGTCGTCGCCTTGCTCGAGACGGTGGCTGGTTACATGGATCTTCACGAGCTTTGCAAGGTCAGAGGCCTTTCCCGCATCGCATTTGGAAGCGTGGACTTCGGAGTCGACAGTGGCATGGCCGACGAGGGGGATGCGATGACCTCCGTTCGCGTGCAGATCGTGTTGCAGTCGCGTGCGGCAGGACTGTCGGCGCCGATCGACGGGGTCAGCGTCGGCTTCTCCGACCCGCAGCGCATGCGCTCGGATGGGCTGCGGTCGCGGCAGCTCGGTTTCAGCGGCAAGCTCTGCATCCATCCCGCGCAGGTCGGTGCGGTGAACGAGGCCTTTGCACCCTCAGAGGAGGAAAGGGCGTGGGCGCAGCGCGTCCTGGCTGCATTCGAGTCCAGCGGCGGGGCCGCCACGGCGCTGGATGGCAGGATGATCGACCGTCCGGTGGTGGAAAGGGCGCGTCAGATCGCCGCCAGCGCCATGGGACATGCACCCGCTTAGAATCGGCCCGAGCCGAGCGATGCCGAGGCCGTTCAGAGGGAGCGGGCCATGAGGCATCTGCTTTCCGGCGACACCTACGGAGAAACTTCGTTCGGCTTCGGCGGGACGGCCGGCGGCTCGAGATGGAATACCGAACCAAAGAAGAACAGGTCGCAGACTACCTCCGGGAGCGGATCATTTCCGGGGTCTATCAGCGTGGCTCGCGCCTGAAACAGGCAGAGATCGCGGAGCAATTGAACCTGAGCATCACCCCGGTGCGCGAGGCGCTCAAGCTGTTGGAGGCAGAGGGCTACGTGAGCGGCGATTCGTATCGTGGCGCCCGCGTCGTGCCGTTCGACGCCGCAGCCTCCGGTGAGATCCTGAGCTTGCGCCTGATGCTCGAGGCGCAGTTGGTGCGCGGCGCGGCCGAGAGAGCCACGTCAGAAAACCTCGCGGAGTTGAGAAGTCTTGCCGACGAGTTCGCCAATGCTTTTGCAACCGGCGATCGCGCGACTGCGCGCGGCGTGAACTATCGCTTCCATCGACGCATGTATGACATCGCCGCGATGCCTCAAACGCTGCATTTCGTCCAGATTCTCTGGGCTCGCTATCCCTTCGACCTGATCAACGCCGCTGAAGGGCGCGGTGGCGATGCCGTCAAGGAACATGATGAGATCCTCTCGGCGCTTGCGTGTGGAGATGTGTCCGCCGCGGTACTGGCAATGCGCAAGCACATCGAGTCCGGGTGGACAGTACTGAGGGCCGTGCAGCAGTAGCCGCCCCAAGCCCCGATGCGAGTCTTCGATCGGCCGGGCGACGACCTGCTTGCACGTGGCCTGTTCCTGGACATGCCGCCGTCGGGGCATCACGTTTTCGACGTACAGTGGCTTGCATGACGTTGCCGAAAGCAGCCGAGCCTGCTTACCTCACCGGGGTGCTGCGCAAGACCGGAGTGCTCGACGAGGGTCGTGTGGCCGACGTGACGATCGAGACGTCGTTCGCGACCGTGCTCTCGCACATCTTCAGATTGCGCCTCGCGTATGCCGACGCGGCCGCCGCTGCGCCCACAACGCTCATCCTGAAAGCTGGCCTGGCAGAGCGCCCGGGCGGTCCATGGTTTGGCGGCCGGCACGAAGTCGCGTTTTATCGGGACCTTGCGCCTGCGATGCCCGCGGGCATCACGCCGCGTTGCTTCGACGCCCAATCGGATGCCGACACGGGCACTTGGCATCTGCTGCTCGAAGACCTCAACGACTCGCACCTCGTTGCGACCCGCTGGCCCGTGCCACCGACCTTTGCACAGTGCGAGGCCATCGTCCGCACACGCGCCCGATTCCAGGCCGCATGGTGGGACGACCCGCGACTCGGCGTGACGATCGGCTCCTGGCAGGATGCGGGCGCTGCCGACGAAGCGACGAAGAATCTCGCGGCGCAATTTGCGCGCTTCGCCGACGAAATGGGCGATCGGCTTTCCGATGATCGGCGCGCGCTCTACGAGTGCCTGTTCGACGCCGCGCCGCGACTGGCTGCGCGCTATCAAACGCATCGCCACATGACCATCATCCAGGGCGACGCGCACGTCTGGAACTGCTTTCTGCCGCGCGATGGCGCAAAGGATGGAGGCAGGTTGTTCGATTGGGATGCCTGGCGCGTCGACATGGGATCGGATGACCTGGCATGCATGATGGCCCAGCAGTGGTACCCGGAATTGCGCCATCGCTTCGAGACCCGCCTGCTCGACAGCTTTCATGATGAATTGACCGCGCGCGGCGTGCAGGGCTATGACCGGCGCGCGTTGCAGGACGACTACCGACTGTCCCTGCTCTGGCTGATCGCAACCCCTGTCTGGCAGCATGCGAACGGAATTCCTCCCGTGATCTGGTGGAACAACTTCGAGCGTGTTCACCTGGCCGTCGAAGACCTTGGCTGTCGCGAACTGCTGGAGTAAGTCGATGTTCGACGTCACGAAATCTTGGGTCGTGGGCTTTCTCATCGCACTGGCTTCGCAGGTCCAGGCGCAGACCACGGAGAAGGTGGTCGATATTCCCACCCGGCCCGGGGTGACGCAGCGAATGCTCGTGCTGTCGCCGCCCACGACGAAGGCTGCCGTGATCCTGTTTGCGGGCGGACACGGCGGGCTGCAGATCTACCCGAATGGTTCGTTCAAGTGGGGCGCCGGGAACTTCCTCGTCCGCACGCGGCAACTGTTTGCTGACCAGGGGCTCATGGTCGCCCTTGTCGATGCCCCGTCCGATCGCCAGAATCCGCCTTACCTCGGCGGCTTTCGCCAGAAGCCGGAGCATGTGACGGACATCAAGGCGGTGATTGCATGGATGCGGGAGCAATCGAAAGTGCCCGTGTGGCTTGTGGGCACCAGTCGCGGTACGCAATCCGCGGCGTACATCGCCACCGAGCTTTCCGGCCCGGAAGGACCGGACGGCATCGTCCTGAGTTCGACCATCCTCGTTGACGACAAGAGCCGACCTGTCCCGGCAATGCCGCTGGCAAAGATCCGGGTCCCCGTGCTCGTCGTGCATCACGCGCAAGATGGCTGCGCGCTCTGTCCGTATGCCGCCGCGCCCTCACTCGTGGCGAAGCTCGAAAGCTCGCCAAGGAAGGCGCTATTGACCATCGAGGGCGGAGAGAACAAAGGCGACGCTTGCGAGGCCATGGCCTATCACGGCTTCAATGGGCTTGATCGCGACGTTGTCCCGAAGATCGCTGCGTGGATTCTTGCCAGGTAGACAGCTGATCAGTTCGCCGAGTGGCCGCCGTCCACCTCCGGGTTGCTCGCCGAAGTGAGGGTGCTCATCCGCACGAAGTGCAGCTGCGGCGACATTCAACGGCCTGGTCCACCGCCGCCGCCGCCGGGTCCGCCACCGCCGCCTGGTCCACCGCCGCCACCGGGTCCGCCGCCGCCACCGGGTCCGCCGCCGCCGCCGGGTCCGCCACCGCCACCGGGTCCGCCTCCGCCGCCGGGTCCGCCACCGCCACCGGGTCCGCCACCGCCACCGGGTCCACCGCCGCCACCGGGTCCACCACCGCCACCGGGTCCACCGCCGCCACCGGGTCCACCACCGCCACCGGGTCCACCACCGCCACCGGGTCCACCACCGCCAGCGGGTCCACCACCGCCAGCGGGTCCACCACCGCCAGCGGGTCCACCACCGCCAGCGCCGGGTCCACCGCCACTTGGGCCGGCACCACCGCCACCTGGGCCCGCAGCAGCACTAGCACCAGGAGCAGCAGCAGCACCGCCACCGCCACCGCCGCCGCCGGCCGCCGCGCCGGCCTCAGGGCCAATGGCGGCCGCGAATCCGCCTATGGCGGCAAGACCTTTCGAAATCGCAGTTCCCCGTTGGGCCTGTCCAGGAGATGCGCCGTTCGTCCCGACCTGGGACTGTGGCACCTGTCCTGAAGGCTGAGTCACGTTCACACAGACCGCTTCGCCGAACGGGTTGTAGGGATCGCAATGCGCCGTGCCGCCCATCGCAGGCCGGGCGGAGGCTTGAGACAGCGATCGCGCACGAGGTGAAGTCGGGGGACTGTCCACTCGCGGCCGTTCGACGGGAGGCGGAGGTTGCGCTTCCAGAGACATCGCCACGGGTACTCCCCGACGCTCTGTTGCGAACGTGCGAGGTTTGGTGCGTGCGATCTCTTGCTTGACGGATGGCGAGGCATCGGCATCCACACGATGTCGAGGCCGAGCGTTCTGCACCGCTGCAGTGGGCGCCGGTGCTTGTGCATGTCTCTCCGTTGCATCGTCGGCGGCAACCTCGGGCCGGGCCTGTGTGGGTTCGACTTCGTCGTTCGATGCGGTCGGCGCCGCCGCAGCAGGTGCCGGCTCAGGAATCGCAATGGCTGCGGCTGCAGGTGCCGGCGTCGCAGGTGCAACCGTGGCCGGCGATTGGAAAGATGCCTGCCGGGCCGGCGGAAGAATGTAGTCCGCGGTGCGGTTCCAATACCAGAGGACGAACGCGGCACTCGACAGGACGATGACGATCAACATCAGAACGACGGGCGCATCCAGGCGCGTCGACAGCTCAATCCGTCGGATGGGCTGGTGGTTCGCGGCGATCTGCCACGAGGCAGGGACGTTGGCCAGTGACTGCTGGCGTGGCATGGCCAGTGCCGCGCCAACAACAGGTGTGGTGGGGCCGAAGGCGCTTGCAAGGGTGCGGATGCCCGAAAACTTCCCTGCGCACCCGCCACAGTACTTGGCGCGGTCCCTGTTGGGCGTGTGACAGGATTCGCAGAACTTTGTCATTTCTCGACTCCAGCCGAGCCAGGCGATTCACGGGATCGATATGAACGCCGTGACGACCACGAGCGAACCGATCACGACCGAGAACGCCGCGAAATCGATCGCCCATTCGCGCTCAGGCGCACCGAGAATGGGCCACACCGACACCGCGTGGCGCGTGCGCTTGGCGCCGTTTTCGGCCGCATAGAACGCTGGCAACTTGTGCGAGCAGCATTTGCAGAAGCGTGCGGAACGCGCGTTGATGGTGTTGCATGCGTCGCAGACCTCTGCCGAGGGGCTCCAGATTTGGATCCGCGCGAGGTCGACGATGCTTCCAAAGGCGATGTCGTTCGACCGGACCGGAGATTCGACGGGAAAAATGGCGGCGGTTGTCACGGACGTTCTCCTGGAGATGGAATGGATCTGGGATTCATCGCGCCGGTCCGCCGGCGCACGGACCTTGCACCTTGGCTTTGCCGAAGCCACGCTTCAGTCGCTGCTCGTGAACGGCGAGCCTTGCGAACAATTGCAGATCGAGGTCGGTAGGCCCCGGCCCGAGGCCCTCGATGCTTTGGCGGAACGCGGAAACGATGCGCGCGTGAACGGCCTCCCTCGCGCGCATCGCGGCGACCCGCGCCCTGCGCGCGCTCATGGCACGCGGAGGTAACATTTCCCGCGTCTTCGCGCTTCTGTGGCGCGCATCGAGGGCCGAATGCTTCGTGCGTCGAGTCATCAGCTTGATTTGGCGTGTGGCAGGATTTGGCATCGCATCCTCCGGTGAGAAAAATGTGAAAACGTCACAGTTGTAGTCCTCTTGTCCTATAGTGGGTAGAGCCTGGGTGTCAGACAGGGGCTGAAGTCGCTGTCCATCGGTAACCGGTGGTTAACGGCATCTGGCCTCGACGAAGAACATTGCGTTGTCGGACCGCAACTCGGCTCCAATGCCATGGTCATGAAACGGACTGCATCGAAGAACGCCACGCACGATCGGGCCCGGCGGGTGCTGCGACAACCCATGATTCAAGCCAGGGAAGGCCAGCTCACTTGGGTACTGGAGGCTTGCGCGCGCGTCCTGCATCCATTGGTCAGGCTTGCGCTGTCTTTTGGCGTGAAGCACGCCCACTTGGAGGAAGTGCTGCGCGACGTCCTGGTCGACGAAGCGCGCCGCGCGTGGCTGGCGAAGGGAACAGAACCCAATATCAGCCAGTTGTCCGTCACGACGGGCTTGAACCGCAAGGTGGTGACCACTTGGGTGCGCGGTGCGGAGGAGGCTTCCTTGCCGCAAACCGAGATGTCCGTGGAAGCCAAGACGTTGACGTTGTGGCTGGAGATGTTCTCGAACGACCCGACCTGCCGGTCACTGCCGATCGCATCGCAAGAAGAGTCCAAGCCATCGTTCGAGGCCGTTGCGCGACGTGCCAGCCGCGGCAACGTCCATCATCGGGCCATATTGGACGAGCTGGTGCGCCTGAACATGGCGATCGATCACGACGATGGAACCGTGGAGTTGGCTGTCGCCGGCTTCGTGCCGGCCAGCGACTTGAAAGCCATGCTGGCATTCCTGGGCGACAACACGCGTGATCACCTGCTGGCCGGTGTGTCGAACACTGTTGGCGGGAAGTCGCCGATGCTCGAGCGATCGGTGTTCGCGGCCGGCATCTCGCTGGAGGAATGCGAGCGCATTCATCGACTCGCGCGCGAACGCTGGGGTGGCCTTCACCACGAGTTGACTCAGGAGATGAGACGCGCCTTCGAAGCTGCGCACAAGCGGGATTCGGGGCGCATTCGGGTCGGCATCTACACCTTCTACGAAGACGCGGCGGCCGAGGGCGTTGCCGCGTCGCCCGATGCCTCGGAACCATCCGGACGAAAAGCATGACGAAATTCCTTCTGCGCCATGGCCTGCTGTCGTTGTTCGCCGCGCTGCTGCTTTCATGCGGAGGAGGCGGTGGCGGTGGCGGGGGAGGAGGCTTGAGCGTATCGGCGCTCGGGGGTCCTGGCGCCGGCGCGACCGACCCCGTCGGCGGTTCGAGCATGGACGCGAGCGCCGGAGGCAACGGTCTTGGCGGCATTGCAGCCAGCGCGGACAGCAGCACGACGACCGCTTCGGGCGGTGATGACGGATCGGGCGTCGGCTCCGGCGGCACCGGCGTGACCACCGCCGATGCGGTCGGCGTCGGTGCGGTCGACGGCGCGGGAAGCATCTTCGTCAACGGCCTTCGCTATGACACCAACACCGCCGTCGGCGCTGTCGAGGACGCTCAAAACGGGATTCAATTGGGCATGACGGCGAAGGTGACCGGCCCGGTCGACGCGGATTTCGCGAGCGGCATTGCCCGTCGAGTCGACTCCGCTGCGGACGTGCGCGGTCAGGTCGAATCGCTCGACCAGGCACAGGGAAGCTTCGTGATCCTCGGCACGCGTGTCACAACGGACGACGCCACCGTCTGGGCTGACGCATCCGGGCTTGCCGCCATTCCGCTCGGCAAGACCTTGCAGGTCTGGGGCCTGCCGGCGGGGCCTGGCGTGATACGTGCAACACGCATCGAGCAACGCGATCCTTCCGCGCCCATTCTCTCGGGCACCGTGCAGAACCTCGACGAGATGGGCCATACCTTCATGCTCGGCGGTCTTGTGGTCGACTATGGCAGCGCGGTTCTGAGCGGAAGCCTGGACGGCCGTCCGCTCGCCAACGGAACCATCGTCCGCGTGCGCGCGGACGTTGCTTCGCCGGGTCGCCTCGCTGCCACGCTGGTGCAGTGGTGGTATCCCGTGCCGATGGCGAACGCCACGACCGCCCACCTGGAAGGGGTCGTCACGGACTACGCGGGACTGGGCGCGTTCAGCGTACTCGGCTTCCCGGTCGACGCGAGTGCGGCGCAAATCACGGGCGGGCCTGCCAAGGGGATCGGCAATGGGGTGAAGGTGATCGTCGGGGGCGTGGTGTCCAACGGCGTTCTCAAGGCAACGACCCTCAAGATCCGCAACGTGCCAGGTACCGGCGGCCCGGCATCGTTCAATCTCATCGGTCCCGTCGGCGCCTACAAGTCGCCTTCCGACTTCCGCGTCAAGGGGCAACCGGTGAATGCCGGCGGCCCCGGCGTCGTGTTCTCCAACGGCACGGCCGCGAACCTGGGCAATGGCGTGAAGGTGAACGTCCAGGGCACACAGGTGATCGACGGGGTGCTGATTGCCAACACGGTCAGCTTCCAGTGAGCGTCTTTGGGTCGACCCGAGTTTCGCGACCCTGACCGGGTTCTGACTGGTCTCCGGGGCTGCTACGACAACTGCCGGTTGTCGTCAACACGCGAGGTTGCCCTTGCGGGATCGCTTCCGCCGCCTAGGATGGCGAGTCCGTGGAGGACCTTGTTTCACTGCAACGGAGATTTGATCCATGTATGCCTGCGCATCCTTGACAGACGACACGGTGGTGCGGCGCGCCGTTTGTCTTTGCCATCGTCCTGAAGTCCAGACGCTGACGAACCGCATCAACGCGGACCTGTCGCGCCGCGGATTCGTCGTCGGCATGGCAGCCTCGATCGCATCGCTCGGCCTTCCGTTTCGTGCGCTGGCGCAATCCGCTTCGCCTGCGGCGCCGCGGCCCGTGATGTTCACCAATGTGCGCCTCTTCGACGGCAAGTCAGCTTCGTTGCGCGATGGCATGTACCTTCTGGTCGAGGCCAACCGCATCAAGGGCGTCGGCACGGGCACGCCGGCGGCGCCCGAGGGCGCCCAGGTCATCAACGGCGGTGGCCGCGTGCTCATGCCGGGGATGATCGACGCGCATTGGCACGCGATGTTTGCGGCCTTGCCCTTGCCGGTCCTGCTGCAAGGGAACATCGGCTATATCCATCTCGCCGCCGCCGGGGAGGCCGAGCGGACGCTGATGCGAGGGTTCACGACGGTGCGCGATCTCGGCGGCCCGGCTTTCGCGTTCAAGCAGGCAATCGATGAAGGTCTTGTCGTCGGGCCACGCATCTACCCGAGCGGCGCCATGATCACGGGCAGCGGAGGCCACGGCGACTTGCGTCCCTTGTCCGAGGTTCCGCGCGCTCCGGGGGTCCCGAGCTTCGTTGAAAAAACGGGCGCTGCGGCGATCGTCGACAGCCCGGACGAGATTCGGCTGCGCGTGCGCGAGCAACTGACGCAGGGCGCATCACAGGTCAAGCTCGTGGCCGGCGGCGGTGTCTCTTCGCCGCGCAGCCCGCTGGACCTGACGACGCTCTCCGAGGCCGAGTTGCGCGCGGGCGTCGAGGTCGCGCGGGACTGGAACACCTACGTCGCCGCGCATGCCTACGCGCCGACCACGGTCCAACGCGCCCTCGCGGCAGGCGTGCAATGCATCGAACATGCGCACCTCATGGACGAGACGACGGCGAAGATGATGGCGGACAAGGGCGTCTGGCTGAGCATCCAGCCTTTCCTGACCGAAGAAGATACGGGCGTATTGACCGGACCCAATCGCGTTGCGGCACTTCAGGTCTTCGCCGGCACGGACAACGCCTACAAGCTGGCCAAAAAGCACAAGATCAAGACGGCGTTCGGTTCGGACATGTTGTTCGCGCCTGCGCTGGCAAGGCGGCAAGGCACGATGCTCGCGCACCTGACGCGGTGGTACTCCAACAGCGAAATCCTCACCATGGCGACTTCCGTCAATGCGCAACTGCTGGGGCTGTCGGGGCCACGCAATCCCTATCCAGGAAAGCTCGGCGTCCTCGAGGAAGGCGCCTATGCGGACATGTTGCTCGTCGATGGCAACCCGCTCGACAACATCGCGCTGTTGGCGACTCCCGAAACCAGCCTTCTCATCGTCATGAAGGACGGCAAGATCCACAAGAACACGCTGAAGGCCTGATGCCGGATGGCCGAGAGCCCTAGCTTTTCTTGGAAGTCTTCGCGAAGAACTGCGTCGGCTGGTGCTGAACGGTTTCGCTGCCGCACTTGGGGCAACGCAGTCGAGCCGTCTCATGCTCGGCCACGTGCTCGACGTGCTCGAAAATCTCACCGCATTTCGCGCAACGATACTGGTAGGTGGGCATGGCGCTTCTCCATTCGGACTGCGCATCCTAAGACGAGGGCGCTGCCGGGGAAACCCCTTCGGCGCAAAGGGCCGCGCTCGGTCCGGAATCAGATGACCCACTCCACTCAACCGCATCGCGTACCTGGCCGCCTCACTTCCTATTTCTGGAGTGGCGATGCCATCCGCAGTCGAAGCGTGAGCGATGTCGTGCTGTCGGGCACGGTCGACATACCTGCTCCCCCCGCAAGGCTGGTGGCGGATTGGGAAAGAGAGATATCACTGCGAATGAGCCTGGAACCCGGCGACGTCGAGGCCCTGCCTCTGGCGCGTGCGCGCATGCGCTGGCCGGACTATCGGCACTGCGTGCATGCGGTGTCTGAATGGACGCGTTCGCTCGGTCTGCAGGAGGTGCTCGTCACTTCCGACGTCGCCCTGATGGCTTGCCGCGGCGCGAAGTACCATCATGACGGCGAACACTATGGTGGTGCGGCCTTCTGCAATCTATTCCTGAGCGAGGACAAGGGGCTGGACTTGCACTACCCCGCGACCGGTCATCGGATCCCCCTTGCCAGGGGCACGGCCGTGATCTTCGATACCGGCCAACCGCACGCCGTCATCAAGCGCGGCGGCGGCGGCTTTGATGCGGCCGATTTCGGCCCCGATCAGGACTGCACCCAGGTGTTTCTGACATGGGAGCTTCCCATCGAGGACGCCCAGGTCGGACGCGCACTCCATGTCGCCTTCGACATCGACCCTTCGACTTCGTCGCAATTGGATGAAGAGCAAGTCTGGCTTGACGGCGCACGGGCCAATGTATGGCCGGATTCTGGTCGGTGGCGCCGGGCTGACCAGCCGTCGTAGGCTCAAGCGACGTCGACAACCATCTGATATGAATGGCGCTTGCTGAAAGCGACCACAACATTCACTCGGGCACGGCATCACTTACAGATATGGGGGCGCAAATTCCTGTCGCGCCTCAGCTACAACTTGTCGAGTGCGGCACCATTTCTGCACTTTTGCCGCATGGTGAGAATGGCTGTTCCTTCGGATAGCCGGCTCAAGCTCGGACGCCGAGGTGCGCGGCCCTGGGGTCGCCGGGTTGGCAGCTCCCCTTTAGACTTCCGAACCCGGCCCAGAAGCGGTCAACCACGTAGCCGCCTCGCGCCCCGATGGCAATCGGTCCAGCGGCCTGCGCACCGAACTCAACCGAAGGACCGAATGATCACGAAATTCCTTATCTCCTTTCCTGCAAGGGCGATGGATGTCCCGGTACAGGACCTCGCCGCCGTGGGTGAAGCTGCGCGCGAGGTCATACGCGAGGCGAAGGCTGCAGGCGTGTACGTCTTCGGTGGTGGCATCAACGAAGATGTCGCACCGCTCATGGTCGCCTCAGACGGCGCGGTCACAACCGAAACCTATCCCCAGACGAAGGATTTCGACGGCGGCTTCTGTGTCCTGCAGCTTCCGTCGCGCGAAGCCGCCATCCTGTGGGCTGCAAAGATCGCCAAAGCTTGCCGCTGCTCGCAGGAACTCCGCGAGTTCGGGTACGACCCCGAGAGTTGACGGGCAGGGCCCGCAGCCGGCCAGAACCGGTCGTTCCAACCGGAGACCAATTGCGACATGATGACGCAAATGTCAAGACCGAATGGCACTTAGGAGTACGGGATGACTACGAGCGACCTCATAGGTACTTGGTCTCTGGTCTCGTTTGTTGCACGTCGTGCGGACGGAGGCGAGGTTCGCGAGCCTTGGGGGCCGAAGCCAACAGGACGTCTCATCTATACAGCGGACGGTCATGTCGCTGCGGTGTTGACCAAACCTGACCGTACACGCTTCGTGTCAGATGACCCGACCGGTGGGACTCTGGACGAAATCAAGGAGGCGTTTGAAGGCCTTGAAGCCTATGCGGGTAGGTATGAGTTCGACAAGGCCGCCGCCGAAGTCCTCCATCACACCGACGTAGCCCGCCTTCCCAACTGGCAAGGAGGGACTGTCCGGCGGTTCGTCGACCTTCAGGAAAACCAGCTGACGCTAAGCACCGCGCCGATGGTCATTCGAGGCGTCGAGGTCGTATTGGCCCTGGTTTGGCGCAGGATGGCTTCGCCCGAGTAGGTGGATGCTGCAAGGGAAAGTCTCTGTGCGGCCAAAAACGGACCCTCGTCGCAGGCTCACAACGATGCCATCGTGAGCGTGTGCGCACTGACCGAGGTGGGGACAACAATCGGCCCGGGAGCGGACTTCTGCTGCGATGAGTGAAAAAATTCCACTAGGCCTTCGATTGCGATGCTTTGCCGGCGATAGCGATTTTCCTGCGATGGCGGACGTGGCCAACGCAGTGTTTGTGGCTGACAAGATGGGGTGGATTCGCACGCCGGAACACATACGTCGAGATTACGCCCGGTTCACTGAATTCGACCCGCTATGCGACATCGTGATGGCCGAGCTCGACGGCCAGTTGGTCGGGTACGTGCGCACCTCGCACTGGACGGACGAGAACGGCTGGCTGGCGCAGGCCCAGGTCGGCTTCGTCCATCCGGCCTTTCGGCGCCGCGGCATTGGCACCGAACTGCTGCGCTGGGTGGAAATGCGACAGCGCGAGTTTGCAAGGGACCAAGGCGGTGTGTCCGTGCATCACGTCTTCGTGACCGAGGGAGAAACCGGCCGTGTAGCAATGTTGCGCCGTGCCGGTTATGTGCCCGCTCGCCACTTCATGCTCATGGAGCGCCCCGCGCTCGACGACATACCCGACGTCTCTCTGCCCGAAGGCTTCGAGGTGCGTCCGGTGCAATCAGAACATTTGCGCCCAATCTTCGACGCCCACATGGAAGCTTTGCAGGGACACTGGGGTGTCGCACCGCCCAAGCCAGGCGACTTCGAGCGCTGGACGACGCTGCCGACCTTCCAGCCGCATTTGTGGCAGGTGGCATGGCACATCGAGAGCGGTCGCGTGGCCGGACAGGTGAAGCCGTTTATCAACGAAGAGCAGAACACGACGCAGAACCGCCGGCGTGGCGAGACCGAATTCATCAGCGTCGGCGCGCCGTGGCGGCGGCGTGGGTTGGCACGCGCGCTCATCGCCAGGGCCCTACATGCACAACGCGACGCCGGCATGAACGAATCCGTGCTGGGCGTGGATGCCGACAATGCGCACGACGCCGCTCGACTTTACGAGAGCTGCGGCTTTCGCGTCGTGCAGCGCAACATGGTCCTGCGCAAGGTGGTGGATAGTTAGCGCGGCGCCAATCGGACAAAAGCAGCCGTCGGTCATTTCCATGCGAACAGTCTCATCCCTTCTTGTCGTTTCGTCCTTTGTCATTGGTTGTTGTGCTTCAGCACAAGAGGTGGCCAAGCCAACCGTTGCCCGCGATTCGAGTTGCGTGCCGCGCTATCCCGTCGAGGCGAAGCGCAGTGGCTTGCAGGGGAAGGTGGTGGCGCGAGTGATGGTCGAGCCGACCGGTTCCGTCTCGTTGGTTGAACTCGTTCATACAAGCGGCTCTGATATGTTGGACCGCGCGGTACTGGAGGCGGCAAGATGTCAACGCTTCGAACCCGGCACGGTCGATGGTGTGCCGAGCGCCATGTGGGCAGACTATCCAGTTAACTTTGTCCTCGAGAGACACTAACCGGCGCCGAACGGCCGAGGTTGTGTGCAAACGGCTTTGATTCGCGAGTATGCCGAACAGCGGCTGTGCGGTCGGCATCAGCGTGACGGAGTCATCCAGTGGTCTCATCGCGCAAACGCAGGGTTGTTTTAGGACCAGAGTGGTTGCACGAGTCGCAAAG
>NZ_JBFTNY010000039.1:0-39705 GCF_056397705.1 Variovorax sp. 05L425 | reverse complement strand
CTACAAGGCCAAGACGGTGATCGTGAACAAGCGAAGCATGGCCGCGGGCTACGCGGGGCTGGACAACGAGCTGTTCTACATGGACAAGACCATGATGGTCTTCGGCGACGCCAAGAAGGTGGTCGAGGACATGGGCAAGGCGATCGAGTGAGTACGCCCACGCGCAGACGAACGATCAAGAGACAAGGGACAACTTCATGAGAAACCCAATGCGTTGTGCGCGGCTGGCATTGGCCGCACTCTGCCTGGCAGTCGCCGGTGCGGGCGTCTTCGCACAAGACGTGTATCCACAGCACGCGGTCAAATTGATCGTGCCATGGCCGGCGGGCGGCAGCGTGGACATCGCTGCGCGTGTCATTGCCGAACAGTTGTCTGTCAATCTGGGGCAGCCTGTGATCGTGGACAACCGACCCGGCGCAGCCGGGAACATCGGGGCGGCCGCGGTAGCCAAAGCTGCCCCCGACGGATACACGCTGTTGATGGCGACGACGCCGATGATCATCAATCGCAGTCTCTACAGCAATCTGCCGTTCGATCTGTCGCGAGATTTCACGCCGGTCAGTCAACTCGTCACGCTGAGCTACGTCCTGGTGGCCAATCCCTCGGTAGCCAGTTCAGTGCAGGAACTGATTGCGAAGGCCAAGGCGAGTCCCGGGCAGATCAGCTATGCGTCCTCGGGACCCGGAACGCAACTCCACCTCATCGGCGAAGGCTTCAAGCGACAGGCCGGCATCGACATTGTTCATGTGCCGTACAAGGGAGCACCGCCGGCGCTGGCCGACCTGGTCGGCGGCCATGTTCAATTGATGTTCCCAGGCCTTCCGGTGGTGGATCCACTGCTCAAGTCCGGCCAACTCAAGGCGCTCGCGGTGGTGAGCAAGCGTCGGTTGGCGCTGCTGCCCAACGTGCCGACGCTGGCTGAAGCGGGCGTGCCGAATATCGATTTCACCGAGTGGTATGGCGTGGTGGTTCCTGCAGGCACACCCGACAAGATCGTGACGAAGCTCAACGGCGAGATCGTGAAGATCCTCAAGATGCCGGAAGTGCGTCAACGCCTGGCGAGTCGCGGCTTTGATCCGGCCGGCAGCACGCCGAAGGAATTTGCCGACCTGATTCAGGAAGAGCAGAAGAAATGGGCGGCCACCGTCGCGCAATCAGGCGTTCGGGCTGATGAATAGGACGTTCAGGCCGAAGGCGAGAGCGCGTGAAGCATCGCTTCCATCAGCCAGGCAGGGCGCTGCGCGCCTTCGACGGCGACCGCTTCGTTGAACAGAAAATACGGCACGCCGTGCATGCCGCGCACCGCTGCCGGCACACCTGACCCGGCAACATCAGAAGGCGAGATCCCGCATTCGGCCCGTAGTTCGGCAAGCACGCCGGCGTCCCCGATGTTCTCGCCGCGAACGAAGTAGCGCTCGAACAGCGCGTCGATCACCGCGCCAGCCAGGGCCGAGCCACCCTGGCTTTGCGCCTGGGCGACCAACCGGTGAGCGTCCAGGCTGTTGGGAAACACCTTGATGCGGTCGAATGCAATCTCGGCCCCGGCGGCGCGCGCCGCCTCGCGCACCTGTGCCTGGCGTGACGCCACGGCCTCCGCACTGCCGAGCCTTTGCAGATAGAACTGGACATAGGACACACCCTGCTTCGGGATGTCGGGGATCAACGGATGCGAGCGCCAAGTGATTTCGACCGCCACTTCAGGACGCTGCTCGCGCAGCATGCCGATGGCAGTGTCCAGATGTCGTTTGCCGATCAGGCACCAGGGGCAGATCAGGTCGAAGCTGACATCGATGGCAAGCGTAGGGAGGATGGGGTTCATGCGTCGATGGTGTACCTTGATTGCGCCGAACGGACCCTTCTTCAAGGAGGGGATGGATCTCTCCCAAAGGCCGTTCAGGATCTGTATCGGCGGGTTGCGACCCCCATCACCGCAGCTTTGGGCGAACGGCATCAACGCCATCGCCGCAAGACGGGCCATGATCACGGCCATCCGCCAGGAAACCGTGATCATGGTGCGTGCTCTGCATACGCCGCAGCAACGTCAGTGCCGTTCGTCGCGGCCCTTCGGGGGCCCGACCCGGGTGAGGGTTCCCTGGAACACATTGCCGACGGGCATCCACACGAGGGTCCAACCCTTGTCGCCGTCCGGATCCATGTAGACCTTGTGGGCCGGGCCGTTCGCGAAAGTGATCGTGCCCGAGCAACTTTCGCCATCGAATCCATAGCTCGCGGCGCCGCCCGAACTGAACGCGAGCGCATTGCCGTTCAGGGCCAGCGCGGCATTGGGCGAGACTGCGGAGCCGTCGCCATTGAAGTCGATCTGCTCGATGAGGGCCTTAGGCTGAGGCACGCCAGCCACGATCACGAAGCCGCTCGCAGCCAGCACGTAAGAACCACTCAAGGTCCGCAGGTTGCATTTCGGCGGATCGGCATTCCCATGTTCCGCCATGCCCGGCGCACACCAGGCCATTGCGCTGATTGCCAATGCGGCAGCAGTCCATGTTTTCTTCATGTTCATCTCCGGGTGAACGGGCTGAGGTGCTTGATGCCGCTATTTGCCCGCGCTCACGGTGGCGGGATTGGGAAGGGTCGAGGGCGGCACCTTGCTGTTGAACTTGGATCCGCTCGCCACGTTCTGGTCGGGCGCGGCTGCGGCTTCCTTGGCCGCTGCAGCCACGGCCGCCGGGTCTGTCGCCCCCTTGAATTCGCCGAAGCCGCGCGTGCCGGCAGCGCCGTTCTGGTCGGGTGCATTGGCCGTGTTGACAGCGTCCTGACGCACCTTTTCAGGATCGACCGTCGATGTGAAAGGACCGAAGCCGCGTGTTCCGGCCGCGCCGTTCTGGTCCGGGGCATGGGCCGCCGCGATGGCCTCGGCCTGAACCTCTGCGGCGCTTCTTCCGGCGGGTGCGTTCTGGGCGCGCAGGCCGCTGCTGGCGAACACGAGCACGGCGGTGCCGACAACGTAGGGCAGTGTTTTCATGGTGATGGCCTTTGCTGGGTCAAGACATCGGGCCATGCAGGAGCGCCTGGTTGCCGACCCGCTCAAGGTATGTGTGCCGGCCCGATACGGCACGTCCGCGCGCCGATCACGGGACGAGGTTTGGCTGATCGATGACGAAGATTCGACGATCGGACCGTCGCGGCTACTTGCGGAAGTTGGCGTCCAGGAACTCGATCAGGTCGAGCGTGACGTTGGCCTTGCGCGTGACATTGGTCCACCCCGATCCGCCGTGCTTGATGCAAGACTTCCGCATCTCCATGATCAACGAGCCGGAGTCGTTTTCGGCGAAGGTCTTGCCGTTGTAGGTCGATCGCCCGTCAGGCTCGACCGACACATAGCAGTTCACGAAGGTTTCCACGAGCGGATCGCGGACCATCCGAACGATCGCGGGGTGTCCGTCAAAGCCATTCGACGCACCGCTGTAGATCTTGACGACGACTTGACCACCCGCCGCGGCGTACTCGCTCGCGAGCCTTTGACATGGCTGGACGCCATTGATCTCGTCCTTCTCCGCGAGCGCCATGAATATTGTTGCGCCGGCCCGAGGTTCGCGCGGGTGAAAGAGGCATCCCGCAGTGACGGCGATTGCCAGGGCGAAGCGCTCCTTTTCGTCCTGAAGGAACGTTCGGTCCGCGGCAAGGAGAGCGATCGTTCCGCCGCGCCCCGTCCCCATGATGGCCACTCGATCGGCCGGATAGCCGATCGAGATCAGGTATTTCCGCGCAGCGAAGGCGTCTCGCGTCTGTGCAAAGGTGCTGAGTTGCGCGTTGTCGGCTTGCGTGCTCGCGATGCCGCGCGGGCCATAGGTGTCGATGACCAGCGCGGCATACCCGGCCGTGCTCAACGATCGGGCGTAGTGGCCCTCCCGGGCATCGAGCCACCCGCTCGGCGAATTGACAATGACCACGGCGCCCACGGGCGCGCCGGCCGGCTTGAAGAGAACGGCCGGGATCAAGCGATCCGTCGCCCCCCCTTGGGGGGATCGGAAGCTCACGGTCTCTCCGCCTTGGGGCGATGCATAAATGCCGGGAGCAAGCACCGGCACCGGCGGCAATTGTGGCTGTGCGTGTGCATGGACGCCTACAAGCGCCGCGCCAATCACTGCGATTGCACTGAGGATTTTCATTTGCCGCCCTCCGGAAGTCCCGCTTTTCGAAGGCCGTCCACCAGCCTCGCACGCTGTGCGAGAAAGGCCGGGTCGTTCGACGGATAGGTGAGAACGACGTAGGCGATGTTGCTCAAGGGCAGCATCTGACGATGCCTCGCCATGTTGGCCGCAGCGGCGGCGTCCCTCCCGTGCAGCGCATCGATCGCGGCGAGCATGAGGTAGGGCTTGCCGTTGTTCGGAAACTCGGCAGACCACTTCTTCAGGATGTCGTAGGCCTCATCGTCCCGCCCCTGCGCAAACGCGGTATCGGCCAGGCTCTGGTTGAGAATCTGTCGCCGCCGCGTCTGGTAGGGCCGCAGGTCGGTGACCTTGTCGAGGTGCTGCTGCGCCTCGGCGAAGCGCCCCTGCCTGATGAGTGCGTTGGCGAGGCGCAGGTGCCCGATCTGGTCGTCGGGGCTGATGTCGAGTGTCTTTCGCCATAACCAGAACGCCTCGTCCGGCTGGCCCCGCAGCAGGAGCATCTCTGCCCACGCCGCGAGGTTCTGCGGATTGTCCGGCCCCAGGTCGAGCGCTCGCCGAAGCGCTTTCTCGGCGATATCCAACTCGTCGCGCGGCGATTCGCTCTGGAGGGAATAGAACTCCGTCAGGTGCGCCGCCCCCAAGCCGACGGACGCCTCGACCGAGTTCGGATCGGCGCTTGCCGCAAACTCGAACCGTTGGCGGGCCCGCTCGAAATCTCCCTTGGTGCTCCCTTGATCCAGGTCGCGAATGCCAAGCGCGATGGCGTCCACCGGGTCCTTCTCGTGGCCTGGGAGCCGGGCCCGTGCAGTCTCGATCTCGTAGTACCGCGCCCGGAGCGCAGCCGCCACCTCCTGACCATAGGAAGAGCGCGTGACCTCGTCGTCGCTCTTGAATGCGGCGTCATGCAAACGGTAGACCGCGCCGGAGGCGATCTCCGTCAGATAGGTGTCCACCCGGACCGAGTCGCCGTCACGCGTCACCCGGCCGCCCAGCACGAACCGGACACCCTGTTCCCGCCCGATGTGTTCGAACTCGGGTGTCGCCGGGTCCTGACGGACGGTGGCCGCGCGGCCAATCACCCGCGCACCCGTTCGCACGAGATGGGTGCCGATTGCGTCCGCCAGATCATCCCCCAGCGTTGACCCTGCCGCCTTGCCCCGCTTGTCGTTGAACGCGAGCACAGCGACGGCCCGTCGGTTCATGATCTCCTCGTCGATATTCATCGAAGGCGCTGCGTGCCAATGCCAGGCAGCGCCGCCTGCCAGAAGGGTGGCAAGCGCCAGGACGCTGACGCCCAACCACCCCCACCATCGAGGGCGGGAAGTACGCGTTGGATCGCGGGCGTCTTCGTCGTCGGATGGCGACCGGACGGGGGTTACCTGCACATCGAACATGTACCCGCGCCGCGGCAGGGTCTTGATGATCTGTTGGTCCTTGTCGCCCAACGCGGTCCGCAGGTCCTTGACGCACTGGACGAGCGAGTCGTCGGTCACGACCACGGCGCCCCAGAGCGCCTGGATCAACTCGTCCTTGCCGAGGACGCGACCTTCGTGCGCCAGAAAGTAGCGCAAAAGTGCAAGGGACTTGGGCGAAAGCGGAATGACGGCGTCGGCCTTGCGAAGTTCCTGCCTCGCGGGCTCGAACACGAAGCCCGCGAACGCCACCGCGCGCTCGCCAGCGGACAAGGCCCCGGACGATTCGTGCGTGACTGAGCCCCGGTCCGCGATTGGATTTCTCACCCCTCCACCTTATTGGCATCAAGCCTTCGGCCATTCGTGCGCGGCCGCTGGAGCGGATTCTGTTCCCTTTTTGTCGCCTCGCGCGCGTTCGCACCGCCTTGCTGCCGATCGTTGGCCGACCAATCGACGAAGGCTGCGCGACGTTTTGACGAACGCTGCCAGCGGGCTCCATTCATCAACGCGCCCGGACAGTCCGCGACCATGGGCAAGTGAGTTACCGCTCGCGTCTCATTGTGGAAAAGATTGGGTGTATCGCACCAACATGGCGTGCTGCACTGCGCTGTCCTGGCGCACGAAAAACGTGCCTCTCCCAATGAGAAAAGAGGCTTGTGCACTGCACCAAAATATGAAAGTCAAGGGCTTGTTTTCCCCTTGACCGGTGCATGACTCTGTGGATAACCGACTGAGCATCTCGCCGGAGCCGCATCCTGCTTGGCTCCCACTGCAATGCTCATCGAACAAGCAGGCGGATCCGAGGTGCAAGTTTTTTGCTGGATCCTGGCGCTCGGACGAGGGCCGACCGAGCGAGCAACGAAGCGACGACCTCAGACCGCCTGGTTCAGCCGCAGCCAGCGCGGAAACTCCCGGTCAAAGTCCTGAGGCGCGACTTTTTCGAAGCAATCGCAGGCGGTATTCGGCAAGGCGACGCTCATTTCGTCATGCCAGAGCACCAGGCCAAAGAGCCGGAATACCTGGATTCTTTCTTCTCGCGGAACCGGAAACTCGGAAACGTAGTCGGGGACCCTCTCCATGCCGACCCTGCGTCGCACTTCGCAGGTGAGCCAGCCCTCTCGTTCATACTTGATTCGGGTCGAATTGCGAAGCCATATCTGCAGATATAGCGCTCTGAGCGCCAGGGCGATCAAGATGAATAGTGCAATCAACATGGAGGAACCTTCAGGTAGATACGTTTTTCGTAAGGTGTTGTCCTCTTCGCATTGCATGAAAAGTTAATACCCTCTGCGCAAATATGCAATATGGCAAATGGAATAAACCCCTTGGCTCGCACACGGAGTTCGCAGTCGTGTGGTTTTTTAAAGGAAAACCTGTCTGCGCACCTGCCACGTGGCTTCGCAGGCAATTCCTCCGCTGCGAAAAATGCGGCCAAAACCAGAATTCGTCGTCGGTGAAGCCCTGAATGGAAAAGAATCTGGGCGATCACCACTTTTTTCACGAAGGGTGGGATGTACGCATTGACGTCCGGTGGAATGAACTCGAGCGACGATTCACTGGCAGCGCCGAGCTTTTTCTCAACAGGGCGATTCGTTGCCGAATCACGCTGGAGGAGGGGCTGAATAGCCAGGACGAGGCAGTTGCCTCACTCCGGCACAGGTCGACGCAGTACATCACGGACTGGGGGCGGCGCGAGCACAATGCCGATTCGGAGTTCAGCGAACTGTGACGGGAGACCTGCCAATGACGATTCAGTTCTTGAACGATTTTTTGCTGTGGTGCGCGTTACTCAATTACAGCATCGGGTAGATGGAAAGCTCCCTGGTCTCGCGTCCCAGATCAAGGTCACGAACGGCCGCAACACCCTCGATGGCCGCGATATACGCATCGGGAAGCCCGCATTGCCGGGCACCCTGCAATACGTGATGCATGTACCAAGTCAAAGGTTTTAGCGTGGCGTCCTTCCTGGTTGCCAGGTAGGTAAGCGCCGAGACGGTGCCTGAATCGGTATCCACACCGATTTCGAAAGCGTCATAGCCATTTCCGAGGCCCTCGGCTCTGTCCAGCGCCGGGCGGTCGCGATGGTCAATACGGAACAAGGCGCCATGAACAACGTCCGTTGGCGCATCGGTACGTTCGCAGTCCGCCTTGGCGGAGCCGTCCCTGCCCACCTTGTCAAAAACCAGTCGATAGCCCGAGACGTGTGCGGCCCCGATCAATTGGGCAGAGGGCGTTCGGTCTGCCGCGCGAAGGCGGGCCGCGCTCATGTTGGAGCCGTAAGCGAAGTACAGGAAGGTGCCTGATTCCATCGGCTCGGCGATTGGCGGGCGTGTCCTCGGGCCGCCGCTGGTGAGCGGGTCTAGATGTCTTCCAGCAACGGATAGGGCAGGGGCTCGACAGTGAGCGCCGGGCCATCCACTGATCGCGCATGCAGACCACCGGCATCGATGGCCGCGATCTGAATCGAGATCAGCGCGGCCCAGCCGCCGTTCGGCGCTGGCGCCGCCTGAGCCACGGTGCCGACCGGTTGTTCCGGATCGCTGGCGGCGAACACCTCCTGGCCGACGGCAATCTCGTCGCTGGCCTGCACGAGATAGGTGCGCCGCTTCAGCGTGCCGCGGAACTGGCTGCGCGCCACCACTTCCTGGCCCGGATAGCAGCCTTTCTTGAAGTTCACACCGCCCACCGATTCGTAATTGATCATCTGCGGCACGAAAGCCTCGACCACCGGTGAAGTCAGCGTCACGATGCCGCTGCGAACCTCGCTCCACTGCCAGAGTGCAGGATCGAGCGCCGGGCCTTGGGGTGCGGCCTGGCCGGCGGGTGCGATCCACAGTGCACGCGGAACGCCGTCGGACGGGTAGAGCGTGACGGCATGCGCCTCACCGATGGCAGCGGCGCGGCCCGGAAGCGCGGCCGGATCGACGTCGTTGGCGGCCAAGGCCATGCCCGCTACGCCGTAGAGGGCGTAATCGTCGCTCGCATCGCTCAGCTTTGCCTTCGCACGCAGCACGAACATCGAAAGCCGCTTGAGCGTTGCCGCGAGGATGTCCCGGCTGCAGATGAGCAGCACCCGTTCGGGCTGCGGCCGGATGCCGATGAAGCTCGCGATCGCGCGCCCCTTGGCCGTGCAAAGTGCTGCAAGACGCGCCTCGGACGCATCGAGCAATGCGAAATCCTGGGTGAGCTGGCCATGCAGGAAGCTGGCAGCATCGGGGCCCTCGGCGCGGATCACACCGAGGTGGGAAAGGGCAGTCACGCCATTCAGAACGACAGAGGTCATCGCTGAATTATCATGGTCTGCTCCGTTCCGTTCGGTCCGCAGGGCTTCCTCATATTTCTCTCTGTTCGCTTCCTTCGTCGGAATCCGTGCGCCGCTTCTTCCTCACACTCTTTCTGCTCGCTGCGTTTGTCGTCCTGGGTCTCGGCGCGGCGGGCCTCTGGTGGCTCAATCAGCCGCTGCGCCTACCGGCGCCCAACGTCGATCTGTCGATCGAGCCCGGCACCACGCCACGCGGCATCGCCCAGGCCGTCGCGGACACGGGCGTGGACGTGCCGCCGCAATTGCTCTATTGGTGGTTCCGTTTTTCGGGACAGGACCGTCAGATGCGTGCCGGCAGCTACGAACTGGAGCGCGGCATCACGCCACGCACACTGCTCGGCGTGCTGGTGCGCGGCGAGGAGGCGACCCGCAGCCTGGTGCTGGTCGAGGGATGGAACTTCCGTCAGGTGCGCGCCGCGCTGGCCAAGGCGGACCAGTTGAAACCCGACACGCTGGGGCAGTCCGACGAGGAAATCATGACCCGGCTCGGCAGGGCGGGTGTCCATCCGGAGGGGCGCTTCTTCCCGGATACCTACACCTACTCCAAGGGCTCGACCGATTTCGCGCTCCTGCAACGGGCCATGCGCGCCATGGACAAGAAGCTCGACGCCGCCTGGGCGGCCCGCGCGCCCGACATCGCAGTCAAGACGCCCGATGAGGCGCTGACTCTGGCCAGCATTGTCGAAAAGGAGACAGGCAAGGCCCAGGACCGCGCCGAGGTCGCCGCGGTCTTCCACAACCGCCTGCGAATCGGAATGCCTCTGCAGACCGATCCGAGCGTCATCTACGGCATGGGCCAGCGATTCGACGGCAAGTTGGGCAAGAAAGACCTCCAGACCGACACGCCCTGGAACACCTACACACGCAACGGCCTGCCACCCACGCCCATCGCGATGCCGGGCAAGGCCGCGTTGCTGGCTGCAGTGCAGCCGGCACAAAGCAAGTCGCTGTATTTCGTTTCTCGCGGGGACGGAACGAGCCAGTTCAGCAGTTCGCTCGATGAGCACAACCGGGCAGTGAACCGCTATCAGCGCGGCGCCACCGACCCGAACCAGCGGAGTGGGCAATGAAGGGGCTTTTCCTCACACTCGAAGGCATCGACGGTGCCGGCAAGTCGAGTCATATCGATGCGCTCGAAGCGCTGTTCAAGGCGCAGGGCCGGCAGGTCACTCGCACGCGCGAGCCCGGTGGCACGCCGCTGGCGGAGACCTTGCGCGCGCAGATCCTCGAACAGCCGATGGACGCGTTGACCGAGTCGCTGCTGGTGTTCGCGGCGCGCCGCGACCATGTCGTGCGAGTGATCTTGCCCGCGCTGGCGCGAGGCGATGTCGTGCTGTGCGATCGCTTCACCGACGCGACCTTTGCCTACCAGGGAGCGGGGCGCGGATTCGATCCGACGGTGCTGTCGGTGCTCGAACAGTGGGTGCAATCCCAACCCGCATCGGACGACGGCGCGCTGCTGCAGCCCGACATCACGCTCTGGTTCGACCTTGCGCCTGAAACGGCCGCCGAGCGATTGACTGGCGCGCGACTGCCGGACAAGTTCGAGTCGCAGCCGGTTGAGTTCTTTCGGCGTGTCGCGGCTGGCTATGCCGAGCGCGCAGAGCGGGCGCCGCGCTTCGTTCGCATAGACGCCGGGCAATCCCGCGACGGCGTCTGGCAACAGATCGAGGAAGCATTGGCTGAGCGAGGCCTGGTCGCCTCGCAAACCGGAGGCGCGCCATGAGCCGCCGGGCCGCCCCAAGGCGAATGCCGCAGCGCTGCAGCGCGGAGGTCGCTGACTTCCGCCGGGCCGCCCCAAGGCGAATACCGCAGCGCTGTAGCGCGGAGGTCGCCGAATGAACGCGGATGCGCTGTCTCCGTGGCTGCGCAAGCCATTGACCGAACTGCTGCGCCAGCGCGGGCACGCCTGGCTGCTGCAGGGGCCCTCTGGTCTCGGTCAATACGAGCTGGGCCTCGCGCTGGCCGCGGCGTGGTTGTGCGAACAGCCTGACGAATCCAAGGGCCACGGTGCCTGCGGCCACTGCCCGAGTTGCCATGCCATCCAGGTTCGCACGCACGCCGACCTGTGCGTGCTCATGCCGGAGGTGGCCATGCAGGAACTGGGCTGGCCGCTGGACGAAAAGGCGCAGGCCGACATCGACGACAAGAAGCGAAAGCCCAGCCGCGAGATCCGCGTCGAAGCCATGCGCGACGCCGTCGGCTTTGCCCAGCGCACGAGCGCGCGGGGGCGGGGCAAGGTGGTGTTCGTCTATCCGGCCGAGCGCATGAACACGATCACCGCCAACGCGCTGTTGAAGACGTTGGAGGAGCCTGTCGGCGATGTGCGGTTTGTCCTCGCGAGCGAGGCAGCGTGGCAACTGCTGCCCACGATCCGCAGCCGCTGCCTGGGCTTCACGCTSCCGTGGCCGGAAGAGGGCGAGGCGTGCGACTGGCTGGTCGGGCAGGGTATTCCTGCTGGCGATGCCGTCGCCTTGCTGCGCGCAGCCGGCGGTCGCCCCAGCGACGCTTTGCGGTTGGCGAGCCAGGGGCAATCGCCGAAAGCCTGGGGCATGCTTCCCAAGGCCATGTCCCGAGGCGACGTCAGCGCGCTTGCCGACCACGCGCCGGCCCAGGCGATTGGCGCACTTCAAAAGCTCTGTCACGACCTGATGGCCGCGGACAGCGGCGCCGCTCCGCGATTCTTCGATGCTGCCGATCTGCCGCCTCCGCCGTCCAGGGGCGCGTTGGCCCGCTGGTCGCGGTCGCTCGCGAATGCGGCAAAAACCGCAGAACATCCATTCAATGCGGGACTCATGATCGAGGCGCTTGTGAGCGAAGCGCGAACCACCCTAAACTCGGCACGCCGTCGCCCATGAACACACCAGCCACACCCGCCCCGTCCGCGCCTGTCAGGCCCAGCGTCATCCAGCTCGCCATCAAGGAAAAGGGGGCGCTCTACGCGGCCTACATTCCCTTGTTCGCGGAAGGCGGGATCTTCATTCCCACCTCGCGCGAATACCGACTCGGCGACGACGTCTACGTCCTCCTCACGCTGCCGGACGATCCGCAACGCTATCCGGTCGCCGGCAAGGTGGCCTGGATCACGCCGGCCCGCGCCGCCGGGAACCGGGCGCCCGGCGTGGGCATCCGTTTTCCATCCGACGACAAGTCGCGACAACTGAAGTTGCGCATCGAAGAGGCGCTCGGTGGCACCATGGCGTCCGACCGGCCGACCCAGACCATCTGATCCAAATCCCGTCCTGCTGGACGCGGACTGCGGACCGTACGCGGCGCGCCATGCGCCGCCACTTCAACATTCCGCGATGTTCACCGACTCCCACTGCCACCTGACCTTTCCCGAATTCGCGGACCAGATGCCGCAGATCCGCGCTGCCATGGCCGCCGCGCAGGTCGA
The DNA here is from genome assembly GCF_056397705.1 of Variovorax sp. 05L425. Lineage (NCBI taxonomy): Bacteria > Pseudomonadati > Pseudomonadota > Betaproteobacteria > Burkholderiales > Comamonadaceae > Variovorax > Variovorax sp. 05L425. Next base: position 27,444 of record NZ_JBFTNY010000039.1, on the reverse strand, counting down.
CCGGGCCCTCTGCATCTGCACCACGCTGGAGGAATTCGACGATGTGCAGGCGCTCGCGTCTGGTTATGACAACTTTTGGGCCTCCGTAGGCGTCCATCCGGACAACGAAGACATCGCCGAGCCCACCGTGGAGGATCTGGTGCGGCGTTCCGCGCTGCCCAAGGTCGTCGCCATCGGCGAAACCGGCCTGGATTACTACCAGATGGAAGAGCGCAAGGGCGGCCGCAGCATCGCTGACCTCGAATGGCAGCGAGACCGCTTCCGAGTCCACATCCGGGCGGCCCAGCAGACGCGCAAGCCGCTGATCATTCACACCCGCGAAGCTTCGGCGGACACCTTGGCCATCCTGAAGGAGGAGGGCGAGGACGGCGGTGCCAAGGCAGCCGGCGGTGTCTTCCACTGCTTTACCGAGACGGCCGACGTGGCGCGCGCTGCCCTCGATCTCGGCTTCTACATCTCCTTCTCGGGCATCCTGACTTTCAAGAAGGCGCAAGACCTTCGCGACGTAGCGGCCTTCGTCCCGCTCGACCGCATGCTGATCGAAACCGACAGCCCCTACCTGGCCCCGGTGCCATACCGCGGGAAGACCAACAATCCGTCGTACGTGCCCTACGTGGCCAAACAGATCGCCGAACTGCGCAAGCTGCCGATCGAGACCATCGGCAAGGTGACCAGCGACAACTTCGAGGCCCTGTTCACTGGGGTCAACACATGAAGAATTACTTCAAGAAACTCATTTATCTTATTGTTATTGCTGCATCTTTTTCGGCAAACGCGGATTCGTTCAATGACTTTTTCAGGGCCGTGCGCGCGGACAACGCGGGTGGCGTCCAGAACCTCCTGAACCGTGGATTCGACCCCAATACCCGCGACGAGCACGGCCAGACCGGCTTGCTGATCGCGCTGCGGGAGCCTTCGCCGAAGGTCATCAAGGTGCTGCTGGACTTCCCGAAGACCGACGTCGAAGCGCGCAATCCGAAGGACGAAAGCCCGTTGATGCTGGCGGCGATCAAGGGCCAGAAGGACATCGTCGCGCGCTTGATCGAGCGCGATGCCGACGTCAACAAGCCTGGCTGGACACCGCTGCACTATGCGACGACTAACGGTCATCTGGAAATCATGAAGCTGTTGCTGGACAACGATGCTTTCATCAACGCGCAGTCGCCGAACGGCACCACGCCGTTGATGATGGCGTCGATGTACGGGTCGGATGCGGCGGTCAAGTTGCTGCTCGACGAGGGCGCCGATCCGCTGATGAAGAACGAGCAAGGCATGACGGCCGCCGACTTCGCGAAGCGTGCCAACCGGGCGGGTGCCATGGAGATGCTGGCGGTCGCCATGCGGCCGAAGAAGCCCGCTGACGGGAAGTGGTGAGCGGGCGAGGGCGGCAGGCCAGAGGCTAGTACGGGGCATTGACCACGACGTACTGAGACCCTTGCGGCTGGTACCAGGTGCTTCCGCATTGCTGGTAGACCATGCCGCCGTAGTTGACCGGGGCACAGTTGGCCGGCACCGTATTGACCATCGAGCCGATCACAGCCGACGTCACTGCCACCGCGGCGCCGACGGCTACGGCGCCAGCGACCGGGTGATAGTCGTTGTCCCAGCCGCCACAGCAATTGTTGTTGCCGCCGGCCACGACGACGTTGGTGTTGCGGTTCGCGTTGACGTTGGTGTTCCGGTTGGCGTTGACGTTCGTGTTGCGGCTGGCATTGTTGACGTTGTTGACGCTGGAGCTGCGAACGTCATTGGTCCGTGTGTCGGCCCTGCTGTTGTTGGCCTGCTGCCTGCCACCGCCGCCCGCGCCCGCGCGGGCACCCCCGGCCGCGGCTGCACCCCCGCCTGCAGCCGCACCCGCGCGCGCACCGCCGCCGCCTCCTGCTGCTCCAGCGCGAGCACCGCCACCCCCGCCGCCCCCGGCACGCGCACCGCCACCGCCTCCACCGCCGCGACCACCGCCGCCGCCTTCCCGAGCCTCCGCCGCAGGTGTCATGGCGAAACTGGCCAGAATGAGTGTGGCCAGAGGGACCGCGAGCAACCTGGTGAATGATCCTTTCATGGTCGTTCTCCTCTAGTTGGTCTTCGCCGGGACAAATTCGATCTTTGTCGCCCCCTTGGGCGGCGTGAACCTGAACGTTGCCTCCTTGAAAGCCGGGTTCAGGTTCCAGTCCATGACGCTGACCGATTGGGGCCGGGCCTCATCGCCACGATTGGTGATCACGAGTTTGCGCGGCAAGGGCTTGGCACCGGTTGCGATCCATATCTGCCAATCGAAATCTCCCTGGCGAAAGGCGTAGTGGTCGCAGAGGTCATTGCCGATCAGATCCTGCCCGGCATTCATGGCCGATTCGATCTTGTCGACCGGCGCGGCCGGCGTGCCCCACAGGAACAGGTCGGACAGCGGAACCTCGAAGCCGTAGCGCTCTTCCAGCTTCTTCACAAGTTCGCCGTTCGTCCCCGAGAATTCGACCGAGGAGTAGTACTTCTGCGCAGGGAAGAAGAGGGTGACCGTCTTGCCGTCATAGATGATTTCGCGCTCGGAGCGAACGCTCCACATTCGCGCGCGGATCCTGTCCGGGCGCTGCACGTCGACCGTCGCCGATGCGGTGTGCAGCAGCTTCTGGCCGTCGGCCAGAACGCGCTCGCCCATCAGCGACGTGGACGTCCGGAAGCGCCCCAGGGTCTGCAAGTAGGCGCCCATGTCCTTGAGAGCCTGGATCGAGGCCGGATCGACGGGATTCGCGGCTGGCGCGGCTGGCGCGGCTGGCGCGGCCGTGGCTGCCGCCGGAGCCGTTTGCGCGACAACGACCGGCGCCGTCAATGACAAGGCCAGCACGGCCGAAGCGAGTCCTGCGAGTTTCATAGGTTCTCCTTTTGGTGCCATGTGAACAGCAACCCGCCCTGAAAAACGCGAGCATGCGCGCAAGGCTCGTCGGGCTCGTTGACGAATGTCAATCACGTCCGGACAGAGGTCCGTTGGTGTGTATGCGCTCGTGTCGCGAACCCATGGCGGAGCACATTTCGGCTCAACACCAGAGGGGGCGGCTATATCGAGCGCGCTTGACGATCGTCAATCTGAGGTGCCCGGCGTGGGACCATGCTTGAGCACATCATTTCCGCGAAAGGGATTCCCATGAAGATCGCAGCTTCGATCACAGTTTTGGCAGTGCTGGGCGCGTTCATGGCGCCCGCTATCGCCGAGGACAAACCCGCCCATGAGGTCACGGCCTCCACGAACCCCGGCACAGGAACCGTCAAGGAAGTCATCCGAGCCACAGGCGTCGTGCAGGCGATCGATCTCGAGAAGCGTCATGTGACCCTCAAGGACTCTCATGGCAAGGTGCATGTCTTCGGGATCGGACCCGAGGCGCGCAACTTCGATCAAGTCAAGGTGGGCGACCGGGTGAACGTCCGTTACGCGCAGGCGCTGACGTTGACCTTGATGAAGGGCGGCGACGAGATCCGCAGCAGGGTCCAGACCGCGGCTGGCGACAGGACCGACGCAGGTCAACTCCCCGGTGGCGCGATCGGCCAGAAGGTCGAGGTCACCGCCAACGTTGTTGCGGTCAACCGGAAGACCCACATGATCACGCTGCGCGGGACGGAGTACGAGGTTGATCTGAATATCCGCGACCCCGAGCAGCTGAAGAGGATCAAGGTGGGCGATCAGGTCCATGCGGTCTACACCGAGGCGGTCGCGCTGTCGGTCGAGCCTGCTGCGAAGAAGTAGCAGCACGCGAGCGCCGGCGGGTGGGTTAGCACCCCCCGGCCGGCCTGACTGGCAAAGCTAGAATCTTCCAGCCTGCAGACCTGGGTTGCAGGCTTGGGCATTTCCGAGCCACCCGTGTCGCACCGGACAGCCGACTTCCATACCTCTGCATGCTCGAAGAGAGGACGTCTGTGACGCGTGCTTCCGCCGAAGTCGACGATGACTTGCTGCTCAAGGTCTCGCCACCTCGGGTCCCGCGTGATCTTGTTTCCCGTGCGCGACTCTTGTCGACGGCGAGCGGCATCCGGGATATTCCCGCGATCGTCGTCCAGGCGCCGGCGGGCTTCGGAAAGACTTCCTTGCTGGCCCAGTGGCGGCTCGAGCATTTGTCCCGCGGCGCCGTGGTCGCGTGGCTCTTCGCCCAACGGCAGGACGAACCACAGCGCCTCGCGCAGAGCCTCGCCCTGGCGGTCCGGCGCGGCTCCGGGCGCTCGACTTTCGGACACACCCTGCTCGAAGCCGTAGGCCCCGGCGGTCTGGAGGGGATCACGGTCTGGCTCGCCGAACTGACGCAGACGGCGCTGGATGTCGTCCTGTTCGTCGACGAGGCCGATCGCCTGCCGACAGCATCGCGCGAAGCCCTTGTCTACCTCATGCGCAACGCGCCGCCGAATCTGCGGGTGATCGTCGCAGCGCGCCCCGATTGCCACCTGGACATCGACGATCTCGTTGCCTATGGGCAATGCACCGTCATCGAACCCGCCGCGCTTCGGTTCCGGCTCGACGAGACCATGGAGCTCGTGCGCATCCGCCTGGGTGCGCGCGTCGACAACGACACCGCCGCCCGCCTGCACGAAGTGACCGAAGGGTGGCCGCTTGGCGTGCAGCTCGCGATGACGATCATCGCGCGCGGGGTCGATGCACACGCGGACGTCGCGAGCATGGCCATGCTCGACGGCAGGCTGCATGACCATTTCGTCAAGCTGCTGCTTGCCAACCTCGATCCCGGCGACAGCGATTTCCTCGTTCGGATCTCGATCCTCGACCACCTCCATCCTGACCTGTGCCGCGCGGTGACCGGCTATGACGACGCGGTCGAGCGACTGGCGCGCCTGAGCCGGGATACGCCCGTCTTCGCCGAAGCCGAGGGCGGTGATTGGCTGCGCATGCATACGCTGGCGCGCGATGTGCTGCGCAAGCTCTTCTCGGGCCTGGACGCGACGCAGCAAGCCAAGCTGCATTCATCCGCGGCCGAATGGCTCGCCGAGCACGGCTTGCTCGAGTACGCGGCCCGACACGCATTGACGGCGGGCGAGCACCAGAAGGCCTATGGGCTGGCCGAGCGCAGCCTCTACGAATCCATCATGAGGCACGGCCGGCAGGGGGCAGTGCTCGAATGGCTTTCGCAAGTGCCGGCCGACGAACTCGATCGGCGGCCCCGCCTTTTGCTCGCTGCCGCGTGGACCTTGGCGGTCAGTGAGCGCCACCAGGAAGCCGAGCGCCTGGTGGCGCGCATCCTGGCCCAGCCAGAGGTCAGCGATGACCTTCGCTTCGAATGCGCGCTGATCCTCGGCGGAGCAGCAGTGTTCGCAGACGACCCGGATCGGTTCGCGGCACTGCACGATCCCTGGTCGGATGCGCCGGCGCTTCGCGATCCGGTCTTGCTGCAGATTCACGCCAACCGCACGGCGTACCGGGCGCTGCTTTCAGGCGAGCCCGCGCTGGCGCGGCTGCGCGAGCAACAGGCGCCGCGTGGCGATTTCGGGGGCGTGGGGTACACCGCGCGCTGGGGCGAATTCATCATCGGGCTCAGTTACATCTGGGAAGGGCAGGTCCTGCTCGCCGAGAGCCTTCTGCAGCCGGCGGTGGCGCGCGCGGAGGCCGACCTGGGGCGGCGAAACAGGTTCACCTGCTCGCTGGCGGGGCTGCTCGCCGCGGCGGCCTGGGAATGCGACCGGCCCCGCGAAGCGGCGGCGCTGCTGGCTGACCGGCTGGACGTTCTCGAGCACAGCGGCCTGCCTGAATCCTTGCTACTGGCCTATCGGACCATGGCGCGCATCGCGGTGGCCGAGGGCGCCGAAAACCGCGCACTGGAGCTTCTCGGCGGCCTGGACGCCGCCGGCAGGGCCCGTGGCCTGCCGCGACTGCGCATCGCCAGCCTGTGCGAGCAGGTGCGCCTGCATGCCGGGCGATATCGCTCGGTGAGCTGCCGCCAGCTTTGTGACGAGATCGACGCGCTGCTGGAGGACGATGCGACGCCCAAGGGGCGACTCTGGCGAGAGAGCGTGGAAGTCCTCCGCGAAGTCGCCCTCGGCTACGCGGCGATCGGCGCAAAGGACTGGCGCGGCGCGCAGGCGCCGCTGGCGCGTGCCGGCGAACTGGCGCGGGCGATCAAGCAGGGGCGCCTCCGGATCGAGCTTCTCGGGCTGCAGGCCTTTGCCCTCGACCAGTGCGGAGAGGATTCGCAGAAGCAGTTGCGTGAGGCCATGGATCTCGCGGACACCTATGGCCTCCGCCGGGTGTTTGCCGATGCGCATCCGGACCTGGGCGACTGGGTCCGAAACGTTGGCGCGGAGGGATCGGGTCGCCAGAGCCGGGCACCCGAACCGACGCCTTCGCCGGAGTCGCGCGTCAGGGAGCCGGAGGCGCCGCGACCGGCCGCGCCCTACGGCATGGTGCTCACGCCCAAGGAGCGCGAAGTTCTGGAACTGCTGGCACACAATCTGTCGAACAAGGAAATCGGCCGGGCCATGCAGGTGGGCGAAACCACCATCAAATGGCACGTGAAGAATCTTTTCGCCAAGCTTGACGCCGGCACGCGCAAGCAGGTCGTCCTCCGCGCCCGGATCCTCGGGCTGATCAAGTCGACAGACTGACAAGCGGTTACGCCGCCGCGGGGCCCTACCGGTAGGGGCCCCTGCTGCAAGGAGGGGGCGCCGAGAGGGCCATCTCCATATTCTCACGGCCTACGGAGCCGCCTCTTCACGGCCCGTTCCACCGACAAGAGTCCAGTCCGATGACGGTGGCTCAACACGGAGACAACAGGCCCATGAACTCAACGACCCAACCGAAGACCTCCATCAAGGTCGAGCCACTCACCTGCAGCATCGGCGCGCAGTTGAGCAATGTAGATCTCGGCGCCGCCTCGCGCGACGCCTCGCTGGTGGCGGAAATCCGTGCACTGCTGCTCAAGCACAAGGTGCTTTTCTTCCGCGACCAGAACATGACGCGCGCCGAGCACGTGGCCTTTGCCCGCCACTTCGGCGAGCTGGAAGACCATCCGGTGGCCGGCAGCGACCCGGAGAACCCGGGCCTGGTGCGCATCTACAAGTCGCCGGACAGCCCCAACGATCGCTACGAGAACTCCTGGCACTGCGACGCCACCTGGCGCGAAAAGCCGCCCTTCGGCTGCGTGCTGCGCTGCGTGGAATGCCCGCCGGTCGGCGGCGACACCATGTGGGCCAACATGGCGCTGGCCTACGAAAGGCTGCCGCAAATCATCAAGGACCAGATCGCGCCCCTGCGCGCCCGCCACAGCATCGAGGCCAGCTTCGGCGCCGCAATGCCGATGGAAAAGCGCCTCGCGCTGCACGCGCAGTTCCCGGATGCCGAGCACCCCGTGGTGCGCACGCATCCGGAGACAGGCGAGAAGATCCTGTTCGTCAACGCGTTCACGACGCACTTCACCAATTTCCACAATGCCGACAGCGTGCGCTACGGCCAGGACTACGCGCCAGGCGCCAGCCAGTTGCTGCAGTACCTGATCAGCCAGGCGGCTATCCCTGAATACCAGGTGCGCTTCCGCTGGCAGCCCAACAGCGTGGCCATGTGGGACAACCGCTCCACCCAGCACTACGCCGTGATGGATTACCCCCCTTGCCACCGAAAGATGGAGCGCGCCGGCATCGTCGGTGAAGCGACCTTCTAGGCAGCACCTTTTCTTCCTGTCCCCCTTACTTTCTCCACGAGGTCTTCACCATGAACTTTCTCGACGGCTCCCTCTACCCCGAAAACCAGCAACCCCTGATCATCACCGCCGCGCCCTACGCGCCGTCGTGGGTGCCCTCCGACTTCCCGGAGGACATCGCCGTCACGATGGAAGAGCAGATCCAGAAGGCGGTCGATTGCTACAACGCCGGCGCCACCGTGCTGCACCTGCACGTGCGTGAACTCGACGGCAAGGGCAGCAAGCGCCTGTCCAAGTTCAACGAACTGATCGCCGGCGTGCGCAACGCAGTGCCCGAGATGATCATCCAGGTGGGCGGCTCGATCAGCTTCGCACCTGAAAACGAGGGCGCAGCCGCCAAGTGGCTCTCCGACGACACGCGCCACATGCTGGCCGAACTCGATCCCAAGCCCGACCAGGTCACGGTGACCATCAACACCTCGCAGATGAACGTGGTCGAGCACTGGGAATACGAGGACTACAAGGGCACGTCGATGGAAGACCCGGCGGTCTTCAACGCCTACAAGGAAATGACGGTGCCGGCGCAGCCGGGCTGGGCCGAGGAGCACATCCGCCGCCTGAACGAAGCCGGCATCCAGAGCGCCTTCCAGTGCTACAACATCAACAGCTTCGAGTCGGTCGAGCGCCTGATGCGCCGCGGTGTCTACAAGGGCCCGCTGGTCATGAACTGGGTGGCGATCAGCGGCGGCATGGACGCGCCGAACATCTACAACCTGGCGAACTTCGTGCGCGCCACGCCGGACGGCGCCATCCTGACGGTGGAAAGCTCGATGCGCAACGTGCTGCCGGTCAACATGATGGGCATCGCGATGGGCCTGCACGTTCGCTGCGGTACCGAGGACAACCTCTGGAACCAGTCGCGCACGAAGAAGGCGAGCACGGTCGAGCAGATCGAGCAGCTGGTGCGCATCTCTCGCGAGTTCGGTCGCCCGATCGCGACCGCCCAGCAAGCACGCGAGATCTGCAAGATTGGCGTCTTCTACGACACCGTCGAGGAGTCGCTGTTCGCCAACGGCTTCGCGCCCAACCGCAACGGCGCCCACCAGGGCTTCCTGCGCAAGGCAGCCTGAGTCACCCCGCGGCCCAGAGGTTTCCATGAGTTCCACCATGGCTCCCACCGTCCTGATCGTTCCCGGCCTGCGTGACCACGTGCCTACGCACTGGCAGACGCTGCTCGCGGATCGGCTGCCGCGCGTCAGGTCGGTGCCGCCGATGGGCCGCGAGGATCTTGATTGCGCAGCGCGCGTCGAGGCCATCGAACGCGAGGCGCAAGCCGTCGAAGGCCCGCTGTTGATCGTCGCGCATAGCGGCGGCGTCGTGATGCTGGCCCATTGGGCCCTGCAGACGCGGCGCCCCGTCCTCGGCGCATTGCTGGCCGCGCCGCCGGACTTCGAGCGGCCGATGCCCGAAGGCTATCCCACGGTGGAGCAGCTCGATGCCAGCGGCTGGCTGCCCGTGCCGCGCGAGCGTCTGCCTTTCCCGAGCATCGTTGCCGGCAGCCGCAACGATCCGCTCGCCGACTACGAGAGAGTCGCCGACATGGCGCGCGACTGGGGCAGCCGCCTCGTCGATCTCGGCGAAGTCGGCCACCTCAATCCGGCCTCCGGCTTCGGCCCGTGGCCCCGCGCCGAACAGTTCATCGAAGAACTCGCCGCACAAGGCCGGACGGCAGGCTGAGCGCCCGCCGTTCCAGATTCAAGATCCAAGGAGACAAACCATGGCACTCGCCATTCGCCTGCACGACACCGGTGGTCCGGAAGTGCTCAAGCTCGAAAACGTCGAAGTCGGGGCCCCCGGCCCGGGCCAGGCTCGCGTGCGCCACACCTACGTGGCCGTGAACTTCATCGACATCTACTTCCGCACTGGCCGCTATCCCTTGCCGAAGCCCAACGGGCTCGGCTCGGACGCCGTGGGCGTCGTCGAGGCCGTCGGCCCGGGCGTGACCGATGTCAAGGTCGGTGACCGCGTGGGCTACCTGATCGGGCCGCAGGGCGCCTATTCGGACGTTCGCGTCATGCCGGCCGACGTGCTGATTCCGCTGCCCGAAGGCGTCTCCGACCGCACGGCCGCGACCCTGATGATGAAGGGCATGACGGTGCAGTACCTGTTCCGCCAGGTCTTCCCCCTGCACGGCGGTGAGACGATCCTCTATCACGCAGCCGCCGGCGGCGTGGGCTCGATCGCCTGCCAGTGGGCGAGGGCGATGGGCGTCACGATGATCGGCACCGTCAGCTCGGATGAGAAGGCCGAGATCGCCAAGGCGAACGGCTGCGCGCACACCATCGTGACCTCGCGCGAGAACATCGCCGAACGCGTGCGCGAGATCACGGACGGCAAGGGTGTGCCGGTGGTCTACGACTCGGTGGGCAAGGACACGCTCGAAGCTTCGCTCGACAGCCTGCGCCCACGCGGCGTGCTGGTCAGCAACGGCACCACGTCGGGTCCGGTCGTCATCGACTCGATGACGCTGGCCGTCAAGGGATCGATCTGGCTCACGCGGCCGGCGATGATGCACTACATCATGCCGCGCTCGCACATGCTCTCGATGGCCGATGAGCTGTTCGGCCACGTGCTGTCCGGCGGCATCGTCAGCGAACCGAAGCAATCTTTCGCGCTGGCCGATGCGGCCGACGCCCACCGTGCGCTGGAGTCCCGCAAGACCGTCGGCGCCACCGTGCTGGTGCCCTGATGCGGTTCACGACAAACAACAAGGGGACATCATGAGTACCGCTGCAGTAGAAGCCATGCCCGCTCGGGACGGCTACCTGTTCACCCGGGGGCAGGCCTGGTTCGCCTTTGCCATGACCGTCGGCCTGATGATGTTCGACTACATCGATCGCCAGGTCATCGTGTCGCTCTTTCCTTACCTGAAGAGCGAATGGAGCCTCTCCGACAAGCAGCTCGGCGGGCTCGTGTCGGCGGTGTCGGTGACCGTCGCCCTGGCCGGCATCCCGGTCGCGCTGTTTGCCGATCGGGCCAGCCGCGTCAAGAGCGTGGTCGTGATGGCCACGGTCTGGAGCCTGGCGTCGATCTCCTGCATGTTCAGCCGTGGCTACGGCAGCTTGCTCGCGGCGCGCTCCATGGTCGGGCTGGGCGAAGCGGGCTACGGCTCCGTCGGCGCCGCGCTGATCGCCAGCCACTTTCCGTCGCGGCTGCGCGGTGCGGTCCTCGCGGGCTTCTTTGCGACGGCTTCGGTCGGCTCCGTGCTGGGCGTGATGCTCGGCGGTGTGATCGCAGCCAAATTCGGCTGGAAGGCCGCGTTCGGCGCGGTCGGCATTCCGGGCCTGATTCTCGCGCTGCTGTACCTGAAGGTGCGCGACTACCCGACCGTCAAGCTCACCCCGCGACTCGACCGTGCGACCAGCTCGACGCGCAGCGCTGCCAGCGCCATCGTGCACGCGCTGGTTCGCTCGAAAACCATGCTGTGGCTGTGCCTCGCCGCGCCGGCGCAGCTGATCGCCGTGTCGGCGATCTGGTCCTGGCTGCCGAGCTTCCTCAACCGCGTTCACGGCATGGCGCCGGAGCAAGCGGCCATCAAGGCTTCCCTGGTCGTTCTGTGCGGTGCCTTGGGCAGCGTCGTCTGGGGCGCCGTGGTCGACTACTCGGGACGTCGTCGCCGGAAGTTCAAGCTGTACACCACCGCAATGTTGTGCGTCGCTTCCATGATCGTTCTGATGCTGGCCTTCGGCGCCACGAGCATGGGATTCGCGATCGCGGCCAATACGCAGTTCGCCTTGCTCGCCTTGGGCGGCTTCCTGATGACCTGCACCGTGGGTCCGGTGGCGGCAGCGGTGATTGAAGTCATCCACCCCGGCATTCGCGCCACTGGCGCATCGGTGCTGTCGCTTTTCCAGAACCTGTTCGGCCTTGCCGCCGGACCGCTCATTGCCGGATTCCTGTCGGACGCGTTGTCGCTCCAGACCGCACTCATGATCGTGCCTGCCTTCAGCCTGTTGGCAGCCGCGTGCCTGTTGATCGCAGCGCGCACCTTCGAGGCAGATCTCAAGCGTGCGGGAGAGATCGCCGAAGAAGATGCGCAGGCCGCCGCACCCGTATCGCAGCCGCGCCAGGCATTGGCCTGAAGCAGCCGCTGCACCCCCCATCCAACGAATTGACGAATTGAAAGAGAAGACATCCATGAACGGATCGATGATGGATCAGCCCTTGCTGATCTCGACGCTCCTCACCCACGCGGAACGCCATCACGGCGAGCAGGAGATTGTTTCGCGGCGCGTCGAGGGCGACCTCCACCGCTACACCTACCGTGAGCTCGCAGAGCGCTCGCGGCGCCTGGCCAACGCCCTGGCGGCGCGCGGCATCGCCTTCGGCGACCGCGTCGGCACGCTGGCCTGGAACGGCTACCGCCACATGGAGCTCTACTACGCCGTCTCGGGCTCGGGCGCCGTGCTGCACACCTTGAACCCCCGCCTGCACGCGGACCAGGTGACGTGGATCGCGGACCATGCCGAAGACCAGATCCTGTTTTTCGACCTGACCTTCCTTCCGCTGGTCGAGGCGATCGCCTCGCGTGTGTCGACCATCAAGGCCTTCGTCGCGATGACCGACCGCGCGCACATGCCGGCATCGTCCAAGGTGCCCAATCTGCTGTGCTACGAGGAACTGGTCGAGGAACATTCGCCCGAGTTCGCATGGCCCGTCTTCGACGAGAAGGCTGCTTCGTCGCTGTGCTACACGTCCGGCACCACCGGCAATCCGAAGGGCGCGCTCTACAGCCACCGTTCGACCCTGCTGCACACGTATGCGGCCGCGCTGCCCGACGCGCTGAACTGCTCGGCGAACGACGTCATCCTGCCGGTCGTCCCGATGTTCCACGTCAATGCGTGGGGCCTGCCGTACGCCGCCTGCATGGTTGGCGCGAAGCTGGTGTTTCCGGGACCGTGGCTTGACGGCAAGTCGCTCCACGACCTGTTCGAGGGCGAAGGCGTGACCGTCTCGGCGGGCGTGCCCACCGTCTGGCAGGGCCTGTTGACGCACGTGGAAGGCAACGGCCTCGAGTTCAGCACGATGCGCCGCACCATCATCGGCGGCTCGGCTTGCCCGCCCGCGATGATGCGCACCTTCCAGGAACGCTACGACGTGCAGGTGTTGCACGCATGGGGCATGACCGAGATGAGCCCGGTCGGCACCGTCTGCACGCTCAAGCCCAGGCAGAAAGCGCTCGATCTCGACGCGCGCCTTGCCATCCAGGCCAAGCAGGGGCGATCGGTGTTCGGCGTCGACATGAAGATCGTCGGCGAAGACGGCAACGAACTGCCGCGCGACGGCGTATCCGCCGGCGAACTGATGGTGCGCGGTCCGTGGATCATCTCGAACTACTTCAAGGGGGAGGGCGACGGTCCTCTGGTGGGCGGCTGGTTCCCCACCGGCGACGTCTCGACGATCGACGCCGACGGCTTCATGCAGATCACCGACCGCAGCAAGGACGTGATCAAGTCCGGCGGCGAGTGGATCGGTTCCATCGACCTGGAAAACATCGCGATGGCTCACCCGGCCGTGGCACTGGCCGCGTGCATCGCGGCTCGCCACCCGAAGTGGGACGAGCGCCCGCTGCTGGTGGTGACCTGCAAGCCCGGCGAGTCGGTGACGCGCGATGAACTGATCGCCTTCTATGACGGCAGGATCGCCAAGTGGTGGACGCCGGACGACGTGGTCTTCGTGGACAGCATTCCGCTCGGCCCGACCGGCAAGGTGCAAAAGAACAAGCTGCGGGACGTATTCCAGGACCACCTTCTGGCCGCGGCCTGACCCGACCATGATCTCGACACTCGCGGCGCTGCCGACGCGCGGCCGCACGCTCTTTCCTGGGGTGCTCGCCAGCCTCGTGGTGGCAGTCGCCGCGACGTTCCTCTCGCAACACTACGGCGCGCCCGTCATGTTGTTTGCCCTGATCCTGGGCATGGCGATGAACTTCCTGTCGAGCGACGGCGCCTGCGGGGCCGGCATCGGGTTCACTGCGCGCGAGGTGCTGCGCTGTGGCGTCGCGCTGCTCGGGCTCCGCATCACCCTGGGCCAGGTCGCGGCCCTGGGTTGGCATCCTGTGATCCTGGTGGTGGTGTGCGTGGTGGTCACGATCTGCGTGTCGATGATCGTCGCGAAGTTGATGGGCTTCCAGAGCCTGTTCGGCCTGCTCACCGGAGGCGCCACGGCCATCTGCGGTGCATCGGCTGCGCTGGCACTGGCTGCGGCTCTGCCCGCGCATCCGGGGAAGGAACGTGCCACGCTGTTCACGGTGGTCGGAGTGTCGGCACTGTCCACGCTGGCGATGATCGCCTATCCCATGCTGGCCCAGCTCCTTGGCCTCGACGCGCATGGGGCGGGCATCTTCCTCGGCGGCACCATCCACGATGTTGCGCAGGTGGTCGGCGCGGGCTACAGCATGTCGCGCGAGACCGGCGACGTGGCCACCCTGGTCAAGCTCATGCGCGTGGCCATGCTGCTGCCGGTGATCGTGTTCGCGGTGATGTGCACCCGCGCTGGCGGCAAGGGCGCCGGCGGACCCCGGCCGCCGTTGTTGCCCTGGTTTGCCGTGGCCTTTGCGGTGCTGGTCGGGATCAACAGCACCGGCTGGATTCCGGCAGGCCTGACCAAGCTGGGCACCGATCTTTCGCAATGGTGCCTGGTGACGGCGATGGCGGCGATCGGGATGAAGACGCAATTGCGCGACCTGGCCACCGTCGGCCTGAAGCCGGTCGCGTTGATGGTCGGCGAGACGGTGTTTCTTATCGTGCTCGTGCTTGTGATGATGCGCTGGATGTCCTGATCGGAGCGGCTTCGGCTGGCATCAGTGCAATGGTCGCCTTGGCGGCCTGCATGCGGCGCTCGAACTCCGCGCTGACCACCGCCACGATGGCTTCCGCTTCGGTGCGGCTGATGTGGCCGTCGCTCCCGCGCAAGCGCTGAGTCTGAAGAAGGCTTCGGACGCATGCCACGGCGTGATACGCCTGCTTCAATGCGCTGACTTCGGCGGCAGCTTGCACGGCCAGCGCGGCGAGACCGCCCTCGGATTCGTGGGGCGGTGGGGGAGGGTTCGGGGGGCGCGCGGGCGCGCAAATAGGGTGGACCATGAGTGGCCTCCAGGAACTTCGGTTTGCAACAACCGCCGCGCCCGACGCCAATCAGGGGCGGCGACTCGAACGGGTTGGCGTACCGGGAAGTTCCTGCGAGAACCGGCGAGCCTTGCGGCTCCCCGCTCGAGCCGCCAAAAATGGTGGCACGAACGACGAAGCCGCAGGACTACTGCGGTAATGGCTGCGGCTTTCGTCGCAAAACTTCAGTGGGACGCCAATCCCGATCACGCTTTGTTGACGTGACAGGCGAAGTATAGCTATGGGTGTCTGAAGGCTGTCCTGGCCTGCTCGATGGCCGCCATTTCTTCCAGCAGGATCGGCGCGCCCAGGCTGCTGGTATGGATGCCGAGAACGCTGACCGCCTGCAGCACGGCCGTGATTTCTCGGGGGGTGGCGCCCAGTTCGAGCGCCTTGCGGATGTGACGGCGCGTGCCCGGCGCGTACATATGGGTGCACGACGCATCGACCGCGATGGCGATGAATTCCAGCACCTTCGGCTCCAGCACGCCCGACATGATCGGGTGCATGCCCATTGCCATGAATTTCTCGGCCCATGCTGGGTCGAGTTCCGCGAAGGCATCCCAGGCCGGATTCCAATTCCCGGTCGCGCGCAATTGGTCGCAGATCGGCGTGGCGCTGCGGTTAGTCTCGTTGTTCATTTCATTGTTTCCTTCAGATTGTCGAATCGTCGAACAGGGCGGCGGCTCAGTGCGCCAGCGTCGGGCGTGCCGACAGGTCGAGCCGCGCGCGGCCCAGGCGTACCTGGCGCGCGGCGAGCCAGAACAACAGTCCGGCACCGATGGCCAGGATGTCGGTCGCGAGCAGCACCGTGGTCAACGCGTGAGTGCTGCCGGCGTCGACCAGGCGGTCGCTCACCATGCCGACCGCGAGCGTCCCGATCGCGAGGGCGAACACATTGATCAGCAGCATCGTGACGCCCGCGATGGTCGAGCGCATCTGCGCCGGGGCCAATCCCTGGATCATGGTGTTGGCCGGCCCGTAGAGCGCGAGCGGCAGGAAGAAGCCTGCGCACATGCCCGCATAGAACAGGACTGAGCCGGCCGGCGCGAAGCGGTAGGCGATCATCAACGGTGCGCACAGCACGATCAGTAGCGCCATGAAGCTTGCATGGCCGCCCGGGAGACGCTTGGCGAAGCGGTCGCTCAGCACGCCGCCGACCACCGCGCCGAGCACGCCAAACACGATCTGCAACGCGCCGATGGTCTTGGCAATACCGGCCGCATCGAAGCCGCGCTCGCGCACCATCCACAGTTGGGCGAACGAGAAGCCCGCGAACACCATGTGCACCAGCACGAAGCCGACGATGGCGAATTGCAAGGCGCGGTTGTGGCCGACCACGCCAAGCACTGCGCGCACCTGCGCGACAAACGGCTGGCCCCGCGACGGGTCGGCATGCTTGTGACGCCCCTGTCCACGCTCCTCGCGCAGGAAGGCCAACGGAACGGCGATCGCCGCCCCGACGATGCCGAGCACCGTGAAGGTCGAACGCCAGCCGAGGCTCGCCCCAACCGTGCCGGCCAACAGGAAGCTCAATCCGATGCCGAGCGGAATGCCCACGAAAAAGACGCCCATCGCCGTGCCCCGCCGTTTCTCGGAGAACAGTTCGGCCAGCAAGGCCACCGCGGCCGGGACAAGGGCCGCCTCGCCGCTGGCGACGAAGAAGCGCGCGACGGCCATTTGCTCGAAGGTCTGGGCGTGTCCGGAAGCCCATGTGCAGGCGCTCCAGATCAGCACGCCCGCGGCGATGACTCGCGTACGGCTGAAACGATCGGCCAGCGCGCCCATGAACATGGCCATGAAACCGAAGCTGAGCACCCAGACAGAGCCGACCAGAAACCCGTACTGCGCATTGTCGAGCGCGAGATCGCTGATGACCTGCGGCGAAAAGCCCAGCAGCACGTTGCGGTCGACGTGGGCGAGCACGTGAATGACCAGCAGCGATGCAAGGACCGCGTTGGGACTTTTCTTCCAGAACATCATGTGTCTCCCAGGGAGGATTGGCGATCCCGCGTGCTGACTCAGGCGACCCTGCGCAGCTGCGTGCTGCGCTGTGCCGGCGCCCGGTTGGGCGGCATGCCCAGACATTCGAGGGTCTCGTCGGCGGACTCCCACTGAGTTCCGATCTGATAGATGCGATGTGCGTCTTCGCCCGTCGCGATGTCCCGGTTGAGTTCGCGGGCAATGCGAACCATCTTCTCGATCTGCTGCACCGAGGTCGCGCGCTCGCCGTCCGGTCCGAAGAGCGTGTCCTCGATGCCGACGCGCACATGCAGGCCCAGCGCGATGGCCATGGTGTTCATCGGCACCACGTTGCGGTTCAGGGTTTCCAGCGTGAGCACGGCGCCGTTGGGCGTGCGGCGGACGAACTCGATCATGTCGGCCGGATTCAGCCCGGCTGCGCCGCCGCCGATGGCCACGTAGTTGAGGACCAGCGGGCCGGTATAGGCGCCGCGGCGGATCAGGCGTTCGACCGTTTCCAGTTGGGTGAGGTTGCCCAGCATGAAATGCGGCTGGATGCCGTTGGCGACCAGGCGCCTGATGTGTTCGACATGCCAGGACGGATTGGAAGGCACGATCATGTCGCGGTAGGCGGCCTGCAGTGCCGGGTTGGTGAGCGAGGTTCCGGCGATGTCGGCCTCGGTCATCAACTCCATCACGTTCATCTGGTTGGTGTTGATCGCGACGGTGACCTGGTCGGGCCGCGGATTCAGTTCGGCCAGCATGTGGCGCTTGTCGTCGTTCATCCACTTGGCGGCCTGGCCCTCGCTCTCCGGTGCGAAGGAGATCGAGCCGCCGACCTGCAGCACCATCTTCGGCACCGCTTCGCGCAGGCAGGCGAGCATTTCGTTGAACTTGGACAGCCGCTTGCTGCCCTTGCCATCTTCTTCGCGCACATGCACATGGAGCACGGTGGCGCCGGCGTTGTAGCAATCGACGGCCTTCTGGACCTGCTGGTCGAGCGTCACGGGAATATCGTCCGAGTCGCCCGGCACCCATTGCGGGCCGTAGGGCGCGACCTGGATCACGAGTTTTTCCTGGTTTTCAGGCAGCAGGGAGTCGTCTAGGAAATGCATGGCTTGTCGTCCTCTCGGGTTGTCGGTTCAGAATGAATTTGGCCGCTGCATGGTTGCTGTGCGGGCCAGGGAAGTATCGAGATCGCATGGATTCCGGTTTGACAAAACGCGACAATGGTTTTGCATATCGCGACACCGCAGGAACCCGGATGGCCTACTTGCTTCGCAGCGCGAGCCTGACCAATTACGTCGAAGTAGCGCGATCGGTGGGCCTCGACCCCTATCGACAACTGAGTGCTGCCGGCATCAACCGGTCGGTGCTGCTGGACCCGGACATCAAGATTCCGGCCGAGGCGGTGGGGCGCCTGCTGGAAGCGTCCGCGCAGGCGGCGGGCATCGATGATTTCGGGCTTCGCATGGCCGAAACCCGCGAACTCTCCAACCTCGGACCCCTTGGCTTCGTGGCACGCGAAGAGCCGACGCTGCGCAAGACGCTCGCATCGATCGCGCACTACCTTCGCCTGCAGAACGAGGCAGTCTTTCTGGGGGTCGAGGAGACGGAGGGCCTGGCCATCATTCGCGAAGACATGCTGGGTGGCTTTCCCGGCTCGGTGCGCCAGGCGACGCAACTCATGCTCGGCGTTCTGCACCGGATGCTGAGGATCATCGTCGGCGCGGACTGGAGGCCGCGCAGGATCTGCTTCACGCACGCTGCGCCGGCCAGCCTCGCGGTACACACGCGGGTCTTCGGCTCGGCGATCGCATTCAACCAGGACTTCGACGGCATCGTGTGCCTCGCCTCGGACCTGGACGCCGCGATCCCGTCCTACGACCCGGTCATGGCGCAGCAGACGCGCCAATTCCTCGACGCGATGCTGGCGCAGTCCAATGCCACGATGTCCGACCAGGTCAGGAAGCTGATCCTGGCGCTCCTTCCATCGGGCGCGTGCTCGGTGGAACGGGTGGCGCAGCATCTGGGGGTGGAACCCAGGACCGTGCAACGCCATCTCGCGCAATCCGGCGAAAGCTATTCGTCGATCCTCGATACGGTGCGCTCGGAACTCGTCACGCGCTATGTGGAAAGCCGCGATCGCCCACTGTCCGAAGTCGCGACGCTGCTGGGCTTCTCGTCATCGAGCGCGTTCTCACGATGGTTCGGGAGCCGCTTCGGCTGTAGCGTTTCGAAGTGGCGTGGATAGAGCGCCGCTTCCATGCCTGCGTTGGCCATCGCCCAGAACCTGCCAAGTCAGCCGCCAGTCAGCAGCAGACGATCAGGCTCAGCCCCGCAGGCCACCCCTTATAGGGATCCCCCGGCGCGATCAACATGAAAGGATGAGCGTATGCGCAAATTGCTTGTCGCCTCCATCGTCTTTGGTGTCGTTGTTTCGGCCTTTGCTGACGATTCTGCAAGGCTGCCCGGCGTCTGGAAAATGACTTCCTGGACCCGACATGAGGTTGCCACGGGCAAGGATGGCAAGCCGTTTGGCGAGCATCCCGGCGGCTACCTGATCTATACCAAGGATGGGCATTTCATGTGGACCGGATTCAAGGATCAGCGTCCAAAGCCGGCGGCAGCCGAGCCAACGGATGCCGAGAGCGTTGCCTTGTTCAAGACCATGTACGCCTACAACGGGACCTACAAGGTTGAGGGAGGCAAGATTGTCGACACCGTAGAAGACGCGTGGAACGAGGGTTGGGTCGGCACCAAATTCAAGATCGACAAATACGAAGTCTCCGACAAAACATTGACCATGGTGTCGGCTCCGTTCAAGGCAAATATGGATGGCGCTGAAATGGTCGTCACGACTACCTACGAGCGGATTGAATAACCAGCAGACAGAAACAGGAGCTATCCGCAAGATTTGCGAACAAACGAAGTCGGTATGTCCCGGGGCTCGCTGTCAAAGCGGGCACGCGCCTCATGAATATCGGAATGGCGACGATCGGCCCAATCGATGAGACTCGCCATCGGGTCCAGCAGCGATTGGCCTAGCGGTGTCAGACGATATTCAACGCTCGGGGGCTTGGTCGGAAAGACGTGACGAGTAATCAGTCCGTCGCGTTCCAGATCGCGCAGGGTCTGGGTGAGCATGCGCTTGGAAATGTCGCGTACGGCGCGGTGAAGCTCGCTGAAGCGCTGCGACCGCGTCGCGAGGGTCATGATCATCAGGATGCTCCATTTGTCGCCGATGCGGTCGAGCACGTCTCGCACTGGGCAGTGCACCCCGTCAACGGACTGGGCGTCGTCCGTTTGAAAACGGCTGAATCTCTCGATCGCGTTCGATGTAGTGCGCATCTGGGTTCCTCTTGCCTTCCCTGGTTACTTGAAACTGCCTCCTTGTGCAGCAGGATTTAGGTCTCTAAGGTAGACCTTCCCTCAATCGTAAACCCTACGGGGTCAGGAGTTCATTCATGTTTCTAGTTATGGGAATTACAGGAAAAGTCGGTGGCGCAACGGCAAGGCATCTGCTGGCGCACGGCAAGAAAGTACGCGCGCTGGTTCGAGATCGCGCGAAGGCGGCCAGTTGGTCGGCCCGAGGCGTCGAACTGGTTGACGGTGATTGGCACGATGCGGACGCCATCGCGCGGGCGCTTGATGGCGTCGGCGGCGCCTTTGTCATGCTGCCGTCGATCTGGGCCCCTTCGCCGGATTTCAAAGAAGCCAAGGGCTTCATCGCCAACTATGTCAAGGCGCTGAACGAGATTGCGCCTCCACGTGTCGTCGCGCTTTCGTCGATGGGGGCACACAAGACCCACGGCACGGGGTTGATCACGGCGCTGTCGTTGCTGGAGCACGGCTTGCGCGATCTGCCAGCGCCGATCGCCTTCGTACGCGCCGGCGGATTTTTCGAAAACTTTCTCTTCGGCCGGGACGTCGCCCAGAGCGGCACGCTCCCCGTCTTCTACGACCCGACCAATCGAAAATCAACCATGGTCGCGGCGGACGACATCGGCGCCGAGGTGGCGAACCTCCTGGCCGGTCCTGCGTGGTCGGGGCAGCGTGTCATCGAGCTCGGTTCGATGGTCAGCGCCGAGGAAGTCGCCGCCCAATTGGGGAAGGTCCTTCAGCGGGACGTCAAGGCTTTTGCCGTTCCGCGGGCAGGGTGGCCCGCAGCGCTAGAGCAGTTTGGCATCCCCCAGGGGCAGACGGGACAGGCCGAAGCGATGTACGAGGCGGTCAACTTGGGCTTGATGGACGTCGGGGTCGAAGGTACGGAGCGCGTCGCGGGCACGACGGCATCCGGCGATGTGTTCGCGGCGGCGAAAAATGCCGCCGCGAAGTAGGGCCGAAGGACCGACCAATGTCTAAAACTACTTGGCGCCAAGTCACACCTTTGGCTCTTGCCGCATTTTTCGTTGTAGGAGCACTCAGCAATCTCTTTGCCCCTCAATCTATCTACGAGGAATACCTGAGGTGGGGATATCCGCACTGGTTCCATTTTGTGACCGGGTCGTTGGAACTCATCACTGCCGTTCTGCTTGCTCGGGCGCCGACCCGCCTCCTGGGCTCCGCTCTCGGCTGCGCTGTGATGTTGGCGGCACTCGGTACCATCACGATCCACGGCGAATATGGGCACGCGGCACCTCCACTCGTCGTGGGAGCACTTTCGATTTTCGTCGGCTGGATTGCGTGGCGCCAGCGGCTTTCCGACTCGGGAATGCAGCCCCCGCCGTCTGCGGCGCCTTCCGGCAGTCCGTGCATCACCAGGACTGGAACGTCGATCGCTTTGAGATCGTCATGAAACTCCGTCTCGGAGAGGACCCTGCCCGCAGCGTCGCGGGCATCTCTCCTCCCCGGTAGTTTCTCTCCCGTTTGGGAGACGACGAGCGGCCTCGCCGGCCATAGATTGGATGCATCCGCACGGAGATCGGGATCATCAATCATGGACCGGAAAGTCATTCATATCGCGCGCCGAGCTTTGCTGGCGCTGTGCGCCTGCGCTCTGTCCGTCGCGGCGCAGCAGGCACATCCACCGCGAACCGCAAGTCAAAGCCAGGCGGCTCAGGACCCGCAGCCTCAGGGACAGCCACACATCTCCATCAGATGGGCAATCGCTTTGACATGCGTGCTGATCTTTGGTGTCGCTGCAACCCAAGTCTTCGCCGCGAACCCGTTCGATGACCTCGCGAAAGACATTGGAGACGCTGCCAAGAAATCGGTGAGTGATGCAGTCAACGGCGCGGTCAACGCTATGGGCACTCCGAATCAAGCGCCGACGCCTGGCCACGCGCCTTCGAATCCTTCACCGGCGGCCCCTCTTTCGACGGGGCAGGCGTCCGGTACACAGAGCAACTCTGACCAGTTTCCGACCAGCCGCAGCGGGTGCCCGGTTCGAAAGGACGATCCACGCTGGAAAACCCTTCCCAAGGGAAACCATTGTGGGTTGTAGCGTCGTAGCGTTCGATTTGACAGCCTGCTCCGAGGGAATGCCATGACGCTTTCAACTGACCCGATTGGCTTGAACCCGGCCCGCGGGTTGTTCGTGTTGATCTTCGCCCTTCTCGCGCTTCCAGCAGTTGTGCTGGCGCAAGGGCGGCAGTTGCACATGCCGCCAATGAGCCAGCTGCCTGGCATCCTCTATAAGTGCCAGTCCGCTGATGGTTCGCGGGACTTTCCTGTTACCGAGGTGCGTCAACTGCCTGGGGATCAGAACGTCTACTGGGCAACCATGCGCACGCTTGGTCTTTCTCGCGAGGAGGTAAAGGCGCTCAACGTAAAGTGCGCGCTTGCGACGCCGAAAAGCGAGCCGGTGCAATCTGCCGCAACATCCGCACCGCCTTCGCCGAAATCAGGCCCCTTCACCCGCTTCACCATGGGGGACTATTTCAATGCAATCTACAACGGGGATCGCGAAGAAGTGCGCCGCCAAGATCAGAAATACATTGGCAAGCTCGTCGCCGATATCAAGGGTCGATTCGGAGACAACCCAATCTGGAAAAAAATCATGGACATGATGCAGGTAGATAGGGCAACGCTGGCTGAAGCGGCCATCCGGGCGTATGTGCAGAACTATGAGAGCGCCTACCGGCAGTGCCTTCGCAAAGATGCGGTGTCATTCACGATCAGGCAGTCAATGACCAATCGAGATGGTGCTGTCGTCACCATGAACGAAACGTCTTATCGGGTGAACCCAGAGTTCGCGGCAGCGTTCAAGGCAACCGGAGAGATTGCGGATACGGTTGGGGGCGCACTCAGCGACATGGGTTATGGAAGCCCAGTTGCACGCACCGAGACCGGCATTCACGAAATCATGAGTGCATACCGTTGCGATGATCCGGTAATCAAGCAATTTGAATCAGGGCTTTTGCAGATGCATGCCGCCCATATGGCACGGCGATAGCAAGGTAAGCCGATCAACGATTGGGGAAAGCTCAGTCCGGCAGCCCCGGATAGGATTTGAGCGTCCCGTGCTTCAGAAGCTTGACCGACTGTGCGCCGGTCGTCGGGAACGGGCAGATCTGCTCATCCTCGCCGTGCAACTAGCTGCCAGTCGATGCGTAGCGGCGCAGCCCGATGCGCCAGGCGCCGAAGGCAAGCGCGAGGAACACAAAGCCTGCGAGTGGCGAGACGAACCCTACCCACGCGGGTGCGCCCATCGGGTCCGTCCTGCCCAGTATCGCAAGCACAGGGTAGTAGGCGACGCAGGCGAGGGGGACCGCAAAGGTCAGCGCGTACCGGAACCATTGCGCATACACGGCCAGCGGAAACTGCGCTGCTTGCACGCCGCCATAGGTCAGCACGTTGGCGATCTCCAGGCTCTCGACCGTCCAGAACGACAACGTGCCCTGCAGCACGAGGATGCCGAGAAACAGCGCGACCCCGCCCGCCACCGCGAACAGTGCGGTCGCGATCGCTGCCGGCGTCCACGCGATGTCCGCCCGCACGGTGGCGAATGCCATCACCCCCAGACCCTGCAGGAGCCGCCCGAGCCGGCTGATGCGCACGTCATGCCCCATCAACTGGAGCGCCAGCGGCCGGGGCCGCAACAGCAGACGATCGAACGCGCCGGTGCGCAGGAAGTCCGTGCCCAATGCGTCGAAGCCGCGCCCCAGCGCGTCGGCGATCGCGAACATGCAGTTCACCAGGCCATAGAACATCGCGACCTCGCCAAGCCGCCAGCCCTGCACGTCGCCGAACCGGTGGAACAACGCCCACACGGCGATCATCTCGATGCCCGTGCCCAGGAACTGGCCCAGCGTGAGCATCAGTGCCGAGACGGGATAGCGCGCCTGGCCGCCCAGCGAAGCAGCCACCAGGCGACTCCACAGAGCCAGCGATCCCATGCGTTTCATCCTCCCTGCACTTGGAGTCGGCGCATGGTCCGGACCATCGCCGCATGGCCGATTGCCACCAGCAGCAGGATCCAGACGCCTTGCAGGCCGAGTGCTGCCAGCGCCTGCGCACCCGCGAGCTGGCCGAAATAGATTCGCGCCGGAATGTCCATGACCCCGGCCAGCGGCTGCAGCAGAAGCATCGGTTGCCAGGCATCGGGCAGCAATATCAACGGCAGCAGGTTGCCCGAGAACACGATGACGACAGGGGCGGCCAGTGCGTTGATGCCGCGCTCGTTGAGTGCTGCCGCCGCCGCGATGTTGAGCAGCATCACCAGCGACGTCGACAGCAGCAGCGCGAGGAACCCCGATGCGATGAAGCCCAGTCCGGCCGCAATGCCTGCCGGCGGTTGCCAGGCCCATTCGCCCAAGCCGGCGAGCGGCAGCACGACGCCAGCGAATGCCGCCATCAGTGCCAGCCGCGGCAGGACGCGCGCCGCGATCCAACCGGCCGAGCGCGCGAACCACAGCGCATAGGGATCGACCGGCCGCAACCGGTCGTACGCCACGGCGCCCGTACGCACGGCCTGCGCCACCTCGGGGTCTCCCAGCCACGGCAGCAGTGCGAGCAGGCCCTGCGCCAGCCAGGTGTAGGTGATGGCCTGCGCCAGTGACATCGGCGCGCCAGTGGCCGCCGCGCTGCCGTAGAACGCTGCCAGCACCATCACCTTGATGCCGCCCCACCAGCACTGCGTGGCGAAGCCCGCGTAGGCCGCCGCGCGGTATTGCAGCATCTGGAGGAAACGCGACGCGAAGGCTGCGACGTAAGGGCGCAAAAGCTCGCGCGGCGCCATCCCGGTCAGGCCTCTGCGGCGCCGTGCATGGCGTAGAAGCGCGCGATCACGGCCTCGATGGTCATGCCCTCGTCCTCGGCGTCTTCGGGCAGGCCATCGTCGAGCCGGCGCGCGGCCATGACCTGCGCACGCAGCGCTTCGACCGGGCTGTCGGCCAGCACGCGGCCATGGCCGATCACGATCACGCGTTGGGCGAGTGCCTCGATGTCGTGCATGTCGTGCGTGGTCAGCAGTACCGTGGTGCCATGTTCGCGGTTGGCACGAAGCACGAAGTCGCGCACCGCGAGCTTCGAGGGCGCATCGAGCCCGATGGTGGGTTCGTCGAGGAACAGGATGTCAGGCTCGTGCAGCAGCGCTGCCGCGATCTCGGCGCGCATGCGCTGCCCCAGCGAGAGCTGGCGCACGGGCTGATCGAGCAGGCGCTCCAGATGCAAGAGCGCCACCAGTTCATCGCGCGTGCGCACGAAGCGCACCGGGTCGACGCGGTAGATGTCGCGCAGCAATGCGAAGCCGTCATTGACCGGCAGGTCCCACCAGAGCTGTGTGCGCTGCCCGAACACGACACCGATGCGCCCCACGTGGCGCTCGCGGTCGGCAAAAGGGTCACGCCCGTCGACCTCGACGCGGCCGCCGTCGGGACGCAGGATGCCCGCGAGGATCTTGATGGTGGTTGACTTGCCCGCGCCGTTGGGGCCGATGAAGCCCAGCAACTCGCCCCGCTCCAGTTCGAAGGACACGCCGGACAGTGCGTCGATCGTGCGGTGACGCGGACGCACCAGCGCGCGGATCGCACCGCGTACGCCCGGGTCGCGCTCGTGGATGCGGTAGCTCTTGCGCAACTGGTCGACGACGATCTGGGGCATGGCGCGGGGGAGGCGAATGCTACACGATCAGTTGGACACCACCGGACGCGCATTCACGGCTCGGTTCTTCGGTGTTGCTTGTGTGCACCAACTGACAAACGTCAATGCGCGCATTCGTGAGGGCCAGATAATTTTCATTCGCTGGTCCTTTCCCCTCCAGCGCCGGAGGTGTCTTGACTCTGAACTCTGAACCCGATTGCTGTGTGTTGCCAACGCGCAATTCCGTGATGCGACCGCTGAAATATTTGAAACCGAAAGTGCGTGCGCCCACCGGTGAGCGACACACTCGGTTGCGCACACGCGGACCGGCGGCCTTCGCCGCATCTATCGTGGGCCTCGACTGGATCCGGCTGAGGCACTCATCAACATCAACAAAGTGAGGCTTTCATGTTCGACCGACGCACCCTCGCAGCTTGCCTTGTCCTTGCAGTCCCATCTGCGGCCTGCCTTGCACAGACCAGCTACACATCGGACACGTACTTCGACAACCGCTGGTACATCACGCCCTTCGGCACCTACATCAATGCGGACAGCAACCGCCAGGCCGACAACGGTTGGGGCGGAGGCATCTCCATTGGCAAGCCGATAAGCCCCAGTTGGAACATCGAACTGCGCACCCAGTACGAAGAGCTGGATGGCAAATTCGGTGGCCCGCTCGCCGGCAACAAATACAAGAACTGGAGCGGCTCGATCGACGCGCAGTGGTTCTTCATGGGCCGAACGGGGTTCCGCCTCTGGCAGTCGAACAGCATCCAGCCCTATCTCGTGGGCGGCATCGGCGCCATCGAAGACCGGATCAGCGGCCCATTGTTCAGCGAAAGCAAGACGGGTTTCATGGCCAACGCAGGCGCCGGCGTCGTCTGGCCGTTTTCCACCTGGGGCCGCCTGGTGGGTGACATACGCTACCGGTACGACGACAACAACAGAAGCGGGGTTGTATTCGACCAGGGCCACTCGCACGACTGGCTGTTCACCGTGGGCCTGCAGATCCCCTTCGGGCCGCCTCCGGTTGTAGCGCAGGCGCGCCCGGCGCCTCCGGTCGCGATGCCACCGCCACCGCCGCCACCGCCCCCGGCAAAGCGCGACTTTGAACTCAAGGCCGATGGCACCTTTGCGTTCGCCAAGTCGGACTTGACGCCTACCGGCCGCGCCCGCATCGACAGCACGCTCCAGGAACTCAAATCCTCGGGCATCCGGCTGCGCGCGATCTCCATCGTCGGGCACACCGATCCGATAGGCAGCCTCGACTTCAACCAGCGTCTGTCCGTGGCACGGGCAAACTCGGTGCGCGACTACCTGGTAGCCCAAGGTGTGCCGGCCAACATCATCACGACGGAAGGCCGCAATTTCTCGGAGCTGAAGATCACTGAAGCCCAGTGCAGGGAACAAGGCAAGGCGAAGAACCGCACTGCGCTCATTGCCTGCTTCGAGCCGAACCGGCGCGTCGAAATCCACGCCACGGGCGAGCAGCCGGGCTAGGGTAGGAGGGGCGCGCGGCCTGTGCGTTAGGGCCTGTTAACACATGAATCACCCTCGCGTGAGGCCCCAGAGAGGGCCCAATCTAGGCGCCAAGCGGAACTGGGGTGCGACCCCAGTGAGCATTGGCAACGACGAGTGGGCCCTCTCTGGGGCCTCACCCGAAGGGCCGGGGCGGC
>NZ_JBFTNY010000038.1:0-41602 GCF_056397705.1 Variovorax sp. 05L425 | reverse complement strand
AGCTTCAGGCGGATCAGGGCCGCGTGTGTTTGAGCGAAGCGAGTTTCACGCGGACCCCGCCTGAAGCGAGCACCGCAGGTTGCCCGAAGCGAAGCGCAGGGACACGCACAGTGGGGTCGCCTTTCTTTTGCTTACTTTTCTTTGGCGAAGCAAAGAAAAGTAAGTCGCCCGCCGGGGCGAGACCCGGCCAACAGCCGAACAACCCCAACGGAGCCCAAAAATGCTAACCGTAAAAAACATCCACCAGTACTACGGCGGCTCCCACATCCTGAGAGACGTCAGCCTACAAGCCCACCTAGGCAAAGTCACAGTCCTCCTAGGCCGCAACGGCGTAGGCAAGACAACGCTGCTCAAGTCCCTCATGGGCCTGGTCCCCATCAAAAGCGGCACCATCGAATTCAACGGCACCCCCATCCAAAAAAAGACCCCCTACGAAAGAGCCAGATCAGGCATGGGCTTCGTCCCCCAAGGTCGCGAAATCTTCGCCCGCCTCACGGTAGAGGAAAACCTCCGCATGGGCCTGGCCTACAAATCCGGCAGCACCCCCATCCCCCCGGAGCTCTACGACCTATTCCCCGTCCTCAAGCAGATGCTCAACCGCCGCGGCGGCGACCTCTCGGGCGGCCAGCAGCAGCAACTCGCCATCGCCCGCGCCCTTGCGCCGAAGCCCAAGCTCCTGATCCTCGACGAACCCACAGAAGGCATCCAGCCCAGCATCATCAAGGACATCGGCCGCGTGATCCGCATGCTCGCCGACCGTGGCGACATGGCCATCGTGCTGTGCGAGCAGTACTACGACTTCGCGCAGGAACTGGCCGACGACTACCTCGTGATGGAGCGCGGCGAAGTCATCGCGCGCGGCCTCGGCAAGGACATGGAAGCGCAGGGCGTGCGCCAGCTGGTCGCGATCTGATCAGCGCGCAGGCGGTTCCGCAGACGCCATCCGCTCTCGCGCGAGCTTCGCGAAGGCCTGCAGCTCGGCGGCGTTGAGATCCGACACAGCCCACGCCTGCATCCCGTCTTCCGTCCACTGCACGAGGTTGTAGCCGCGTCGCGCAAGAAGCCGAGGCGGCTTCGACTTGTCGGCAGGTGCAGGCCAGACGAAGAGATTGACGATGTGCTGCCCGGACCGATAGACCATCGCGGCGACCGGCCGGCCGTCGATGAAGTCGAGACGGGCCCCGACCAGAGGCTGACCCTCCGCACCGAGGTCGACCACCGGCGGCGAGAAATCGAGCTTGCCCGCGAACCACGGCTTGACGGTGTGATGGTCCGACGACGCAACGTCGGTGAGATGGGCCGCCATGAGCGAACGCACATGACTGTCGGTAACGGCATCACCGAGCGCTTCCGGTGCGGGCCCGAGCAGCAGGGTGAACGCAAGGCCCCAGGCCGTGGCTGCACCAGCGCCGAAAAGAGCGATCGCCTGCAGCCAGCGCCAAGACCTGGCCGGGGGCGGCCGGCGGACCACCGCCTGCATGTCCGAATTGCGCAGTTCGGCACGGATGCGGTCGGCCAACCCAGCGGGCGGTGCATGCCGAGTCGCCTCGCGACGAATCAGCAAGCCCAGTTCGTCGTCTTCAGGTGCTTGCATCGCGCTGCGCTCCGGGTTTCGCGGGGGGTGCTTCTTCGCGCAACGCCTCGCGCAGCAGGGCGCGGGCGCGCGACAGGCGCGACATCACGGTGCCGACGGGAATGCCGGCGATGCGTGCGATCTCTTCATACGACATCTCTTCCAACTCCCGAAGCACGATCACCTCCCTGAACGGTGGCGCGAGCGCTTCAATGGCGGTATCGACGCGCCGGCCGAGCGCGCGGCGCTCCCACGTCGTCGCCGGATCACCGCCGTCGCGCGGACGGGACCCGATGCCCGGCTCGTCCACGCCGCTGTCGCGCACCTCGTCGAACTCGACCTGATCGGCGAGATGGCGGTGCTGGCGCATCGCGTCATAGCACGCGTTGCGCACGATGCCCAGGAGCCATGGCCGGGCGCTCTCGCCGCGCAGGTCGTCGTAGAAGCGAAAGGCGCGCAGACAGGCCTCCTGCACCGCGTCCTCGGCCTGCTGGTCGTCGCGCAGCAGCCAACGCGCCAGGTTGTAGGCGGCGGGCAGGTGCGGCAGGGCCGCGGTCTCGAATCGGCGCGTGCGGTCGTTCAACGAATTCCTTCCCTGTATGACGGGACGCGTCGCCGATTTATTCCGTCAGTCGCAAAAGCGGGAATCGGGAATAGGCAAGGGCCGCGGGCCGTCATGCGTGATGGCGATTCTGTCCCTTCTCGCTGCATCAAGGAGCCCCTTCATGAAACCTTCATCGATCCTCGTCGCCGCACTTGCGGCTATCTGCGTGGCCGCCTCGGCCGCCGCCGCGGGCCCCAAGGCCTATGTGGGCAACTTCAAGGACAACACCGTCAGCGTCATCGACACCGGCGCCGGGAAAGTCGTCGCGACAGTGCCGGTGGCGACCGGCCCTGACGGCATCGCGGTCACGCGCGACGACGCGCAAGTCTTCGTCAGCGGCTCCGGGGCGACCAGCCTCAGCGTGATCGACACCGCGAGCGACAAGGTCACGGCCACCGTCGAAGTCGGCAAGGGGCCGCAGGGCCTCGCGCTCACGCCGGACGGCCGCTGGCTGCTGGTGGCAGTCAACGGCGACGACCGTGTCGCCGTGGTCGACACCAAGACGCATGACATCGCCGCCACCGTGCCGGTGCCCAAACCGCACACCATTGCGGTCCGGCCCGACGGAAAGCAGGCCTATGTCTCTTCGCAGGCGCCGGGGAACTTCGCGCTGGTGGTCATCGACCTGACTTCGCGCACCGTGGCAACCAGCGTGCCGGTCGAGAAGACGCCGCGAGACCTCGAATTCGGGCCCGACGGCAAGGCGCTCTACGTCACATTGGCGGGCGTCAGCGCGGTGCAAGTGTTCGACCCCGCATCGAACAAGGTGGTGGGCGAGATTCCGACTGGTGTCTCGCCGCATGTGGCGCACCATTTCGCCGACACACGCTCGGGCGTGGTGGTGGTGCAGGGGCCGGGTGAGCTGATGCTCTTCGACCCTGCCACGCGATCTGCAACCGGCAGCGTCGCCGTGGGCAAGCAGCCGCACTGGGTCGATGTGCTGCCCGATCACGC
Source organism: Variovorax sp. 05L425 (assembly GCF_056397705.1). NCBI lineage: Bacteria > Pseudomonadati > Pseudomonadota > Betaproteobacteria > Burkholderiales > Comamonadaceae > Variovorax > Variovorax sp. 05L425. Next base: position 38,471 of record NZ_JBFTNY010000038.1, on the reverse strand, counting down.
GAAGGTGATGGTCACCAACGAAGGATCAAACGACGTCAGCGTGGTGCCCCTGGCTGGTGGGCCGGTTGCGACCATTCAGGTCGGTACGGCGCCGCGCAAGATCGCCATCCAGCACCGGGCCAGTGGCGGGACCACGGCCAAGGTCTCGATCGACAACTTCGCCTTCGGGCCGGCCCAGCTCGCGGTCGCCGCCGGCCAGCGCGTGACCTGGACCAACCACGACGGTGCCCCCCACGGCATCGCCTTTGCCGACGGTGCGCCGGGCATGGACCTGATGCTGCCGGGGCAGGACTTCAGCCGCACCTTTGCGAAGCCGGGCGTCTACGACTACGTCTGCGCCGTGCATCCCTACATGACGGCGCGCGTCATGGTGAACTGAGCGCCGTCTTCCAGAACGCCTCGGCAGCCTTTCCCAGGGGTTCGCCGTCGCGATAGAGCCGGATTTCCAGGGGGACGTTCCAGTCGTCGCCTGCGGCGGCTACGAGTCGACCCTGCGCGATGTCTTCTTCCACCAACGTCCGGGGCAGCCACGCGACGCCCCTCCCGTCCAGCACCATCGTCCTGAGGACGGAAGCGAGATGGGCCGTGAAAACGAACTGCACCGTCGAGGGCTCCAGCCTGCGGCCGACGACGGCCCGCATGATCCGTCCCAGCCCTGACTCCTCCGTGTACTGGAGCACCGGCAAAGGCAATCCGCCGCGGCGCGCCAGTTGATGGCGCGCTTTGCCCGATCCGTCCGGCGCCGACACCGCGATCAACATGTCCTCGCCGATCCGCGCCGACCGGTACGGCTCCGCATCCAGCGCTCCCTGCGCCTTGATGTGCGCATGGGTCAACACGAACTGGACCTTGCTCTGCAGCATCAGTGCTTCGCAACGCTGCAGAACATCGGACATGAGCTGCACCGGCCCGAGTGTCGTGTTCGACTCGAGGCTTCGCAGCCACCGCGGCAGGAACGTGAAGGAGAGCGCGTGTGTGGAAGCGATGCGCAATGTGACCGAACTGGCCTCGGCGACCTTCCTGGCTTCCCCCGGGACACGGGCGACCCTTGTGATCAATTCCTGCGCTACGCCTGCGAACCACTCGCCGACTTCTGTCAGCCTGGCTGGCTGCGAACTTCTGTCGAAGAGATCGGCACCGACCCACTCCTCCAGGGCGCGGATGCGTCGGCTGAACGCAGGCTGCGAGCTATGGCGGTCTTCCGCCGCGCGCGAGAAATTTCCCGTCGCGGCAAGCGCCACGAAGTCCTCAAGCCAGATCAGATTCATGAGCGGTTCGTCAGGTGCATGGAAGCAGCGAAAAAGAGCATTGGCCGAAAGAATCGGCATGGCGGACCATTCGGGCGATCAAGAACCATCTGGGACCCCGCATGAAGATCGTCGAAATTCGAGAGAAAACCATTCCCATCAGCTCGCCCATACGCAATGCCTACATCGACTTTAGCAAGATGACACTGAGCCTTGTCGCGGTGATCACCGACGTGATCCGCGACGGCAAGCCGGTGGTTGGCTACGGCTTCAACTCGAACGGCCGCTATGGGCAGGGCAAGCTGATGCGCGAGCGGTTCGTCCCGCGCATTCTCGAAGCCGATCCGGCTTCGCTCGTCGACGCGACGGGCGACAACCTCGACCCGCACAAAGTCTGGAACACCATGTTCACCAACGAAAAGCCGGGCGGCCACGGTGAACGCTCCGTGGCGATCGGGACCATCGACATGGCGGTCTGGGATGCGGTTGCAAAGATCGAGGGCAAGCCGCTTTTCCAGTTGCTCGCGGATCGCTACGGAGACGGCAAGCCGAACCGCAAGATCTTCGTCTATGCGGCCGGCGGCTACTACTACCCAGGGCAGGACCACAACAAGCTGAAGGACGAGATGCGCAGCTACATCGACCGGGGCTACACCGTGGTCAAGAAGAAGATCGGTGGTGCTTCGCTCGACGAGGACTTGCGCCGGATCGATTCGATCCTGAGCGTGCTGCAGGACGGGCAGAAACTGTGCGTCGACGCCAACGGTCGCTTCGACCTCGACACCGCCATCCAGTACGCGAAAGCGCTCTCGCAATACGACCTCTTCTGGTACGAGGAACCGGGCGATCCGCTCGACTTCGAGCTGCAGGCGACCTTGCGCAACTACTACAAGAACCCGATGGCCACGGGCGAAAACCTGTTCTCGATGCAGGACGCCCGAAACCTCATCCGATACGGCGGCATGCGCCCCGACCGCGACTGGCTGCAGTTCGATTGCGCGTTGAGCTACGGCCTGGTCGAGTACCTTCGCACGCTCGACATGCTGAAGGAGCATGGCTGGTCGGCCAGCCGCTGCATTCCGCACGGCGGCCATCAAATGTCGCTGAACATCGCGGCGGGTCTCGGACTGGGCGGCAACGAGTCTTATCCGGACCTGTTCCAGCCCTTCGGCGGCTTCCCCGACGGGCTGAAGGTCGACAACAGCCATGTGACCCTTCCGGACCTGCCGGGGATCGGCTTCGAGGGCAAGGCGGATCTTTACCGAGAGATGCAGGCATTGTCGGCCTGAGTAAATGAAAACAACTGGAGACAAAATGAAGCTGTTTCGAAACGCGCTGGTGGTCAGTCTGCTGGCAGTCAGCGCACTGGCCCGCGCCGATTTCCCCGACAGGCCGATCACGCTGGTCGTGCCATTTGCGCCGGGTGGACCAAGCGACAAGATCGCGCGCGATCTGGCCGAGGCGCTGCGCAAGCCGCTGGGTCAGACGATCATCGTGGACAACACGGCCGGCGCCGGCGGCACGATCGGATCGGCCCGCGTGGCACGGGCCAAGCCCGATGGCTACACGCTGCTCGTGCACCACATCGGACTCGCGACCTCGCCATCGCTGTATCGAAAGCTCAGCTACAAGACGCCGGACGACTTCGAGTTCCTGGGGTTGATCAACGAGGCGCCGTCCACCCTGATCGGCAAGCCGATGCTCCCCGCAAGGAGCTTTGCCGATCTGCGCAAGTGGATCGATGCCAACAACGGCAAGGTGAATCTGGCAAATGCCGGGCTAGGTTCGGCATCGCACCTCTGTGGCCTGATGCTGCAAAGCGCGCTCAAGGTCGAAATGACCCCGGTTCCGTACAAGGGCACGGGGCCGGCGATGACCGATTTGATGAGCGGTCAGGTCGATCTGATGTGTGAACAAGCAACCAACGCGGTGCCGCAGATCGAAGGGCACACCGTCAATGCGTACGGGGTCACCAGCCTGCAGCGCCTCAAGCTGCCGGCGTTGCAGTCGGTCCCGACGTTGGCCGAATCCGGATTGCCCGATTTCAACGTGACCGTGTGGCACGGCCTCTACGCCCCGCACGGCACTCCGCCAGAAGTGATCGCAAAACTCAACGCCGCCCTTCGCGTGGCGTTGAAAGACCCGGAGCTGATCAAACGCGAAGAGGCGCTCGGCCTCACGATCGTCAGCGATGACCGGCTCAGTCCGGCTGGGCACAGGAAATTCGTGGAGACCGAGATGGCGCGCTGGTCGAAAGTCATCAAGGACGCCGGGCAATACGCGGATTGAGTCGGAAATCGGGCCGGTAGATCGCGCCCACTTCCGACATCTGCATACCCCTGCGTTCCCGCCCCGGACGCGCTACGCTCGGGGTTGATCCACAGCCCGAGACCCCGCCATGTCCCTGCGTCCGTCCGATCGTCCAATGCCATCCGGGAGCGCCGCGTGGACCGATTGACCGCGCTCATGGTGGAACACGCGGTGATGGTGGTGTTCATCGCCACTTTCGTTTCGCGTGTCGGGTTGCCCCTGCCGGCGGCGCCCTTGCTCGTGGTGGCCGGTGCGCTGGCCGCCGTGGCGCAGCCGGCGGTGCTCGTGGCCCTGGTGGTCGCGTCGTGGCTCGGCAGCGTGCTGGGCAACGGGATCTGGTTCTACCTGGGCCGCCTCTACGGCTATCGCTTCATGCGGCTTCTTTGCAAGATCTCGATCTCGCCCGATTCCTGCGTCCGCAGCAGTGAGACGCTGATCGGACGCTGGGGCGGCCTCTCGCTCGTGGCGGCCAAGTTCGTCCCCGGCGTCTCGGTCGTGGCGCCGCCGATGGCTGGTGCGCTGGGCATGTCGTCATTGCGCTTCCTCGCGTTCGAGACGGCGGGCGCGTTGATGTGGGCCGCGATTTTCATGGCCCTGGGCTGGCTCTTCCGCGACCAGATCCAGGCCGTGCTGGAGGCGCTGTCCGAGGCGGGCAGCATCGCAGGCGTTGCGCTGGTGGTGGTCGTGGCCGTGTTCGTGGCGTATCGCTACTGGCGACGCCGCACCATGCTGCGCCTCACGGGATTGCCGCGCGTCACCGTCGGCGAACTGCTGGGATTGATGAAGGGCGAGCCGCCGCCGATCGTGATCGACGTGCGTGGCGAAGGGGGCGTTCAGGTCGATCCGAGGCGTATTCCCGGTGCCTTGCCGATCTCGCTCAAGGAGATCCAGCAGCGGCGGGCCCAGCTTCCCTTCGAGGGCGAGGACCGCGAGATCATCCTGTATTGCAGCTGTCCGAACGAGATCTCGGCCGCGTTGGGGGCGCAGGTGCTGCTGGCGCGAGGGATGAAGCGTGCGCGGCCGTTGGCGGGCGGGCTGGAGGCCTGGGTCGAGGCCGGGCATCCGACCTTGCAATACTGATCAGCGATCGCCGGCGCCCAGCGGCGGCGCAATCTCTTCGAGCGGCTTGCGCTCCGCGTCCACCGCCCAGCGCAGCGCGAGAAGCCCTGCCACGATGACGAGCGCGGCGCCCACCGCATAGCCCGCGGCGACGGCGCCGCGGCTGCCGGTCTCGATCAGCGCGCCGAACAGCACCGGCGCGACGAAGCCGCCCGCACCGGTGCCCACCGCATAGAAGATCGAGATCGCGACCGCGCGCATCTCCAGCGGAAAGACTTCGCTGACCGTGAGATAGGCCGAGCTTGCCGCCGCCGAAGCCAGGAAGAACACCGCCGACCAGCACAGCGCCTGGCTGCGCGCATCGAGCCAGCCCTCCATGAAGGCCCAACCGGTCAACGCGAGCCCGACGCCCGAGAGGACATAGGTCAGCGCGATCATCCGGCGGCGGCCCACGCGGTCGAAGAGAGGGCCGAGCACCAGAGGCCCCAGCACATTGCCGAGTGCGAAGGGGAAGATGTAGAGCCCGACCTTGCCTTCGGGCACGCCATGGAAGCGCGTCAGCACCAGTGCGTAGGTGAAGAAGATTGCGTTGTAGAAGAAGGCCTGCGAAATCATCAGCGCCAGCGCGACCATGCTGCGCCGCGGGTAACGCCGCAACAGGACACCCGCAACTTCGCGCCAGCCCGGACGTGCGCTTCCGCCGAAAGTCACGTGGCCCACGGCGGCAGGCAGCGGGCCGTGTTGCGATGCCACCTCCGCCTCGATCTGCCGCACGATGGCTTCCGCCTCGTCCGCGCGGCCATGCGCCATCAGCCATCGCGGGCTCTCGGGCACGTCGCGCCGCACCAGCAGGATCGCCACTGCGAGCAGCGCGCCGAGCGCGAAGCCTGCGCGCCAGCCCAGGACCGGGCCGAGCACGCGCGGATCGAGCAGCCACAGGCTCAGGCCCGCGCCGAGCGCCGCACCGACCCAAAAGCTGCCATTGATCGCCAGGTTGACGCGGCCGCGCACGCGCGCGGGGATCAGCTCGTCGATCGCGGAATTGATGGCCGCGTATTCGCCGCCGATCCCCAGGCCGGTCGCGAAGCGGCACACGGCGAAAAAGGTGAAGCCGGGCGAGAAGGCCGTGGCCAGCGTCGCGGCCGCATAGATGGCAAGGGTGAGCAGGAAGAGCCGCTTGCGCCCCAGCCGGTCGGCGAGCCGCCCGAACACGAGCGCACCGATCACGGCGCCGGCAATGTAGAGCGATCCGGACGCGCCGATCTGTGCCGCATTGAGTGCCAGCGTGTCAGGCCGCTCCAGAACGCCGCCAATGGAGCCGACCAGCGTGACCTCGAGCCCGTCGAGGATCCATGCCACGCCGAGCGCAATGACGACGCGCCAGTGCCAGCGCGACCAGGGCAGGCGGTCGAGACGGGCCGGGATGTCGCTGCGCGTGGCGTCCATGTCGGCGTCGGTCCGGCCGCCTCCGTCTACATCGCCCAGATGCGCGGCGGCTGGCTGGGCAACTTCCAGAGTTCTGAACGCCAGGCCATCCAGACCCTGCGCAGCAACTGCATCGCCGGTTCGACCACTGGCGCGAGCGCCCGGAGGACGATGACTTCCGCGTGCGGGCTGGTGGCGCCTGCGCTCTCCTGCAACGCGTGGCCGTCGATCAGCGATCTCGCGACGTCGAGCGCGGCCTCGCGCCGCTCGCGTGCGATCGGCGAACCGGCGACGAAGAAGATCGATGCGATGCAGCGATGGCCGGCGAATCCCAGGGGGCTCTGGAGCAGCCGATGGTCGGACGCATCGATCCGGCCGCGTTCCAGCCACACGCCGGGCGCTTCGATGTGCTGCTGCAGCGTGCCTTGTTCGAAGGGCTTGCCGGCGTTGGGCAGGCCCAGGGCGGTAACGTCCCAGCCGATCAACTCGGCACCGGGCGCGGCGCGCAGCGTCAGGCGGTTCTCTGCGCGGCAGCCGCTGAAGCAGATGGCTTCGAGCGGCAACCATTCGAGCCGCGCGCCGGCGTCCAGCGTCAACTCGGCGCGTTGCAGCGCCAGTTCGCCATCGGAGCGGTAGAAGCGGCTCGCGCCCGGTGTCGTGATCAGGCCATGGCTACCCGCTGCGGCATGCACGCGGATGTCCAGCGTGTCGCCGCCCACCAGGCCGCCCGGCGGATGAACCAGCACGTTGTGGCAGACGGCATCGCCCTCGGGGTAGAGGCTCTGGAGGATGCGCAAGGGGCCGTCATGGGTGAATCGCGCAACGCTGCGGCGGTTTTCAAGCTGATAGTCGAGTTCGAGTCGCGCGTGCCATGGCATGGGCCAGAGTGTAGGCGCCATGCATCGGACCGAACTTCACCCGGTATAGGGCCCCTTGACCTCACCCCAGCCCCAACGGGGCATGGGCGCATCGGCGTCCACGGTGACGCCGGCCTGTGAGTTCATGACTGCGAGCCGGGAGCCCCACTCGAGATAGGCGACCAACGCCGATCGGAATTCGGGATCGTCCGGCATCGCCAGTTCATCTGCCGTTTCCAGAAGCAGCGCAACCCAGCGGCGACGCTGGTCTTGCTGCAAATGGCGGTTCAAGTGCTGCCGGATCATGTGCGGGTGCCCCCCGTGGCTCTTCGAGTAGTCCGTCGGGCCACCTAGCACTTCGCCGAGGAACGCAGCAACGTGGGCCGGATGATCGGCACCCATGTGCGCGAAGACCGGCGCCAGCAGTGCGTCGGCCTTGACGTGTTCATAGAACCGCGTCGTCAGCCGGAGCAGCGCGTCGCTGCCGCCGAGCCATTGATAGAGGGTCGGAACGTCGGAATCTGACATGGCCCGGGAAGTTGGTCGTTGGGACGCATTGTGCGAATGTCGGCAAGCCGCGGCAACTGCCCACATGGACAGGCCCTAGAGCAGCGAGATCTCCTGCGCACGCGCCAGGGCGCCGATGCGGTTCTTCACGCCGAGTTTTGCGAAGATGTTGTGCAGGTGCCATTTGACGGTCGCTTCAGAAAGAAACAGGCTCTGCGCCAGCTCGCGATTGCCCAGGCCCGCCTTGAGGAGCCGCAGGATCTTGAGTTCGCGCTCGGTCAGTTCCTCCGCCTCGGTGCGCTCGCGCGGTGCCGCGAGCGGCGCCGCCGACACGTTGCGGCCGCCCGCTTCGAGCAGTTGCTGCAAGTAGGCCACGGGCGCCAGCCCGTCCGCGGCGGTGCCGACGGCCGTGCGTCGCGCGCGGATGGCGTCGGCCATGTCCAGCAGCGACGGCTCCGCATCGAGGAGGCTGCGCAGCAGCCCGCACCGCGAAGCCAGCGCCAATGCCTCGTCGAGGGTGCGCAGCGCCTGGGCGGCCTCCTGCGACCGGTGCTGGTGCGCCGCCTTGAGCGCCAGCAGGCGCGCGGTCTGCGCCTGATGACCGTCGCGCTGGGCACGGCGCAGCGCGTCGTTCAGGGCGCCGACGGCGCTCGCGCCATTGCCTTGCGCGAGACGCAGCCGCAGGATCGAGAGACAGACGCTGTCTTCCTCGGGCGCGCCTTGCGCGGCGATGCCGGTCGCGCCGGGGCCGATGAAGCCATAGGACTGCGCTAGCCGCGTTGCGTCGTCGAGCGATGCGGCCTGCAGCCGCAAGGCGCAGCGTTGCGCCGCGAGGATGCGCGCGAGCCTCGGCAATCGCAGTCGATGCCCCAGTGACTCGCCTTCGAGCAGGCAGGCGTCCGCCGCCGCAAGATCGCCGCGCAGGCGAAGCAGCCGCGCGCGCGTGAGGTAGCCGGCCGCGCTCATTTCCACCAGACCATGCTCGTCGATGAACGGCAGTCCGAGTTCGAGGTAGCGCTGGGCCTGCGCGAGCTCACCCTGTTCGTAGCAGACCTCCGCCGCCAGCAGGGTCAGCATCGATCCCGCATAGGAGGCGACACCCAGGCTGGGCTCCACCGTCGCAAGACCGACGCGGGCCTGCGCCATGGCCTCCGGATAGTCGCCGCGGCGCATCGCGATCATCATGCCCAGCGCGCTGGCCCAGGCCAGGCCGTAGTGCGCGCCGCATTCCTCGAACGCGCGGCGCGCGATCGCGAGCGCCTGCAGTCCCTGCTCGAAGCCGTCGGTGGCGCAGCAGCCCGAAGCGAGCACGTTGGCCACCACGCCGGTGCGGAACGCATCCGCGCGCGGCCACGATCTCAGCCATGCCTCGCTCGCCGCCTTGGCGAGCAGGGGCTGGTCGGACAGCGCGTAGTACACGCAGCGAATCATCTCGACCATGCTGCGCACGGCTTCATCGCCATCGTCCGTGCAGGCGCTTTCGAGCGATCGGAGCTCCTGGTCGGCCTCCGCGTGGCGGCGGGTGAGCACCAGCGACCACGCATGGCCGGTGCGGATCTTGGGGCGCGCCAGGACCAGCGCCGGCGGAAGTCGTGTCAGCCAGCCGAGCAGCGTCGCATGCTCGCCGCGATGCTGGACGAGTTCCGCCGAGAACTCCGCGACCAGATCGGCAGCGCGCTCGATGTCTTGTCCATCGAAGGCATAGCGCACGGCCTCGTGCGGCAGTCGATGGCGGTTGAACCAGTCGCTCGCACGCAGGCACGCGGCGCGCGATGCCTCGGCAGGCCGTTCCTTGGCGCGGCCCCGCAGGTAGTCGGCGAAGAGATGGTGGTACCGGAACCAGGTGCGCGAGCGGTCGAGCCCCGAAAGGAACAGGTTGCGCGCCTCGATCTCGGCGAGCATCGAACGGCTGTCGCCGCGCTGCAGCACTTCGTCGCAGAACTCGGCGCAGAAGCGCTCGAAGCCGGCCGTGCCGAGCAGGAAGTCGCGCAGCTCGGGCCGCAGGCTGTCGAGCACCTGCTCGCCGAGATAGTCGGTGATGTCGCGATCGGTGCCCGAGAAGGCGGCGAGGAAGGCGTCCTTGTCCTCGCTTTCGCGCAGCGCGAGCGAAGCGAGTTGCAGGCCGGCGATCCAGCCCTCGGTGAGTTCGTGCAGGGTCCGGACCTGGCTGTGCTCCAGCGGCGCGCCGCCGACGCGGCCGACGAAGTCGGCAGCCTCGTCCAGTTCCAGACCAAAGTGCGACGCGCTCAATTCGAGCAGTTCGCCGCGCAGCCGAAGCTGGCTCAACGAAAGCGGAAGTCGCGTGCGGCTCGCGATCAGCAGCCCCGAGGTGGGCGGCAGGTGGGCCAGCAGCCATTCGAGCTTGCGGTGCACGGTCTCGTTGTGCACGAGATGAAAGTCGTCGAGCACCAGCATCAGCCGCCGATCGTGGCCCATCAGGTCATGCAGCAGCGAGGCCATCACGGCGTCGAGCGAGGCCATGCTGCCGCCCTCGATCTGCGCGAGCGCGCTGCGGCCCAGTCGTGGATCGGCGTGATGCAGGGCCGCGGCGACATAGCGGATGAAGTGCAAGGGATCGTTGTCCTCGGCGTCGAGGCTGAGCCATGCGCAGGTCACCCCGAGCGGCTCCAACTGCGCGACGAACTGCGCCAGTGCCGTGGTCTTGCCGTAGCCGGCGGCCGCCGTCACGCTGATCACACGGCGCGCCAGTCCCGCATGCAGGAGCGCCGAAAGCCGGTTGCGCTCGAGCAGGCTCAGCGAGAGTTGCGGCGGTGCGAGCTTGGACTCGACCAGTACCGTCGCCGATGGCGAAACCTCGCCCGACCTGCCTGCCGCCCGCGCCATGGGTGCTCCTTGCTGCACAACGAAGGGCGCTCAGTGTGCCTGATACAGCGTGACGACACACGCCCCGCCGAGCCCGAGGTTGTGCTGAAGCGCAACGCGTGCCCCGGGCACCTGCCGGTCGCCCGCGGCGCCGCGCAGTTGCCACACGAGTTCCGCGCACTGAGCGAGCCCCGTGGCGCCCAGCGGATGCCCTTTCGACAGCAGCCCGCCCGAGGGATTGACGACCCAGCGCCCGCCGTAGGTGTTGTCGCCGTCGAGCACCATCTGCTCGCCGCCGCCTTCTGCGACGAGGCCCAGCGCCTCGTAGGTCAGCAACTCGTTGGCGGTGAAGCAGTCATGGAGTTCGATCACGTCGATGTCCTCCGGCCCGATGCCGCCTTCGAGGTACACCTGCTGTGCGGCGCTCCGGCTCATCTCGAAGCCGACGAGCCTGCGCATGTCCTGTGAATCGAAACTGTCCGGGCGGTCGGTGGTCATCGCCTGCGCGGTGATGCGCACGGCGGTGCTCAGTCCGTGCCGCCGGGCGAAGCCTTCCGTGCAGAGTACGGCCGCGGCGGCACCACAGGTCGGCGGGCAGCATTGCAGCCGCGTCATCGGGTCGAAGACGGTGGGGGAGGCCATCACTTCTTCGAGCGTGACCGGATCGCGGAAGACGGCCAGCGGATTGCGCGCCGCATGGCTGCGCGCCTTGACCGCGATGCGCGCAAAGGTCTCGGCCTTCGTGCCGAAGTGCTCGGCATGCCAGCGTGCCGCGCCGCCGAAGTACTGCGCGGCGATCGGCGCGGTCTCCGGGCCCTGGATCGCTTCCATCGTGGCCTGGAAGCGGCCCAGCGGGTCCGGCCGGTCGGTGAAGCTTGCGCCCAGCGCGCCGGCCTTCATCTGCTCGAAGCCCAGCGCGAGTGCGCATTCGACCGCGCCGCTGGCCACGGCCTGCCGTGCGAGGAAGAGCGCGGTCGAGCCCGTCGCGCAGTTGTTGTTGACATTGACGACGGGAATGCCGCTCAGCCCGACCTCGTAGAGCGCAGCTTGCCCACAGGTCGAATCACCGAAGACGTAGCCGGCATAGGCCTGCTCGACGCGCAGGTAGTCCACGCCTGCGTCGTCCAGCGCCGCACGCGCCGCATCGGCGCCCATCCGGGGATAGGGCGCACTCCGGCCGGGCTTGGTGAAGGGCACCATGCCGACGCCGGCCACGCAAACGACGTTGTTCATTCATCTCTCCATGCGAGGGTCCATCGAACAGGCAGCGCACCGAGCCGGGCTTCGGTGGCCTGCATCAGGGTTTCGGCTTCCGGCCCCTTCGGGCGGCGGGCGGTCAGGCGCGCCTCCAGGCCGTGGCGCGGATGCGGCTCGACCGCCACCTGCACGTCCACGTCACCGCACACAGCCTGCACTGCTTCGGCGAGTGCGCGCGCGATGGTCTGCTGGCGCAGGGCGGGCTTGTAGATCTTGTTGACCGCGGTGAGCGGCATCGCTTCGAGCACCACCACGTCCACCGGCACCGCTGCGCGCTCCGTGATCGCGGTGCGTGCATGCGCAAGGATCTCCGCCGCGTCGCAACGCATGCCTTTGCGCAGCGTGACGTAGGCCATCGGCAGTTCGCCGGCGTGCGCATCAGGCTTGCCGACGGCTGCCGCCAGTTCGACCGCGGGGTGGCGCATCAGGCCTTCCTCGATCATCGCGGGATCGATGTTGTGGCCGCCGCGGATGATCAGGTCCTTGGCGCGGCCGGTCAGCCAGAAGTAGCCGCGCGGATCCTGCCGCCCCAGGTCGCCGGTGTTGAGCCAGCCGCCGTCGAGGCGGATGCCGGCGTCGTCGCTCTCGTTGACGTAGCCCGAGAAGACGAAGGGCCCGCGCAGGAGGATGGTGCCGATTTCGTCGACTGCCGCATCTCGTGCCACCTTGCCGTCGGCACCGAGATGCGCCACCTTCATCTCCTGGTAGGGCAGCCGCAGGCCGATCGAGCCGATCGCGCGGTCGCCGTCGCGCGGGTTCAACGAGCTGACGCAGGTCGCCTCGGTCATGCCGTAGCCTTCGAGCAGCTTGAGGCCGGTCGCGCGCTCGAAGCGCTGGAACAGCTCGGGCGCGAGCGGCGCCGCGCCGCAGATGGCGAAGCGCAATGAGCGGATGTTGGCGTCTTCGCGCGGCACGTTCAGAAGCGCGGAGAGCACCGTAGGCACGGCGCTGAAGAAGGTCGCGCGATAGCGTTCGACCGAACGCCAGAAGGCCGGAATGGTGCGCGGGTTGCGATAGCCGGCTGGCGACAGCAGCACCACGTGCGCGCCCACGCTGAACGGCGCCAGGCCCGTGACCATCATCGCGTTTGAATGGAAGAGCGGCAGCCCGCAGAGCAGGGTGTCGCTGGCGGTGATGTCGGTCACGGTCGTCACGGCCCAGGCATTGGCCGCTTCGTTGAAGTGCGTGCGGCGCGCGAGCTTCGGCGTGCCCGTGGTGCCGCCGGTGTGAAAGTACGAGCTGATGTCGTCGCCCGAAGGTGCCGACGGCGCGAGCAGTCGGCCGCCCGGCTGATCCGCAAGGAGCGCCTCGAAATCGAGTGCCCACGGCGGACAAGGGCCGATGCCGCCGACACGCAGCACGGCGCGCAGCGTCGGCACGCGCCCGCGCAGGGCTTCGACCTTTTCCCAGATGCCCGGCGTGTCGAGCCGGCCTTGCGCGACGAGCACCGACGCCCCCGCAGCCTGGAGGATGCCGGCCATGTGGTCGACCTCCAGGAACGGGTTGATCGGGTTCACGATGCCGACCGCCTCCGCACCCCAGAGCGTGAAGTGCGTCTCGGGCAGGTTGGGCAACAGGTACGCGACGACGTCGCGACGGCCGACGCCCAGGCTGTGGAAGGCGTTGGCCGCCTGCGTGACGCGAGCGAACAGTGTGGCGTAGTCGTAGAGCGTCTCGCCGCCGGACGGGTCGCCGTCGTGCACATAGGTCAGCGCCGGCGCCCGCGGCGTGGCGGCGGCCTGGCGGGCGATCGCGGCGTAGCTCGACACCGGCTGCGCCAGCCGGTCGCCGATCCGCACTTCCTCGATCGCTTCGATGTCCGCCAGGTTGCGCAGGGGTGGGCGAAGTCTCGTCATCGGCGCTTCAGGTCTCGACCCGGAGTTCCGGCTTGGCCACCAGCCCGAAGCTGCGCAGTACGCCGAGCAGCTCGTGGTGGCCGAAGGCCTGGCAGCCGGAGGCGAAGCCGACCCGCTTGGGCGGCTGCTGCAGCAGTGAGTAGGCGGCATGGGCCTGCAGCAGGCCGGTCTGCTTGTAGTTGCAGTTGCCGAAGATGACGCAGTGCGCGCGGCCGAGCGGCCCGGTCGCATGCACCGAATCGACCGACTTGTTCAGGCGCGGGTTCTCGCGCGGCGGCATGCTGTTCATCACGCCGGCGGCGGTCTTCGCCAGCGCGGCATAACGCTCGTCGGGCGGCATCCCTTCGGTGGCCTTCAAGGCCGCGGCAACGATCTGCGGCACGCCCAGCATCAGCGGCTTGTTGAAGACGCCGCCCAGCACCTTGACGTTGGCTACCCGCGGGTCCTTGCGGAACCACACCGGATGCGAGGTGCCGCCCCAAGGCAGGGCCAGCGCCATCTCGTGCTGGCCCGGGATGGCCAGGTTGTAGAGGCCGGCATCGGGTTGCCATTCGACCATCTGGTTCTGTTGCAAGAAGAAGGCCTTGGAGGTGGCGGCATTCACCAGGATGGTTTGCGTCGAGGCGATGGTCGGGCTGCCGCCCCAGAAGACCGCGATGTCCAGCGTGTCCAGGCCCGGCGTCTCCAGGCACAGCTGGGCCGCGATCTCGCCGGTGGTGTACATCTGCGCCAGGCCGGGCGACAGCAGCAGGCCGGCTTGCGCGAACTTCGTGCCGAACTCTTCCTCCAGCGTGATAAGCCAGTCTTGCTCGCCGGTGGTGTCGGTGTAGTGGCACTTGGCGGCGAGGCAGGCGTGGACCACCTCGGGGCCGAACTTGGCGAACGGGCCGACCGTGTTCAGCACCACCGAGGCGCCGGTGAAGAGCTTGGTCAGCGCTTCGGTGGTGTGCGCCACCTCGACCACTTCGTAGTCGGCGGTCTCGATGCCGGCCACATTGGACTTCATGGCCGCGTTCAGCTTCTCCGCGCTGCGGCCGGCGGCGATGAAGGGCACGCCGTACTCGCGCAGGTATTCGCAGACCAGCCGACCGGTGTAGCCGCTGGCGCCGTAGACGATGACGGGCTTCTTGCTTTTGCTCATGGTGTTCTTTCTCTGCTGTGTGGGGCGTTCAAAGAAGGGACGAACTCGCGCCGCCGTCGAGCACGAAGGCGCTGCCGTTCGAGAAGCTGGAGCGGCTCGATGCGAGGAAGACCGCGAGGTTTGCCACTTCCTCCGGCGTTCCGTAGCGACCCTGGCGCTGCGTGATCAACGCAGCGAAATCCGGCAGGTTGAGTTGCTTCTCGAATTCCTGTTTGTGGGACTTGACCAGATCGGTCTCGACGAAGCCCGGCAGGATCGCGTTCACGCGCACGTTGTGCGAACGCAGTTCGACCGCCGCGGTCTGCGTGAGCGACATCACGCCGGCCTTGGCCGCCGCGTAGCTGCCGATCAGCGGGCATGCGCCCTTGGCAGTGATCGAGGCCATGTTGATGATGCAACCGCCGCCCGCGGCGACCATTACCGGCGCGGCGTAGCGGATGCACAGGAACACGCCGTCGAGGTTGACCGAGGTGACCTCGCGCCATTGCTCGTAGCTCGTCTGCGCAAGTGGCGTGACCGTCGCGATGCCGGCGTTCGGCACCATGATGTCGAGGCGGCCGTGCCGCTTCGTTGCTTCGGCCACGAGCGCCTCGACCTGCGCCGGAACGCGTACGTCGCAGGTGAAGGCGCTGGCGCCAAGCAGCGAGCTCGCCACACGCTGCGCCGCGTTTGCGTCGATGTCCGAGACGATCACCTTGGCGCCCTCGGCGGCGTAGGCGCGTGCAATGGCTTCGCCCAGGCCTCTTCCCGCGCCGGTGACGATCGCGACCTTGTCCTTGAGAAGTTGTGCACCGTTCATAGCAATCCGGCAGACAGGCCGCCGTCCAGGATGTAGTGGGAGCCGGTGGTCCAGCTGGAGGCGTCGGACGCGAGGAAGGCGGTCATTTCAGCCACCTCCAGCGGCGTGCCGAGCCGTAGCTGCTTGGCCGCGACGAGCGCATCGAAGGGAACGCCGACGACCGCCTCGACCGTCGGGATCAGCCGTTCGACCATCGCCGTGCCGACGAAGCCTGGGCACACCGCATTGACGCGGATGCCGGTGGGTCGAAGCTCCGCAGCCGCGACGCGGCTGAGCTGGATCACCGCCGCCTTCGACGCGCAGTACGAACCGAACAGCGGCACGCCGTTGGTGCCGGCGAGCGAAGAGATGTTGACGATCGACCCGCGCCCCGATGCGGCCAGCGCCGCAAGCGAATGCTTCATGCCGAGGAAGACGCCCATCACGTTGATGTTCATGAGTCGGTTGAACTCTTCCTCGGTCTGGTCGAACAAGGGCTTCACGATTTCGATGCCCGCGTTGTTGACCAGCGTGTCCATGCCGCCAAAGGCGCTTGTGGTGGCTTCGACGGCGCGCGCGAAGTCGGCCGCCGAAGTGACGTCGCAGCGCACCGAGCGCGCCATCGGGCCGAGGGCGTCGGCCGTTTTCGCGGCGCCAGCCTCGTCGATGTCGGCGAGCATCACCTGCGCGCCGCGCTCGACGAAGAGCTCGGCGATCGCTCGCCCGAGGCCCTGCGCAGCGCCCGTGATGAGGGCCTTTCGGCCCTGCAGTTCGATCATGTGTTGTCTCCTGGATTCGAAATCAGGAGCGCTATTCGACGCCCGGGAGACCAGGATGCCGCCCACCTAAAGGTTGGTTTTTTCTGCTGCGGCGCAGCAGCGAATGTTGTTACTCGCCCTTCAGCAAGCGGCGCAACTTGCCGCGCAGCGGCGTTTCTTCCCGCAGTGATGCACCGCCGAGCTTCTGTGCCATGAGTTCGCGGCTGCTGCCGTCGCGCAGGTCGATCTCGCGCACCACCTGGCCAGCCTGGTAGACGAAGGCGACGTCGGCGAGTTCGAGCACGTCGTCGATGTCGTGCGTGATCATCAACACCGGAATTCCCCATTCGCGGCGCATGGTCGCGAGGTCTTGCCGAACACTGCTGCGCAGCATCGGATTGAGCGCTGCGAAGGGCTCGTCCAGCAGCAGCACCTGCGGTCGGCAGGCCAGCGCGCGAGCAAGCGCCACCCGCTGCTGCTGACCACCGGAGAGCGTCCGCGGCCTGCTGCCGGCCATGGCGGTCAGGTCGAAGCTCTCCAGCAAGGCATCGACACGGTCGCTGTCCTCTCGCGACATCCGGGGGTGACGCCACGACGTGAGTCCGAATGCGACGTTGTCGCGGACCGACAGATGCGGAAAGAGTGCGTAGTTCTGGAACAGGTAGCCGATGCGGCGCTCGGGTGTCGGAATGTCGATGTGCCGCGTGGAATCGAAGAGGGTGCGTCCGTCGAGCCGCACGTGGCCTCGCGCCGGGTGCAAAAGCCCTGCGATCGCCTGGAAGGTCAGCGACTTGCCTGCGCCGGAAGGGCCGTAGAGCGCCGCGAAGGGAACGTCCGTCGCGAAGCGCGCGGCAAGGTCGAATCGCCGGGCGTGGTCCGTGACTGTCAGCTGAAGATCGACATCGATCACGGTTTGCCGAAGCCGAAACGCGCCAGGGTCTGCTGTGCCACGTCGGTCGAAAGGAAGGCAATGAAGTCCTGCGCGAGGCCCTTTTCCTTGCTCTCGGCGACGACCGCGACCGGGTAGGTCACCGGCGTGTGACCCGACGTCGTGAGCACGACCTTGACCTTGTCGCCCATGATCGCCGCGTCGGTGCGGTAGACGAATCCTGCTTCGACCTCGCCGCGGCTCACGTAGTCGAGCACCTGCCGCACGCTGTCGGCCTGCACGAACTTGGGTTCGAGCGTGGTCCAGAGCTTGGCGCTGTCGAGCACTTCCTTGGTGTAGCGGCCCACCGGCACCGTTGCAGTCTTGCCGACGGCAATCTTCTTGACGGCAGACCCCGTCAGGTCTTGCAGCGACTTGACGCCCGCGCCTTCCTTGGCGGGTTCGATCAGCACCAGGCTGTTGCTTGCGAAGTTCTTGCGCGTGGCGGTGTCGATCAGCTTTTGGTCCGCGGCCCGGTTCATGGTTTCCTGGTCGGCGCTGGCGAAGACATCCACAGGCGCGCCCTGGCTGATCTGTTGCAGCAGCACGCCCGAAGCGGCGAAATTGAACCGGACCGTCGCGCCGGGCTTGGTGGCCTCGAACTTCGGCCCGAGTTCCTTGAACGCATCCGTCAGGCTCGCGGCCGCCGACACGGTGATCTGCTGGGCGGCAGCGCCCAAGGGCAGGGCCAGTGCGAGGACGAGGGCGGCGAGACGTGACGTGCGCATGATGCGGCTCCTTGGATTTCAACGGAGGGAGAAGAAGCGGTTCGACAGAACCAGCACGGTGATCGATAGCAGCGATGTGACGATCACAAGCACCAGCGCGAGATCGTCGTTGCCGGCCTGGGCTGCGTCATAAATCGCCATCGACAGGGTCTGGGTCTGTTTCGGGATGGACCCCGCCACCATCAATGAGGCGCCGAACTCCCCCATGGCCCGTGCGAAGGCCAGCAGCGTGCCCGCCAGGATGCCCGGCCATGCAAGCGGCAGCGTCACGCGCAGGAAGACGGAGAAGGGCGACTGGCGCAGGGTGCTGGCCGCCGCTTCGAGCGAGCGGTCGACGCCTTCGAAGGCGGCACTCGCCGACTTGAGCACCAGCGGCAGTGCCACCACGGCCGATGCCACGACGGCGCCATGCCAGCTGAAGATGATGGTGTAGTCGAAGTGGTCGCGCAGCCAGCCGCCGAGCGGACTGCGCCGGCCCGCAGCGACGAGGATGCCGTAGCCGATCACCGTCGGCGGCAGCACGAGCGGCAGCATGAACAGCGATTCGAGCACCGTGGAACCCGGGAACTGCTTGCGTGCGAAGACCCATCCGAGCGCCACGCCGGCCAGCAGTGCCAGCAGCGTGGCAAAAGCGGCGACCTTGACCGACAGCACCAGCGGTGACCAGTCCATCGAGGCAAGCAGCGAGGTCGTCGTGTTCATGAGGGAATCACGAGATTGTTACACACAGACAAGTTTGATGCGCTCAGCGAGGTTCGGATCTGGAAAGATGACAATCTCCATATACTGAAAGATACAGCGGCGCCAACATCATGCGACACCCCGAATACGACACCGTAGTCCATTCCGTCGCCGGTAAACCGGAGTTCCGCCGCGTCACGGAGGTTCACGAATGGCGCGTCGAGAAGGCGCTGGACGCCGACGGCTTCGTCATCTCGGTGGTGTCGGCCAACGGAGAGGCGCAATCTTTTCTGGTGGCGCGCACGGACGCGCAGGACATGGGCGACGTGCTGCGCCGGAAGGCCGGTCCGGGCTGAGGCTTACGCCATCCGGTCGTCCGACCGGGTCTCCAGCAACTGATCCAGCCTGGCGCCGAACCAACCCACGCGCTCCGTGCTGCGCACATCGAAACGCGGCACGTAGGGCTTGATGTCCAGCACCGGTGTCTGGTCAAGCATGTCGTTGCCGCTGAAATGAAGCGTGCACCCTTCGACCAACTCCAGCCGCACGATGGAAAGGCCGATCCGATTGGGCCGCGCCGGCGCCCGAGTCGCGAAAACACCGTGGGATTCGGTGTCGAGGAAGGGCACCACCTCGAGCAGTTCCCTGGCGCAGCGGTCCATGTGGGTCAGAAGGATCAGGAACTCGAAGCCCTCGATGTCCCGGAGTCCCGCCGCGAATTCGGGGAAGACCTCGACGCG
Source organism: Variovorax sp. 05L425 (assembly GCF_056397705.1). Classification (NCBI taxonomy): domain Bacteria; kingdom Pseudomonadati; phylum Pseudomonadota; class Betaproteobacteria; order Burkholderiales; family Comamonadaceae; genus Variovorax; species Variovorax sp. 05L425. Next base: position 19,376 of record NZ_JBFTNY010000038.1, on the reverse strand, counting down.
GCCGGGTTCGTCGGGCGCGCCGGCCGTCTGGATCGGCATGCCGGCGACGTCGGTGAAGCGGCTGTGCACTACGCCGATGGGGCGGCAAGCGATCGTCATGGTCATTGCGCCAGCAGGCGGGTCAGTGCGGTGATGTCCGCCGCGGCGGCGACGCGCGCGGTGCTCTCGATGGCGCGGTAGTGCTGCACGATCTGCTCGCCGATCGGCGTGAGGGCCGTTCCACCGCCATGCGCGCCGCCGGCGGCTGTGGTCACGGCGGGTGAACTCAAGGCGCGGTTCATTTCGTCGATGAGCATCCAGGCACGCCGGTAGGACATGCCGAGCTGGCGCCCCGCGGCGGAAATGGAGCCGGTCTCCGCGATGGCTTCGAGCAACGCGATCTTTCCCGGGCCGATGGCGATGCTGTCGTCCCGGTAGATGCGCAGGCGGAACTGCACTTTGGATTTCATGCAGCGGAGGTTAATCGATCCCGCGCCAGATCCACGAAGGCACGCAGCTTCGGCGCCTGCGCCGCGCGCCGAGGGAAATAGAGGAACAGGCCCGGCTCCTCGAAGGCCGATTTGGGCAGCAGTTGGCGCAGGCGGCCGTCGCGCAGTTCGGCGCGGACCAGCGGCTCGAAGATGTAGGCAATGCCGACGTCAGCGAGTGCCAGTTCCTTGGCGTACAGCGCGTCGGTCACGCGGACCGTGCCCGTGACTTCGACGGCCACGTGCGCGCCCTTGTCACGCAGGTCCCAGGCGTACACGCCCCCCGAAGTCACGAACCGAAAGCCGATGCAGTTGTGCTGGGCGAGCGCGGCAATGTTGCGTGGCACACCAGCTTCCGACAGGTAGCACGGCGTCGCCACCAGGATGGCCTGGAACGGCGGCGTGAGACGCACCGCCACCATGTCCTGCGCGACCGTGTGTCCGAGCCGCACGCCGGCGTCATAGCCGGCGGCCACGATGTCGGTCAGTCCGTCGTCGCTCGTGACTTCGACCATGAGGTTCGGGTGGCGGCGCGCCATCTCGGCGATGAGCGGGGTGATGGCCATCGGCAGCGCCACATGCGGCGCATTGATGCGCAACACGCCGCCGACATGTCCCAGGGATTCGCCGAACCGGTCCACAGCATCGGCGATCTCGCCCATGGCGGGGCCGAGCAGGCCGATGAAGTTCTCGCCGGCCTCGGTCAACCGCACGCTGCGCGTGGTGCGGGCGAAGAGCGGCTGGCCGAGTTGGTCCTCGACCGCGCGCACGGCGTGGCTCACGGCCGATGCGCTCATGCCGAGTTCGGCCGCTGCCGCAGCGAAGCCGCCGCGCCGGTGCACCGCAAGCACGATCGCGAGATGAGGGAGGAGGGCGCGGTCCATTCATGCATCGTATCGCAAGGTACATTCGATTTATTCTGTCTAGTCGACGAATGAAGTTCCGGGAATAGTTGCACTCACGTACCAAACGCCAGAGGAACCGATATGTCGACCCTTGCCCCCGCTTCCGCCCTCACGCCCAAGACCTGGTTCATCACCGGCGCCGCCTCCGGCTTTGGCCGCGCGTTCGCCGAGCACGCGCAGGCGCAAGGCCACAACGTGGTCGCTACTGCGCGCGAGATCGATCGCCTCGCCGATCTGGTCGCGCTGGCGCCCGAACGGACCCTGGCCGTGCCGCTCGACGTCGACGCAGCCGGCGCCGCGGAGGTCGCCATCCAAGCAGCCGTCGCGCGTTTCGGTCGCATCGACGTGCTCATCAACAACGCGGGCTACGGAGTGGTCGGCGCGCTGGAGGAGACCTCAGACGCCGAACTGCGCGCGCTGATGAACACCAACTTCTTCGGCGCGATGGCGGCGACTCGCGCCGCTCTACCGGTGCTGCGCGCTCAACGTTCGGGAGCGATCGTCAACATGTCCAGCCTGGGTGGCCAGCTTTCCTTTGCGGGCTTCAGCGCGTACTCCGCATCGAAGTTCGCGCTCGAAGGCGCGTCCGAAGCCCTGGCGCAGGAAGTCGCTCCCTTCGGCATCAAGGTGCTGATCGTCGAGCCGGGCCAGTTCCGCACGCAGCTCGCCGGGAGCGGCATGCGGCACATGCCGTTGATCGAGGACTACCAGCCGGTGGTCGGCGGCACGCGTGAGTTCGCGCGCACCATGCACAACACCCAGCCCGGCGATCCGCGCAAGGCTGCCGCCGCGATCGAGCGGGCCTTGAACGATGCGCACACGCCCTTGCGCCTGCAACTGGGCGGGGATTCCATCGATGCGATCCGTGCCCACTCGGAAGCGCTTCTCAAGGACATGCAAGCCTGGGAGGCCGTGAGCCGCGGCACGGATTTCGTAACAAGCCCGTGATCGTCGCCTACAGCATCGACGGGAAGCCGCTGGACCGCAGCGGTATGGCGCGCCTTGTCGTGCCCGGCGACGTCAAGGCGGCCCGCTCGGTCTCGAACCTGGCTGCGATCGAAGTCGTCGCGCTGCCGGCTGCGCGTTGAGCTTTCAGGTTTTCCACGCCCCGGCGTGCGCCGCGCTGGCCTCGTCGATCAGCGCAGGGCCGATGCACTCGATCGGATGCGGCGACGCGCGGAACACGTCGCGGCACGACAACTCGGCATCGCGTTGATCGCCGTGTTCCCCGCGAAAGATGCGCAGTCGCTCCGCGTCGATGCCGAACACCACGCGGCCGATGTTGGACCAGAAGATGGCGCCGGCACACATGACGCAGGGCTCGCCTGACGAATAAATGGTCGCGCCGGCCAGTTCTTCCCGTGACAGCTTGCGTTCGCCGAGCATGCTCACTGCGTTGGTCTCGGCGTGGCCTGTCACATCGCCGGTTTCGGCCGTGTTGCAGTAGGCCTCGGCCAGGACCTCGCCCGCGGCGGAAACCACCACGGCGCCGAACGGGCGGTTGCCGCGGCGTCGCGCCGCATGCGACCAGACGATGGCCTTTCGGAGGTAGCGGCCATCGCGTTCGTCCAACTGAGTCTCGGGAGGAAGGAGGTCGGCAGGAAGTGCGCGCATGCCTGAATGTTACGTTCACCGCGCGCGGGCAGCATCGCGCTGTTGAAAATCGCGCGCCCAATCGGGCCCGCAACTTGCATCAGAACCCGCGCAGAGTAGAAGCGTTCAGCCCGGTGCGCCTGGATTCACAGGCGGCCCGTGGCGGGAAATTGCTCTTTCATGGTCGTCCCCACGCACAACCGAAGGAGTCTCTTCATGCTCGTCACGCAACAACCCGTCTTCCGCAAGTTCTGGCATGCCGTCATGCCGCTGGCCGACCTGCAGCAGGGGCCGAAGCCCTTCACGCTGCTCGGCGAGAGCATCGTCCTCTTCCTCGACGCTGACGGCCAGCCCGCAGCATTGCGCGATCGCTGCTGCCATCGCACGGCGAAGCTGTCGAAGGGCTGGTGCGTCGACCGCGAAGGCAAGGCCTGCGGTCAGGGCGCCATCCAGTGCGGCTATCACGGCTGGACGTATGACCGCGGCGGGCAGGTGATCCGCATCCCGCAGTACGAAGCCGACCGCAAGATCTCGCCTGAATACAAGACCACCGCCTACCACTGCACGGCGCGTTACGGCTACGCGTGGGTAGCGCTGGAGGAGCCGATCGCGGGCATTCCGGAGATCCCCGAGTTCGACGATCCGGGCTTTCGCACGATCCACCAGTTCTATGAAGAGTGGCAGACCAGCCCAATGCGTGCGCTGGAGAACTCCTTCGACAACTCGCACTTCAGCTTCGTGCATCGCGCAACCTTCGGCGTGGCCGCCAGCCCCAAGCCGAGCAAGTACGAACTGATCGAGAACGACAGCGGCTTCCATGCCGAGACGATCATCCAGGCGGTCAACCCGGCGAAGTTCCATGCCATCAGCGGCGTGACCGATCCGATCACCACGCGCCACATGCGCAACGCCTATTTCCTGCCGTTCTCGCGCCGGCTCGATATCGAATACCCGTCAGGCATCCGCCACATCATCATCAACTGCTTCACGCCGATCGACGACGGCCGCATGCAGTTGTGCCAATGGCTGTTTCGCAACGACAGCGAAGCCGATTGTCCGGCGCAGATGCTGATCGACTTCGACGAGGAGATCACGCGGGAGGACAAGGACATCCTCGAATCCACCGACCCCGATGCGCTGGTCGACACACGGCGGCGTGGCGTCGAATATTCGATGGAGTCCGATCGGCCCGGCATGTTGATCCGCAAGCATCTGATGCAACTGCTGGCAAAGCATGGTGAGGTCGAGATCCATCGCGGGATGCGCGTGGTGCCGCTCGCTCGGGCGGAGGCTACCATCGCGGCCTGACCTCAGGAGACCTTCATGAGCATCACAGTCCGCCGCGACGGCATCACCGGCACACGGCACATCGTCAAGATTCGCGCGCACGAGTTTGCGGTCGACCCATCGCCGGATCTCGGCGGCAAGGATGAAGGTCCTTTGCCGCATGATCTCTACGACGCATCGCTCGGTGCCTGCAAGGCGCTCACGGTGCTCGTCTACGCGCAGCGCAAGGGCATTCCAGTGGAAGAAATCGAAGTGATCGTCGACCGCGACGACAGCGAGGAGCGCAAGGGCACCTATCGGCTCGGGACTTCGTTGCGCGTCACGGGCGACCTGAGCGAGGCGCAGCGCGCCGACCTGCTGCGCGTGGCGGGCAAGTGCCCGGTGCACCGCCTGATGACCGAGGTCAAGACGGAAATCGAGACCCGCCTGGTCTGATAGGGCGGGGCCGCGGCGCTCAGCCGACCACCACTTCGCTGATCTGCATCTCCGGCTTCAGGTCGGTGTAGTTCGCGATATCGCCCAGGATCTCCTTCGCGTGCGGACCGAAGGCCGCCTGGAAGGTTTCGACCGAGTCGCAGAAGATGTGGCACATGCCGACGTACACCGGCGGCGTGCCGGGTGCGCCGCCGGCGATGCCCTTGTCGATGGTGTAGGACTTGCAGGCCTCGCCCATCAGCCGCTTGAGCAACGGCATGTGCGTGTCGCGGTAGTAGTCGTGGTCGAATCGGGCGCCCGGGGTGTGCGGATACATCACGCTGACTTTGATCATGCTCGTCTCCTTTGTGCAAGGAGGCGAGCATAGGAGATGCCGCGTGCGCCGTCGAGCGGCTTTCGGTCACTCGGTCACTCGTTCTGCGAACCGCGATGCGCCCAGGCGGTGGTGTGCTTCTCGATCACACTGAAGACCTCGTACATCCCCATTGCCATCGCGCCCACCACCATCAAGCCCGCGAAGGCCAGGCCCATCTGCATGGACGAACCGGCGGAGATCAGCAGATAGCCGATGCCCTCGTTGGAGGCCGTCATCTCCGACACCGTGGTGCCGACGAAGGCCAGCGTGATCGCGACCTTGAGCGAGCCGTAGAAATACGGCAGCGAGCGCGGCAGGCCGATCTTGATCAGCACGTCCCAGCGCTTGGCGCCCAGCACGCGCAGCACGTCTTCCAGCTCGGGTTCGAGCGTCGCGAGGCCGGTCGCGATATTGACCATGATCGGGAAGAAGCTGATGAGAAAGGCCGTCAGGATCGCCGGCCCGATGCCGATGCCGAACCACACGACCAGGATCGGCACAAACGCCGCCTTGGGCAGCGCGTTGAAGGCCGTCATCAGCGGATACACGGCCGAATAGGCGATGCGCGAACTGCCGATCACGAAGCCCAGCAGCACCCCGACGACGATGGCAATGCCGAAGCCAGCCATCGTGACCCAGAAGGTGCGCCACGCATGGCCGGCGATGATTTCCTTGAATTCCCAGAACTGCGTCCAGATGCGCCACGGGCTCGGGAAGATGAACTCCGACACGCCGAATCCCGAGCAGATGACCTGCCACAGCACGAGGACGGCGACCAGCAGCAGCCACGGCGACCAGCGTTCGATTTGCTTCTTGTTTTTCATCGTGTCTTATTGCGCCGCGGCTGTGGTGGTGCTGCTTCGAATCGCACCGATGTGGCTGCGCAGTTCGAGCACGATGTCGGTGAATTCCTTGGTGTAGGTCAGTTCGAGCTCGCGCGGTCGCGGCAGGTCGATGTCGCGTTTCACGACGAAGCGGCCAGGGCTCTTGCTCATCACGTACACGGTGTCGGCGAGGAACACCGATTCGCGCAGGTCGTGCGTGACCAGGATCACGTTGAACTGCTGCTCGGTCCAGAGGTCGCGCAGGATGCACCACAGCTCCTCGCGCGTGAAGGCGTCGAGCGCGCCGAAGGGCTCGTCGAGCAGCAGCATCTTGGGCTCATGGATCAGCGCGCGGCAGATGCTCGCTCGCTGCTGCATGCCGCCGGAAAGCTGCCACGGGAACTTGTCCTCATAGCCGCCGAGGCCGACCTTCTGCAGCAGGCGGCGGGCGCGCTCGACGTATTCCTTGCGCTTCGCCTTGAAGGTCGAGCGGTAGGGCTCGACGATCTCGAGCGGCAGCAGCACGTTGTCGACGGTGGTCCGCCACGGCAGCAGCGACGGCGCCTGGAAGGCCATCCCCGAGATCTTCAGCGGCCCGGTGACCGGTTCGCCGTCGATGCGGATCTTGCCCATCGACGGCATCCTGAGGCCCGTGGCGAGCTTCATGAACGTCGACTTGCCGCACCCCGAAGGCCCGACGATGGCGATGAATTCGCCGCGCTTCACCTTGAGGTCGATGGCCTCGACCGCGAAGTGATTGGCGCGCAGCAGCTCTTCGTTGTAGGCGAGCCAGACGTCCTGGAAGTCGACGAAGGGCGTGACGAGGGGCGCGACGAGGGGCGTGGTGTCCGACCCCTGCATTACTTGCGCAGGATGTTGAGGTCGGCGGACGCAGGCAGCATCGAACCGTTCCACACCGCATCAGGATTCACGCGCGTCTTGGTGCCGAAGGCATCCGACACCTGCGAGGCCATCAGCGCCAGACGGCCGGCGTTGACCTGGCCGAAGCCTTCGGTGCGGGCGTCGGGCGTGTTGACCACGGTGTCGATCGCGAGCTTGAGGCGGCGCGTCTCCAGTTCGCTGTTGACGATGCCGTCGCGCGCCTTGATCGATTCGATGGCGACGGCCGGATTGGCCATCACTTCCTTGGCGCCCTTCGTGAAGGCCATGAGGAAGGCCTTCACCGCCGCCGGGTTCTCCTTGATCAGCTTCGGCGACGCGATGATCGCGTTGCCGTAGAGCTTCACGCCGTAGTCGGGGTAGGGAAGGATCACCACGTCGGCCGTCTTGGCGCCGCGTGCTTCGAGATTGAGCAGCGACGTGAAGGTGAAGCCCGTGATGGCGTCGATGTCGCCGCGCATCAGCATGGTTTCGCGCAGGGTCGGGTCCATCGCAGTCCAGTTCACCGCGCCGATGTTGTTGGCCTTGGCGAAGATCGGGAAGGAGCGGCGGCCGGCGTCGAACACCGGTGCGCCGAGCTTCTTGCCGGTGAGGTCGGTGGGCTTGGTGATCCCGCTCTTCCTGAGCGTCATGACCGAGGCCGGCGTGTTGTTGTAGACCATCATCACCGCGACCGGCTTGTTCGGGCTGTCGGGGTTGTTGGCGTGGAACTCCATCAGCGCCGCTAGGTCGGCGAAGCCCATGTCATAGGCGCCCGAGGCCACGCGCGTGACGGCGCCGCCGGAACCATTGCCCGCGTCGACCGTGACGTCCAACCCGTTGGCCTTGAAGTAACCCTTGGCGGCAGGATGCGTGAAGAAGGCGCCGGGTCCCTCGAAGCGCCAGTCGAGCTGGAACTTGATCGGCGTCGTCTCGGCGTGGGCGATGCCCAGGCCGAAGCTGAGTGCCGAAGCGGCGAGGAAGGACTGAAGCAATTGGCGCTTGTTCATGCAGAGAGATTCCGTGATTGATGAGTGCACGGAATTGAAGCAAAAACGATGCCGGCACGCACTTGGTGCGAACCCTTTCGACGAACCCATGGCGTGCGTCGAGCTACGGGCGCGGCGGGCGGGTGCGCGCCTGGTGGCGCACCTCCTTGGTGAATTCCGTACAGACATGCGTCATCAGGTCGACCGAGCGATAGACCAGGAAGACGGCGAAGTCCGGCAACTCGTCGCTGATCGGCAGGCGGTCCAGTGCGCTCCTGTTCAGAACGAGAGGGCCGGTTCCGTTCAGGACGAAATCGGACCACATGCTGATCAGGTCCGTGTTGGTGGCGAGCTGCAAACCCAGCAGGTTCGACGCGCTCTGCACGATCCGCTTGGGCATGCCCAAGCCATGCAGGCGCATCAGGCTGGCCAGCGGACTGCCCGGATCGTCGAGGGGGTCGAGCACCAGCCAGTCGGCGTCGAGCAAAGGCTGCAAGCGGGTCGTGCGTCGCAAGGGATGGCCGGCGCGCACCGTCAGATGCATGCCGACCGAGAAAAGCGGTTCCCACTGAAAGGCGACGGTTCCGGGTCCGCTGTTGGTCGAGATCAAGCCGATGTCGAGCCGGCCCTCGCGCAGTCCTTCCAGGATCTGCTGCGGGCGCAGCTCGAAGGCGCGCAGCACCACATGCGGAAATTGGCGCCGGAACGCCGCAATGGCTTCGGGCAGCGGGCCGCTCGACGCCACCGCGGTGAATCCGATGTTGAGCTGCCCCTCGGCGTGGCCCCGGATCGCCTCGATGTCTTCGAGTGCGTGGCGCAGTTCCTGTTCGACAACGCTGGCCCGCTTGAGCAGCGCCGCGCCGTAGGGCGTGAGGCTGACGCCGCGCATCGATCGCGACATGAGCGTCACGCCGAGTTCTCGTTCGAGCTCGGAGATCGCCTTCGACAGCGCCGGCTGCGTGGTGTGCGAGGCGCGTGCGGCTTCGTGGATGCTGCCGTGCTGGGCCACTGCCAGCAGGACACGCAGCTGTTGCAGTTTCATCGTGTCTTCATGCCTGGAGGTTCTCGGTAGTTGCCCCAATAGCCATCTGACCCCGCATATGACGGGGATGTCGTTTGGTTATCGGCGTGAAATTTTGTGATTCTGCGCTTTCGCGGAATGCCGGAATACTTCGCCGGCGGTGTGCCGCAACACCCGCTACACCTCGCCCACGAATCCCCGCCTCAACCTGATCGTCAAGACCACCCATGAGCGAATCGACCTTGTCCGCCCGCCCGATCCTGGGCTCCGCCCCGCCCGCCGATGTCGTGCACGGCAGGCGCCGCCAGAGCCAGGCGCGCCTGATCGCCGCCTGCTCGATCGGCAACGCGCTGGAGATGTACGACTTCACCGTCTACAGCTTTTTCGCGCTGCTGATCGGCAAGCTCTTCTTTCCGTCGGACAGCCCGTACGGTTCGTTGCTGCTGGCCGTGGCCACCTTCGGCATCGGCTTCGTGATGCGGCCGCTGGGCGGCCTCGTGATCGGCAACTACGCCGATCGTCATGGCCGCAAGGCCGCCATGACGCTGACCATCGGGCTGATGGTGGCCGGCACGCTGTGTCTCGCGTTCGCGCCGACCTATGCAGTGGCGGGCGTCTTCGGCTCGCTCGTGATCCTGGCCGGGCGTCTTTTGCAAGGCTTCTCCCTCGGCGGCGAGATCGGTGCTTCCACCGCCATGCTGATGGAAGCCGGTGGGATCAAGGGCCGCGGCTTTCGCGTCAGCTGGCAGCTTGGCAGCCAAGGCATTGCCGCGGTGCTGGGGGCGCTCACGGGCGCGGTGCTGTATGCGTCGCTGCCGCAGGCTTCGCTGGAGAGTTGGGGCTGGCGCGTGCCTTTCGTGCTGGGCCTGCTGATTGCGCCGGTGGGTCTTTACATCCGCAATCAACTCGATGAAACCCACGTGGCCGAGGCCAGCGCGCCGAGTCCGCTGGGCACGCTGTTCCGTGAACATGGCGGTACGGTGATCAAGGGCATCCTGACGATCATCGGCGGCACCGTCGCCACGTACCTGGTGATCTACTTCATGCCGACGTACATGATCCGTGTGCTCCATCTGCCGCCGTCGTTGTCGCTGCTGTCGGGCGTTGTCACCGGCCTGGTCGGGCTCGTGGCTTCACTGGCTGCCGGATTCATGGCCGACCGCCTGCAGCGCCGCAAGCCGCTCGTGCTCGGCTCGATGCTGTTCGCAGTGCTCGCGCTGTATCCGTCCTTCTGGCTGATGACCCATTACCCGAGCGTGCCGCTGGTGCTGATTCTGTCGGCGCTGCTGACCGCCGCCGTCTATCTGGGCTCCACGCCGATGCTGCTGATGCTGATGGAGCTTCTGCCGGCCAAGGTGCGGGCCAGCGGCCTGTCGGTGATCTACGCGGTCGGCGTGACGGTGTTCGGCGGTTCCTGCCAGCTGATCGTCACCTGGCTGCTGGCCACGACCGGGAATCCGATGGCGCCGGCCTTCTACATGATGGCCTGCGGCATCGTGACCCTGATTGCAGTCATGAGCATCCGCGAAACACGGCATCAAGAACGTTGAGATCGAGAAAGGAACACCCCATGAGTCGCCAACCCACCCTGGCCCCATTTCAGACGCTGCCGCACCTGTTGCCGAAAATCCAGATCGACGCCGAAACCTTCGTCGGCATTCGTCGCCAGATTCACGCCGAGCCCGAACTCGGCTTCGAGGTGGGCGCCACCAGCAGGTTGGTCGCCAGCCTGCTCGAAAGCTGGGGCTACGAGGTGCATACCGGCATCGGCCGCAGCGGCGTGGTCGGGCAACTCAAGCTCGGCAACGGCACGCGCCGCCTCGGCATTCGCGCGGACATGGATGCGCTGCCCATCGTCGAAGCCACCGGATTGCCCTACGCGAGCCGCCAGCACGGCCGCATGCACGCTTGCGGCCACGACGGCCACACCGCCATCCTGCTGGCGGCGGCCAAGGCGCTGGCCGACACCCGCAACTTCGACGGCACGCTGAACCTGATCTTCCAGCCCGATGAAGAGAACCTTTGCGGCGCGCGCGCGATGATCGAGGACGGGCTGTTCGAGCGCTTTCCGTGCGACGCTGTCTATGCCCTGCACAACATGCCCGGCGTGGCTGCGGGCAGTTTTCGGGTGATGTCCGGCCCGGTCACCTTTTCATCGGATGTCGCCGACGTCACCATCAAGGGTGTGGGCGGCCACGGCGCGATGCCGCACCGCTCGCGCGACCCGATCGTGGCCGCCGCCGCCATCGTCACGGCCTTGCAAACCATCGTTGCGCGCAATGTGGCGGCGGACGATGTGGCGGTCGTGTCGGTCGGCTTCATTCGCGGCGGCGCCACCCACAACGTGATTCCCGAATCCGTCACGCTCGGGCTGAACGTGCGCGCGGCGCAGCCCGCGACGCGTGAAATGGTGGAGCAGCGCATTCGCGAGGTCGTGAATCTCACGGCCCAGGCCCATGGCGTGCACGCGGAGATCGACTATCGACAGCTCACGCCGCCAGTGGTCAACACCGAGGCGGAAACCCAGCTGATGCAACAGGTCTGCACCGACCTCGTCGGCGCGGACAAGGTTCTCACGCAGGCGCCGAAGGGCATGGGGGGGAGCGAGGACTTCGCCTGGATGCTCAAGGAAATGCCGGGGTGCTATGTGCTGCTCGGCAACGGTGAAGGAGAGTTCGGCGGCTGCATGGTGCACAACCCCGGTTACGACTTCAACGATCGCGTGCTGCCACTGGGCGCAGCCTGCTGGGTGCGCTTGGCGGAGGCCTATCTCTCCCCCAGGTTGGCTCACTGCGTGTAGCCGCCCACCCCCTCACCGGGGGCGACACCTGCGGTCTGGCGGAGCCAGTCCCGCGGTGTCTCACGAACAGGCCTGGCTGCGCCGGCCCCTGCCGGACACCAGGGGGCGCAAGTCTTTACCGGGTTGAGTTCGCGTTGGCTACTGCCAGCGCGGTCATGTTGACTACACGGCGGACGGTGGACGACGGGGTCAGGATGTGCGCCTGCCCTTCAGCGCCCATGAGGATGGGGCCTACCGTCACGCCGTTGCCGCCGGTCATCTTCAATACGTTGAAGAGGATGTTGGCGGCGTCGAGGTTGGGGCAGATCAGCAGGTTCGCCTCGCCGGTCAGCGGGCTTTCGGGCAGCGCCTTGCGCCGCACATCCTCGGACAAGGCGGCATCGCCGTGCATCTCGCCGTCGCACTCGATGTCGGGTGCCATCTTGGCGAACAGGTCGCGCGCGAGCCGCATCTTGCGGGCCGATGCACGCTCGGACGAACCGAAGTTGGAATGCGACAGGAAGGCCACCTTGGGCGGCAACCCGAAGCGGCGCACTTCCTCGGCCGCCATCATCGCGATGTTCGCGAGCGTTTCGGCGCTCGGATCTTCATGCACGCTGGTGTCGGCGATGAACAGCGTGTACTTTTCGAGCGTGAGCGCATTGAGCGTCGCGAAGCCCGGGGCGCCGCGCTTCAGTCCGAGCACGTTGTTCAGGATCCGCAGGTGGCTGTCGAAGCGCCCGACCAGTCCGCACAGCATCGCGTCGGCGTCGCCCAGATGGACCATCAGCGACGCAATGGTCGTGTTGGAGCGGCGCACCATGGCCTTCGACGCCTCGGGCGTGATGCCGCGGCGGCCCATGATCTTGTGATACGCCTCCCAGTAGGTTCTGAAGCGCGGATCGTCTTCCGGATCGACGCAGTCGACGTCGGTGCCCAATTTGATGTGCAGGCCGGCCTTCTGGATGCGGGATTCGATGACCGCCGGGCGGCCCACGAGGATGGGCTTGGCGAGCCCTTCGTCGACAGCTAGTTGGGCCGCGCGCAACACGCGATCGTCCTCGCCTTCGGCATAGGCGACGCGCTTGGCGGTTGCGCACTTCGCGGCGGTGAACACCGGGCGCATGAACATGCCGGTCTGGTAGACGAAGCGCGTCAGATGCTGGCGATAGGTCTCCAGGTCTTCGATGGGGCGGGTTGCGACGCCCGAGGCTTGCGCTGCCTTGGCGACTGCCGGCGCGATGCGCAGGATCAGGCGTGAGTCGAAGGGCTTGGGGATGATGTAGTCGGGGCCGAAGGCGAGCTCCTGGCCGGCGTAGGCGGTGGCGACTTCCTCGCTGATGTCGGCCTTGGTGAGGTCGGCGATCTCGCGCACGCAGGCGAGCTTCATTTCTTCCGTGATCTTGGTGGCGCCGCAATCGAGCGCGCCACGGAAGATGTACGGGAAGCACAGGACGTTGTTGACCTGGTTCGGATAGTCCGAGCGGCCGGTGGCGACGATGCAGTCGGGCCGCACCTCCTTGGCGAGTTCAGGCCGGATCTCGGGCTCGGGATTGGCGAGCGCGAGGATGATGGGCTGGCTGCCCATGCTCTTGACCATGTCCTGCGAGACGACGCCGGGCGCCGAGCAGCCGAGGAATACGTCAGCGTCCTTCATGACGTCGGCGAGCGTACGGGCGCCGGTGTCCTTTTGCGCGTAGCGGGTCTTGGAATCATCGAAGCCGCCGGGGCGGCCGATGTAGATCAAGCCTTTCGAGTCGACCGCGTAGATGTTCGCGGGCTTGGCGCCGAGGCCCACCATCACATCGAGGCAGGCAATGGCAGCCGCACCAGCGCCGGAGACGGCGATCTTGACGTCCTCGATCCTCTTGCCGACAAGCTCCAGGCCGTTGATGAGCGCGGCAGCCGAGATGATGGCCGTGCCGTGCTGGTCGTCGTGAAAGACGGGGATGTTCATGCGCTCGCGCAGCTTCTTCTCGATGTAGAAGCACTCGGGCGCCTTGATGTCTTCGAGGTTGATGCCACCCAGCGTAGGCTCGAGCGCGGCAATGATCTCGACGAGCTTGTCGGGGTCGTTCTCGGCAAGCTCGATGTCGAAGACGTCGATGCCGGCAAACTTCTTGAACAGGCAACCCTTGCCTTCCATGACCGGTTTGCTGGCCAGCGGGCCGATGTTGCCCAGGCCGAGCACGGCGGTGCCGTTGGTGACAACGCCGACGAGGTTGCCGCGCGACGTGTATTCGGCCGCAAGCGAAGGGTCGGCCTCGATGTCGAGGCAAGGGTAGGCCACGCCAGGGGAGTAGGCGAGCGACAGGTCGCGTTGATTCAGAAGGGGCTTGGTGGGCGAGATCGAGATCTTGCCTTTGACAGGCGAACGGTGGTATTCGCGCGCTGCGTCGCGCAGTGCCTGTTCGGCGGGGGAAAGTGCGTTGGCCATCGGGGTCTCCTTGCTTCTTGGCTCAGGAGAGAGGCTAACCCAAAGTTCGATGTGACAGGGGGGAATGCGCTTGGTAGTTGCTCTGCTTTTTTTCTGGACTATTCATATGTGGAACGGGGATGCTTGGGTTGTTTTCTTAGGGAAGCGGGGTGCTTGTTTTGGGGGTCCGCCCGGTATGCGGTGCGCCCTGCGCGACCCCGCTGCGCCGGCCCTTCGGGCTTCCTTGCGGTGCTCGCTTCAGGCGGGGTCCGCGTGAAACTCGCTTCGCTCAGACACACGCKGCCCTGATCCGCCTGAAGCTGCGCTCCTCAGCGGCGCAGAAGGGTCGCGCAGGGCGCACCGCATACCGGGCTCCGTGGTTGACGAGGGGATGCGCGCGCCTCGAACGCCGACAGCTTGCGCGTTCATCACAGCGACGGCGGCGGACAAATCACCCCCAACCTACCTGCGGAGGCGGGCGGTGTGCGCTGGGCCGGCCGTTGAGGCACCGCCGAGCAGCGCAGCGGTACGCGGATCAGGGCCGCGCGTGTTTGAGCGAAGCGAGTTTCGCGCGGACCCCGCGTACCGCGAGCAGCGCAGGGCAGCCCGAAGGGCCGGTGACGTCGGCCGGCCCAGCGCACACCGCCCGCCTCCGCCACCCCCCCCCCAACACCTCAAGACGCAACAGGATGCTGCGCCATCGCCTCCAGCGCACGCACCAGCGCAGAGTGATCTTCCTGCCCGTATCCCAACGCAGCACAAGCATTCATGAGTTGCGCAGCACTCGCCGTCTGAGGAAGCGCCACGCCAATCGACCGCGCACCTTGCAGCGCCAGGTTCAGATCCTTCTGATGCAGAGCGATCCGGAACCCCGGCGCGAACGTGCGCTTGATCATCCGTTCGCCGTGCACCTCAAGAATGCGCGAAGCCGCAAAGCCACCCATCAGCGCCTGCCGCACCTTTGCGGGATCAGCGCCTGCCTTGGAGGCGAACACCAGCGCTTCGCCCACAGCCGCAATGTTGAGCGCCACGATGATCTGGTTGGCGACCTTGCACACCTGCCCATCGCCCACGCCGCCGACCAATGTGATGTTCTTGCCCATCTTCTCGAGCAGGGGACGCACGCGGCCGAATGTTGTCTCGTCGCCGCCGCACATGATCGTGAGGCTCGCCGCCTTCGCGCCCACTTCGCCGCCCGAAACTGGTGCGTCGACATAGCCGCAGCCCAGATCGATGATCCGCTTGGCGAAGTCCTTGGTTGCGATCGGATCGATCGAACTGCAGTCGACCACGATCTTGCCCTTCGACAAGCCCGCCGCCACGCCGCCTTCGCCGAACAGCACCTTCTCCACATCCGGCGTGTCCGGCACCATGATGAAGACGATGTCCGCCTGCTGGGCGACTTCGGTGGCCGATGCACAGACCATGGCCCGCGAGGCAAAGGGCTCCGGCGTGCCGCCGCGCGTGTTCACATAGAGCTGATGGCCCGCGTCGAGCAGGTGGCCGGCCATCGGCGCGCCCATGATGCCGAGGCCGATGAAGCCGATCTTCTGTGCGTTGGTGTTGGACATGTCGCGAGATTTCCTTGTCTTGATTCAGTGAACGAGCGCGGTGCGCCATCCGAGGCCGTCGACGGTCGTGCCGCGCGGCTTGTATTCGCAGCCGATCCAGCCGGCATAGCCCAGCGAATCGATGTGATTGAAGAGCCACGGGTAGTTGATCTCGCCCGTGCCCGGCTCGCCACGCCCAGGGTTGTCGGCCAACTGGATGTGGCCGATGCGCGTGATGTTCTTCGTCAGCGTGTTGCCGAGTTCGCCTTCCATGCGCTGCGCGTGGTAGATGTCGTACTGCACCAGCAGGTTGGACGAACCGACCTCGTCGATCAACGACAGCGCCTGGTCGGTCCGCGTCAGGTAGAAGCCCGGGATGTCGAAGCTGTTGATGGGCTCGATCAGCAGGCGGATGCCCGCGCCTTGCAGTTCCTTCGCCGCGAAGCGCAGGTTGTCGACCACCACCTTGCGCGCGTCGGCGGCCGTCTGGCCTTCGGGCAGTTTGCCAAGCAGGCAGTTGACCTGCGGGCACCCAAGCGCCGTCGCATAGTCGATCGCGCGCGCCACGCCTTCGCGAAACTCGCCGACGCGATCGGCATGGCAGCCGATGCCGCGCTCGCCGCCGTCCCAGTTGCCGGCGGGCAAGTTGTGCAACACCTGTTCGAGGCCGTTGCCACGCAGCGCAGCGGCCAGCTCCTTCTTGTCGTAGGCGTACGGGAACAGGTACTCAACGGCTTTGAATCCCGCCTTGGCGGCGGCCTCGAAGCGCTGCATGAACGGCAGCTCGTTGAACAGCATCGTCAGATTGGCTGCAAATTTGGGCATGGTCTTGTCTCCTCGGGAATCAGTCCAGCATCGAGGCGGCAATCGCGGTCGGTGCATCTTCCGTGCTTTCGGCGAGCGCCTCGAACTCGTTGATGGCGTCGATCTCGGTGCCCATCGCGATGTTGGTCACGCGTTCGAGCATCACCTCGATCACCACTGGCACGCTGAACTCGGCCATGAGCTTCTCGGCCTGCATGATCGCCGGCGTCATCTCTTCCTGCTTGTAGACACGGATGGCCTTGCAGCCGAGGCCTTCGACCACCTTGAGATGGTCGACGCCGTAGCTGCGCTCCACGCCGCTGTCCTCGTCGGCGTTGATGTTGTCGAAGCCGAGCTGCACGCAGTAGTCCATCTCGAAGCCGCGCTGCGCCTGGCGGATCAGGCCGAGGTAGGAGTTGTTGACCACGATGTGGATGTACGGCAGCTTGAACTGCGCGCCCACCGCGAGCTCTTCGATCATGAACTGGAAGTCGTAGTCGCCCGAGAGCGCGACGATCTTGCGGCTGGGGTCTGCCGCTCGCACGCCGAGCGCGGCAGGGATGGTCCAACCCAGCGGGCCGGCTTGCCCGCAGTTGATCCAGTGGCGCGGGTTGTAGACGTGCAGGAACTGCGCTGCGGCAATCTGGGAGAGCCCGATGGTGCTCACGTAGCAGGTGTCGTTGCTGAAGTTGTTGTTCATGCACTGGTACACGCGCTGCGGCTTCATCGGCACGTCCGCGAAGTTGGTCTTGCGAAGCATGGTCTTCTTGCGGTCGCGGCATTCGCCGGCCCACTTGCTGCGGTCGGGCAACCGGCCCTTCGCCTTCATTTCCTCCGCGACCTGCACGAAGAGTTCCAATGCGGCCTTCGCGTCGGACACGATGCCGAAATCGGGCGTGAACACGCGGCCGATCTGCGTGGGCTCGATGTCGACGTGCACGAAGGTGCGGCCCTTGGTGTAGACGTCGACCGAACCTGTGTGCCGGTTGGCCCAGCGGTTGCCGATGCCGAGCACGAAGTCGCTCGCGAGCATCGTCGCATTGCCGTAGCGGTGGCTGGTTTGCAAGCCGCACATGCCGGCCATCAGCGGATGGTCATCGGGAAGCACGCCCCAGCCCATCAACGTGGGAATCACCGGAACGCCCG
The DNA here is from genome assembly GCF_056397705.1 of Variovorax sp. 05L425. Classification (NCBI taxonomy): domain Bacteria; kingdom Pseudomonadati; phylum Pseudomonadota; class Betaproteobacteria; order Burkholderiales; family Comamonadaceae; genus Variovorax; species Variovorax sp. 05L425. The sequence goes on along the minus strand of NZ_JBFTNY010000038.1, from coordinate 1,926 downwards.
TCGCTTCGGCAAAACGGACGAGCAGGTCGCTTGCATCGGCATTGATGATGCCGCCGCCGGCCACGATGAGCGGGCGTTCTGCCGCATTGAGCATCGCGATCGCTTTTTCGATTTGGGCGCGCGTGGCGGCCGGCTTGTAAGGCTGCAACGGCGTGTAGGCGTCAATGTCGAACTCGATCTGCGCCATCTGCACATCAAAGGGCAGGTCGATGAGCACCGGGCCCGGTCGGCCCGAGCGCATCAAATGAAAGGCCTGCTGGAAGACCTGCGGCACCTGGCCCGGCTCGCGCACCGTGACCGACCACTTGGTCACCGGCTTGGAGATCGATTCGATGTCCACCGCCTGGAAGTCTTCCTTGTAGAGCCTTGCGCGCGGTGCCTGTCCGGTGATGCAAAGGATCGGGATCGAATCCGCCCAGGCCGAGTAGAGGCCGGTGATCATGTCCGTGCCGGCGGGGCCGGAGGTGCCGATGCACACCCCGATGTTGCCCGCCACGGCGCGCGTGTAACCCTCGGCCATGTGCGAGGCGCCTTCGACGTGGCGCGCGAGGATGTGCGCGATGCTGCCCTGCTTGCGAAGTGCGGAATAAAGCGGATTGATGGCGGCACCGGGCACGCCGAAGGCTTGGGTCACGCCTTCTTTTTCCATCACCAACACGGCGGCCTGGGCCGCGGTCATCTTTGCCATGTCTGTTCTCCTTGGGATGCATCGACTGTAGGAATTCGAGGCACCCGGCAGAAGACGGCGCGGGGCCATAAAGCCTATTCCTGGATGGAATAACTGGCTACGATCCAGCGATGGACAGACTGCAAGCAATGGAGATGTTCGTGCGCGTGGTGGAGACCGGCAGCTTCTCCAAGGCGGCGCGCGAGTTCAACACCACCCAGCCCACCGTGACCAAGCAGGTCGCGGCGACCGAGGCACGCCTGAAGGTGCGGTTGCTCAACCGCAATACGCGCGGCGTCAGCCTGACGGAAACGGGCGCGCTCTACTACGAGAAGTGCAAGGCCATCGTGCGCGACGCGGAGGAGGCCGAGAGCATCGTGAAGTTGCGGCAATCACAGGCGCAAGGGTTGCTGCGCATCGGCACTTCCACAGCCTTTGGCCGCCGCATCGTGGTGCCGCTCGCGCTCGAATTCATGGCGCGCCATCCGCAAGTGCAGGTCGACCTGAGCTTCGAGGATCGCTACGTGGACTTGGTGGCGCAGGGCATCGACGTGGCGATCCGCATGGGCAAGCTCGCCGATTCGTCACTGGGCGCGCGATTCCTGGGCATGAATCCGTGGGTCATGGTCGCCGCTGCGGACTATCTGAAGGAGCACGGAACGCCGAAGAGGGCGCAGGACCTGAGCGCCCACGTGGCACTGATCTACAGCAGCGTGGTTGGCGACGATGTCTGGCACATCCACACGCCGAAGGGAGAGCCGGTTTCGGTGCCGGTGTCGGGCCGGCTGCGCTCCAACAACGTATCCGCGGTGCTGGCCGCCGCGCGCGCGGGCCTGGGCATCGCGCTGATGCCGCGCTACGTGGCGAGCGACTCGCTGGCCTCGGGGCAGGTGGTGGAGGTGCTGGCAGACCACGCGCTGGCCGAGCAGGAAATCCACGCGGTGTTTCCATCGCCCAAGCTTGTGCCGGGGAAGGTGTCGAGCTTCGTGGCTTTCCTGCAAGGGCGCTTTGGTGAGAGGTGGTGGGCGCGCTGAAATCTGCAGTGGTAGGCTTTCGGGGTCACACATCCGAAGTCAACCAAGAAAGCCTTGACTCGCCTTGCGAGGACTTGGCCGCTGACCCATGCCCATCACAGATGCCAGCAATTTCGTCTTCTTCCAGCTGATCAACGACTACCTCCGCGACGAGATCAATACCTTCCAGTGGAACCTGCTGACGAGCATGGCGCAGTTCGTCGGCGCGATCGGGCTGATTCTGCT
>NZ_JBFTNY010000037.1:0-43756 GCF_056397705.1 Variovorax sp. 05L425 | reverse complement strand
CCGGTCGTGAACACATGCAGGTTGATGCCCGCTGCCAATTGCAGCGTGCCGCAGATGAAATCGCTGGCCGGCGTCGCCGCGTAGATCAGGCCCTTCTGGCGCACCTTCTCGCCCGGCGAGATCACGCCCGAGATCGGCGCGCTGCCCGACTTCACGATCGAGCCCATCGCCTTCTCGACGATGTTGGACAGGCCGCCCTTCTTGTTGCCCGGCGTGGTGTTGGCGCTGCGGTCCACGCGGCCCTTGTCCAGGTAGGCGTCGTACCAGGCCATCTCGCGGATCATGGCGTCGGCCACTTCGGGCGTGGTGGCGCGCGAGGTGAGCTGGTCGATGCCGTCGCGCACCTCGGTGACTTCCGAGAACATCACGGTGGCGCCTGCGCGCACGAGTAGGTCRGTGCAGAAGCCGACGGCCGGATTGGCGGTGACGCCGGAGAAGGCATCGCTGCCGCCGCACTGCACGCCGACCACCAGTTCGCTGGCCGGCACGGTCTCGCGGCGACGGGCGTTCAGGCGCTCGAGATGCTCTTCGGCCTGCCGCATGATCGAATCGATCATCGACATGAACCCGACGTGCGCATCGTCCTGCAGGCAGACCACATCCAGCTTGCTGTCTGCACTGTCGCCGACATCGGCCACGTTGCGTTCGTCGATCAGCGGGATGGTGCCCGGCGGCATCAGCCGCTCGGGCTGCAGCTTCTCGCAACCCAGGCTCACGACCATCACCTCGCCGCCGAAGTTCGGGTTGAGGCTGATGTTGCGCAGCGTGCGGATCGGAATGATGGCATCGGGCGCGTCGATGGCGACGCCGCAGCCGTAGGTGTGCTCCAGCGCCACGACGTCGTCGACATTCGGAAACTTCGGCAGCAGTTCGGCCTTGATGCGTTGCACCGCGAACTCGGTGACGCCCGCCACGCACTGCACGGTCTGCGTGATCGCGAGAATGTTGCGCGAGCCGACCGAACCGTCCGGATTGCGAAAGCCTTCGAAGGTGTAGCCCTCCAGCGGCGGCATCTCAGGGGGCTTGATGGTGGCGATCGGCAAGCCTTCGAGTTCGCGCGCCGCGGGCATCTTGAGCAGTCGCTCGTGCACCCAACTGCCGGCGGCGATGTCCTTCAGCGCATACCCGATGGTGACGTTATAGCGACGGACTTCGCCGCCTTCGGGGATGTCCACCAGCGCGACCTTGTGCGCCTGAGGGACCTTCTCGCGCAGTGTCAGTCCGGAAGGGAAAACGGTGCCGGCGGGCAAGCCGCCGTCATTGGCCACGATCGCGACGTTGTCGCGATCGTGCATGGTGATGTAGAGCGGTGGACGATCGGTCGTGGATGACATGTAGGTTCTCGATCAACTGTCGAGCATGATGCTCTCGACCCAGTTGGGTCCGCGGCCGGCGGGATATTCGGCGAGGGCTTGCAGCGAGCCGGCCTGCGTGTCGATCTCGTACAGGCGCAGTTGGTGCGAACGCTGGCCGGCTGCGATCAGAAAGCGGCCGTCGGGCGTGATGTTGAAGCCGCGCGGCTGCGATTCGGTCGGCACGTGGCCGATGAGCGTGAGCGCACCGCTCGCGGCGTCGACCTTGAAGGCGGCGATCGTGTCGGAGCGTCGTTCGCTGCTGTAGAGAAAGCGGCCGTCGGGCGTGAGGTGCAGGTCGGACGCCCACGGGTCACCGCTGAAGCCGGGCGGCAATGAACTGATGGTCTGCAGCGTGCGCAGCGTGCCGGTGGCCGAATCGAACGCGAGAACGTCGATGGCTGCATCAAGCTCGTTGAGCAGGTAGACGAAGCGCGAGTCGCCGCTGAAGACGAAATGGCGGGGGCTGGCCGACGCATGCGGTTGCAGCGTCGGCGGTGTGTTGGGGGTCAGTTGACCGGTGGCTGCATCGAAGCGAAGCTGCACGACGACGCCGGCGCCCAGCGTGCTCGCGAAGACGAAGCGGTTCGACGGATCAGCCTGGATCGCATGCGCGTTCGGGCCGGTCGGCAGCACTTGCTGCGTCGCCTGCACGACGCCGTTCGCGTCGATGGCGTTGACGGCTATCTGGTTGCCGCCGTAAGAGGCGCTGAACAGATAGCGGCCTTCGCGATCGGTCGTGATGTACGCCATGCTGTGCGGCAGCGCCGCGGCGCCGAGCGACGTGAGCCGGCCACTCTTGGGATCGATCGCGAAGCTCAATGCCTCGCGAGGTTCCGATCGCCGCGCCGCATAGAGGCGGCGGCGATCGGGGCTCAATGCGAGCGGCATCACCTCCCCGCCGACCGGCACGTTCTGCACCGGAACGAGCGCCCGTTGGCGCGGGTCCAGGTGCAGCACGCTGATGTCGCCGCTCTCGGCGTTGGAAACGTAGACGCAGAACATCGTCAGAACACCGGGTGGCCGTTGATGATCGCCGGCAGCCAGGTCGAGAACGAAGGCACATACGTGACCAGCGTGATCGCGATGAAGATCGCCAGGTAGTAGGGCCACGCTGTCTTGGTGGCCTCCCCGATGGAGATCTTCCCGATGGCGCAACCGATGAACTGCACGGTGCCCACCGGCGGGTGCACGAGGCCCAGCGCGCAGTTGAGCAGCAGCATCATCCCGAACTGCACCGGGCCCACGCCCATCTGGATGGCCAGCGGCAAGAACAGCGGCGTGGTGATCAGGATGTGCGCGGCCATGTCCAGGAACACACCCAGGAAGATCTGGATGATGTTAATGTACAGCAGCATGATCCACGGCGTCGTGGTCGCAGCCAGCAGCGCGGCTTCGATCGTGTCGGGGATCTCCAGGTACGCCATCTGGTAGCGCAGCATGTTCGACACGCCGATCAGCAGCAGGATCACGCCCGTCGTCTTCGAGGCCTTGGCCAGCGACTTGAGCAGCTTCTGCCTCGTCATCGTGCGATAGACGATGACGGTCAGGATCAGCGAATAGGTCACTGCGATCGCCGCAGCCTCGGTGGCCGTGGTGATGCCCTCCATCACGCAGAACAGGATGATGAAGATCACCATCAGCCCCGGAATCGCCGCGATGAAGGTGCGCACCACGGTGCCCCAGCCCGGAAAGCGCTCGACCATCGTGCTGCCGTCTGCACGCTTCGGATAGCCGTACTTGGCGGCTTGCCAGTAGGCTGCGACCAGCATGCAGACCATGATCCAGAAGACCGGGATCAGGCCCGCGAACATCAGGTCGCCGATCGACACGCCCTTGATGACGTGCCCGGCGATCTCGCCCACCGCGGCTTGCGCTGCGAAGGCGTAGATGATCATGTTGTGCGACGTCGGCATCAGCGCGCCCGAGAGCGATGCGTGCGTGGTGACGTTGACCGCGTAGGCAGCGCTGTAGCCCTCTTTCTTCATGACCGGGATCAGCACGCCGCCCATGGCCGAGGTGTCGGCGACCGGCGAGCCCGAGACGCCGCCGAACAGCGTCGACGCCACCACGTTGGCCAGGCCGAGACCACCCTTCCAGTGGCCGACGAGACTGCGCGCGAAGGCGACGATCTTGTCCGCGATGCCGCCGTGCAGCATCAGCTCGCCCGAGAAGATGAAGAAGGGGATGGCCAGGAACGAGAACACGTTCATGCCCGAGACCATCATCTGGATCGCCGTCTCGAAGGGCAGGCCCTCGTAGGCAAAGGTCAGGAGGCAGCTCAACCCGATCGCGAAGGCGACGGGCATCCCGAGGACCAGGAAGACCAGGAAACCGAGAGACAGCAGCGTCAATGCCATGATGGGACGACCTCGTGGCCGGAAAATTGGGAAACGAGGTGCTCGAGGGAGAACAGCGTGATGAGCACGCCTGCGGCGAGAACCGGCAAGTAGCGAACCGCTTCGGACATGCCGAGCGTGGGAATGGTGGTGTCACGTGTGGACACAGCCATTTCCACGCCGCCGAAGAACAGGGCAACGGCGAAGGCGATGGTCAGGACGTAGACGACGACCTTGCACCAGAACTGCCCCTTGGGGGGCAGGGCCTTCACCAGCGAATCCAGGCCGATGTGCCCGGCGTCCCGCACTCCTGCGGAAGCGCCGAACATGGCGACCGAGACCACCAGCAGCAGTGCCACTTGTTCTACATAAGCGGGTGCGTCATTGAAGGCGTAGCGAAGCACCACGCCGTAGACGACCACGCTCAGCAGGCCCACCAGGCAGATGCACGCGAAGTACATCGCCCAGCGCGACAGCCTCGCGTTCAGTTGGGTTAGCAAGGTCATCGCGGAAACGTCACTTGGTGTCGACGATTTCCTGTACCAGCGCCTTCAGCTCGGGCGTGGTGGCGAACTTGTCCCAGACAGGCTTCTCGACCGCGACAAACCCCTTGCGGTCGATCTCGGATGCCGGGACGATCTTTGCGCCGCCCTTGATGACTGCTGCCTTGGCGTCCTTCTCACGCGGTTCCCAGAGCTTCACGTAGTAGGGGATGGATTCCTTGGCGGCCTTGCGGATCTGGGCTTGCTCTTCCTTCGGCAGGGTGTCCCAGATCTTCTTGGAGAACACCAGCACTTCGGGCGTCATCACGTGCATGGTTTCGGAGTACACGGGAGCGGCCTCGAAGTGCTTGGCCTCTTCGTACGACGGGTAGTTGTTCTCGGCGGCATCCACCAGGCCGGTCTTGAGGCCGGTGTAGACCTCGGCGATCGGCATCGGCGTCGGCGATGCGCCGGTTGCGCTCACCAGGCTCACCATCAGGTCGGAAGGTTGCACGCGAATCTTCACGCCCTTCATGTCGGCCACGTTCTTGATCGGCTTCTTGGCATACACGGAGCGCGCCCCGCTTTCGTAGAAGGCGAGGCCGACGAATCCGGCTTTGTCGAAGGCGGCGAGGATCTTGTCGCCGGTCGGGCCGTACATCACCTTGCGGAAATGGTCGATGTCGCGGAACAGGAAGGGCAGCGACGGAATGACCGACTCGGGCACGATGCCGTGGAACGAGGCGCTGCTGACGCGCACCATGTCGAGCGCGCCGATCTTGACCTGTTCAACCGTGTCCTTCTCGGAGCCCAGCGAGCTGTCGGCAAAGATCTTGATCTTGTCCTTGCCGTCGGTTGCTGCCGACAGCTGGTCGCTCATGTACTTGACCGCCATGTTGGTCGGGAAATCCTTCGCGTGGACTTCCGCGGAACGGAAATCGCGTGCCTGCGCGTGCACGGCGGCGAGCGAAAGAACGGCGGTGGCGATGACGCTGAGAAGCTTGCGGTTTGGAGTCTTCATGTCTCTTCCTCTGTTTGTGATCAAGGGCTGGAAAAAATGCGAACTTGCGGGTTTCTGGCTTACTGACTTACTTACTCGAAATCAAAAGGGTCCCTGGGCGGTGAAGCCGCCGCCCTGGTAGATGGCGTTCGGATCGGTGGGCGCGACCGGAGGCTGCGCCTCGACCTTGTCGCGGAACACCTCGGAGCTGTCCTTCGGCACGAAGCCGAGCCTTGCGGCTGCAGCGCTGTTGTCCCACCACACGTCACGGTTGGCCGACACGCCGTAGACGACGAGGTGCCCCACGTCAGGCGTGAAGAGCGACTTCTCGATCAGGTTGGTGAGGTCACCGTAGCTGAGCCAGGTGCTCATCATTCGGCGATTGGCGGGTTCCGGGAACGAGGAGCCGATGCGGATGCTCACGGTCTCGATGGCCCAGCGGTCGAAGTAGAACTGCGCCACGTCCTCGCCGAAGGACTTCGACAGGCCGTAGTAGCCGTCGGGCCGGCGCAGTGCGTGCGTGTCGAGGTGCTCGGTCTGCTTGTAGAAGCCGATCACGTGGTTGGAACTGGCGAAAACGACGCGCTTCACGCCGTGCTTGCGCGCTGCCTCGTAGATGTGGAAGACACCCTTGATGTTGGCTTCGAGGATCTCCTCGAAAGGCCGCTCGACCGAGACGCCGCCCAGGTGAACGATGGCGTCGCAGCCGGCGACGAGCGCATCGACGGCGGCCTTGTCTGCCAGGTTGCAGGGGACGGTTTCCTCGAAGGAACCTTGCGCGGTTGCGAGCGTAGCGACGTCAGACAAGCGCAGTACGTCGGCGTAGGGGCGAAGCCGCTCGCGCAGCACTTTGCCCAGACCGCCGGCGGCGCCGGTCAGCAACAGGCGACCGAGTTTGGGTGAGGGCCTGGATTCAGGGCCGGAATTCGTTTGCATGGAAGCGTCCTCAGCGGATTTGCGTGAATTGAAATCGGGAACGATTGCGCGGTGAACGAGACCTGCACGGGTAGCGCCGGTTGTCGAATTGCGCAATGATCATGAGTTTGAGGAGATGTAACTTATATGTTGTCGTACAACGCAATCGGATTATGATCGTGCCATGCAACCGTTGACTCCGGGTAATCCCTTGGTTCAGGCTTCGCCTGTCACATCGGTCGGCAGTGCGGGCACTGTCTTGCCCGGTGACGCCTTCGTGGGGCGACCACGGCAGCGATCCCGCGGCTTGGCGCACACGCTGGTTGAAGACCTCACGGTGAAGATTCGCGACGGCGCGCTGCGTCCGGGCGACAAGCTTCCGACAGAGTCCGAAATCATGCAGGCCTTCGGCGTCAGTCGCACCGTGGTCCGAGAGGCGTTGTCGAAATTGCAGGCGGCCGGCTTGGTCGAGACCCATCACGGCGTCGGCACCTTCGTGCTGCAGCCCCGTGCGGGCGGGATGTTCCGCCTTGAGCCGGGCGACGTCGCGACTTCGGTGGACGTCCTGGCGGTGCTCGAATTCCGCATCAGTCTCGAGACGGAATCTGCCGGCCTGGCAGCGACACGTCGCACGGATGAGCAACTGCTCGCGATGCGCGAGGCGCTCGACGAATTTCAAACCAACATGGCGCAGGCGGGCAACACCGTCCCGGCTGACTTCCGCTTTCATCTGCAGATCGCGCAGGCGACGGGCAACCCGTACTTCGCGGACATCATGGCGCACCTGGGGACCGCGATCATCCCGCGAACCCGCATCAACGCCATCCGCAAGCATGAGCAGGGCGGGGAATACCTGAGCCGCGTCAATCGGGAGCACGAGGAGATCTACGCGGCGATTGCCCGCCAGGACCCCGACTCTGCACGCGCGGCCATGCGCATCCACCTGACCAATAGCCGAGAGCGCCTGCGCATCGCCCAGGAGGCCGCGAAGAGCGGTGCAGAAGGCGCGCAAGCGGAGAGCCCGGCCCCCCTCTGAATTCCGACACGGCAAGACAAGTTCTTGCCAAGTTGTATGACAACCTGATGCGCAAATGGCCGACCGGCGAATACCGGTCGGCCATTGTCATGGGGCGTTCGCGCTCAGGGTGCCCAGTGGGTTCCGAACGGATTCGATGCGCCGATGGCCGGGAAATCGACAAAGGCCTGGCTGCAGTCGAGCACCTGATCCGGCTTGACCTTTTCCGTGGCTTCACCGTTGAGCACGATCCGGTTGGCGGTCGACGCGAAGATCGGCAGGTTGACGCCGTCCAGCGTCAGGTTGGCGTCCGATGCGGTCACCGCGATCTGCGACGGCGTGTCCGCAACCACATCCTTCATCGTCATGACCAGCGGGTAGGCGGGCAGGTAGCCTGTCGGATAGGCGGTGGTCGGCGTGAAGTAGCCGCCGGTGTTCGCGGCAAAGCCTTGCAGCTTGACATTCCCTTCGCCGAGGATGCGCACATTGCTCAACTCGATGTCGTGGAAGTTCGGCACCTTCGGGCCGCCGGCCGGAAGCGCCTTGGTGCTGTAGTAGGGCGTGAACAGCAGGGCATTCTGCGCATTCTGGATACAGATGTTCTTGTACGAGATGTTGCTCACCTCGCCGCCGCGTGCGTAGTCGGACTTGATGCGCAGCCCTTCTTCCGAATTCACGAACGAGTTGTCGTAGACCTGGACGTTGGTCACGCCCGCGTTGGTCTCGCTGCCGATCGAGATGCCGTGGCCCCAGTAGATGTGGTTGTGCGCGATGACGATGCCGTAGGCGCGATCACTGCGCTTGCCGCGGTTGCCGTCGATGCCGAAGCCCACCGCGTTGGGGTTGTTGCTGCCCTTGAGGGCGATGTCGTCATCCCCGGTGCTGACGTAGTTGTAGGCAAAGACGAAGTTCTTCAGGTAACCGTCGAAGGACATCTTGCTGGCCGATGCGGTCGTGCTTCCCGTCGTCAGGGCGTTCGACTTGGCGCTCGATGCCGAGCCCGGATCGAAGGCATCGGTGTTCTTGACGTTGTCTGCGTTGAAGGTCTGGCCCGTGTACAGCGGATTGCCGTTGCCCGCTGGGTTGGCGAAGGCCGCCAGCGTCGGCGTCTGCACCTTGACGCCCCAGATCGTCAGGCCGTCCACGCCGCTCGGCACCACGTGGAAGTTGGCGCTGTTGTTCAGGCTGACCTTGTAGAGCGTCAGGTTCTTCGCGTAGTTGAACACCATCATCCGGAAGTTCGACTGCGAACCGAAACCCGTGGTGCCGTTCTGCACCATGTTGCCAAGGTAGGCCAGGTCCCACCAGGTCATGTTGCGGGTCGACGACTTCGAATCGACAACGGTCCCGCCGTTGTCGCAGGGGGTGCCGTCGGCCGCCTTGGTGCCGGCAGCGAAGTTGACGTAGGTGTTGGAGCAGCTCAGGTCGACCTTCATCATCGGATAGAGCGGGTTGGATGTCACGATCTCCGCATAGGCGCGGCTGTCGATGCTGCCTTCGCCGACGACGGCCGAGTTGACCGTGTAGTCGCCGCCGATCAGCGGGAGGCAGTTGCCCGAACTGCCCGCCTTCGTTGCGCTGACCGCGGTGTTCGCGCAATAGGTGGTAGGCAAGCCGGTCGTTGCGTTCTTGGGCATGTAGGCCATGACGTCGCGCGTCGCGTACAAGGTGGCGCCCTTGTCGATCCACAGCGTCACGCCCGAGGGCAGCGTCAGCGGTCCCGAGATGAAGCCATTGCCGGGGCCGCTCTTGTTGGCGACCAGGCGGACGGCGAACTGGGGTGCCTTGTACTGGGGCTTGGCGAGTTCTTCACCCGATGCGCCAGAGATATTGATGTTCGGCAGCGCGGCGGTCTTCTGGTCGGCGGTTGCCGTGGCGTCGGCCGCCAGGATGGAAGCGCCGACAGCTGTATTGACTGCGGCGCCACAGGCATCGAGGGCGGCCTGGATGCGTGCCTGGTCAGGATTGGCCGTGGCGACGTTGACGGCAACAGCCACGCCCGGGGTGGACGGGTCGGCCTCCGGCGGCAGGGCGCCGTCCGGACGACGGACGAGCGTGTTGCTCGCTTCCAGCGTGGCGCAGACCTGCGCGTCGGTCGGCAGGGTCGGTTCGGCGGGCAGGTCGGCGTCGAAGGTCGTGGTGCCGACCTGGAAGACCTTGGGCTTGGTCGGATTCGCCGTTTGCGACGAGTCGACGGATTGAGCGGCCGTGGGCGTGGTCGCGGGGCTGCTCGCGGACGGCAAGAATGCACCGCCGCTGCTGCCGCCTCCGCCGCAGGCCGCAAGCACGGCCGCCGCTGCGAGCGGCAGCATCCAACGTGTGATCGGCTGCAGGGCGGCCGTCTTTGATTTTTGCAATGTCATGGGGCTACCTTTTGAAGAAGGCCGGCCTGAGCGCGTTCGGCGGTCCGCGTCGAATCGACGCGGCGCTTCCCGGCACTGACCAGCGGGGACGGAACGCTTTGTCTCAACGCGGGTCGGTGACGGTCGTGTTGTAGGCCTTGCCTGCAATCAACGTGTTCGTGAGCGTGATGTCGTGCACGTTGTAGGCGTAGATCGGACCCGGCACGGTGGCACTCGCAGGACCCGCCGCCATGGGGCTGCCGAAATCGCAGTCGACGATGCTCACCCCCTGGATGGCAGGCACGGCAGGTGCCGGAGCGGGGCCGTTGTAGTCGAAGGCCACCGGGCCCTGTGCCACGATGGCCTGGAAGCATGAACCGGTGCTGCCGGCCAGCGTCACGTTCTTCGCGACGACGTTGGAGATGTTGATGTTCTGCAGCAATGCCGGACGCGTGCGGATGGCATCCTTCGACGGCTGGTAGTCGCAGTCGAAAGTGATGATCCCGCCCTGCGAGGCCGAGGGGTTGCTGTTCGCCGGTGTGCTCACCCCGATGGGGACATTGCCGTTGATGGGGCTTCCCGGCAGCAGGCTGCTGCCGTAACCCGCGCCAGTGAGACTGACGCCGTTGGGGAGCGTCACGCCGTCCACATAGAAGTCCTTGACGAAGCCGCCCCGGTTCATGTTGGTCTTGATCCGGATCGCGATGTTGAGCGAGTTCGTGGCCCAGAACTCATTGAGCATGGCGAGATTGCGGCAATAGATCTTCTCGACGCCGCCGCCCATTTCGCTGCCCAGCGTGATGCCGCCGTGGCCGCTGTTCATGGTGCAGTTCTGGATGACGTGGTTCTTCGCGGAGCCGTATTCGTTGTCGAGGTTCTTGCCCGACTTGATCGCGATGCAGTCGTCGCCGGTGTTGAACACGACGTCCTCGCACAGCACGTTGTCGCAGGCATCGGGATCGAAGCCGTCGTTGTTGGGGCCGATGCTGTTGACGGTGACCTTGCGGATCACCACGTTCGTGCAGTCGGTGGGCTTGTGCTGCCAGAAAGGCGTGTTCTGCGTCTGGTAGCCCTCCATCAGCACGTTGGTGCAGCCCAGGAATTCGACCATGCACGGCCGCAGGTAGTGGCCCTTGCCGAAGATCCGCTGCTCGATCGGCACACCGGCTTCCGACAGCGCCGGAAGGTAGTTCTGGTCTTGCTGCCATGGTGTGACCGGATTGGTCAGCAGGGTGTAGAGCGCATCGGAAATGCCCGGCGCCGCGGTGCGGAGGTCGACGTTGAGGGTGTTGTTGCTGGCCTGCGATGGGGTCGTGGTGGCATTGACAAAGCCATAGGCGCCGCTGGTGCCCTTGAAAGTCCACCAGCAGGTGCTGGTGTTGCCTGTGCCTGTGAAGGGCGTCATGGCCTGCCCGTTGAAGACGGACGTGTCGCCTTCGCCGGTGACGGCGATGTTCTTCTCGTTTCGCGCGTAGATGGGTGCGCCGAAGTTCAGGCAATCGTTTGCCTGCCAGCGGCCGTAGAACAGCTTTCCGTTGGTACCGCAATCGATCGGACCGTCCTTGGCATAGTCGGCCGGATCGGGGCTGAAGTAGATCGTGCAGTTCTGGCTCAGGTGGAAGTTGACATTGCTCTTCAGCACGATCGGGCCGGCGCAATACCACGTCCCCGATGGAACGACGACGCGGCCACCGCCGGCGGCGTTGCACGCCGCAATGGCGGCCAGGAAGGCCGGTCGCGAATCGAAAGAACTCGGCGCGTGCGTCGTGTCGGCGCCGACGCTGGGCAGCGACTTGGTCGGGTCGGTGTAGGGGCTGGGCGCCGGCACCGTGCTGCACGGCTGCGCGCCGTAGTCGGTGACCGGGAAGTCGCGGCTGGCGAACATCGATTGGTTGACGCCCTTGAGCGAGTCGATGATCTGCGTGCCGAGGCCGGCTGGCCCCCAGATCGGATCGGCTGGCGGCTCGACCGGCGCCGGATTCGTCGGCGGGGTGGTGGTGCCCGTCGGAGTTGATCCCGATGCGGGCGGGAAGAATCCCGTGCCGTTGCCACCGCCGCCGCAGGCGCTCAGCAACGTGGCGCCGGCCGACGCGCTGGCCATTGCGATGAACGCCCGTCGTCCGGGCGATCGCATGCCTTGTGGCGTGGACGGCGGCGCGATCGATTCCGTCAATTCAGTGCGAAGCTTTTTCATGGATCTCCTGTCGTTTCGTGGTGATGCGAGGTGGTGGGGAAGTGCAGCCGCAAGCCGTTCGCTTGAGCGGAAGAAGGAAGCTGACGGGGAAACGGAGGCGGCCGGCTATCGGCGGCGGGGGCCGAGAGGTGGCGATCTGAGCGGCGCGTGCCGGCTGGCGAGAAGGAATCGGCCCATTGATGTCTCCGTCTGTAGTTATTAGTTATCGGTTGTCCTACAAGTGGAGCCGATTATTTGCACAAGTCAGAAGGCTGTCAACGGGATCGACGACGAGCGGCCTGAGGGCAAACCCGGGTGTGTTTCGGGGGAAGAAGGGAGTATTTGGCGTCCCTTGTGACTTGTCCGACGATTCGGAGGGCTGGACACGGCCTTCAACAAGTTATACGATAACCGATGACGACCGGAATGACGGCTTCGCCATCGCGTCGCTCGCATCCATTCCCACCGGAGACATAAGACATGGCCCTGAATCGACGTGATCTCATGATCGGCGCCCTCGGCGGCGGCCTGATGGCCGCCGGCGGCGCGCAGGCCGCTGATACCTGGCCCTCAAAGCCCATCCGCATCGTCGTTCCCTACCCGCCGGGGGGGTCGTCGGACATCATTGCCCGCTCCGTCAGCCAGCCCCTGTCCGTGGCGCTGAAGCAGTCGGTCATCGTCGAGAACAGGGCAGGCGCCAACGGCAACCTGGGCGCCGACCTGGTCGCGAAAGCGCCCGGCGACGGCTACACGCTGCTGCTGTGCGATGTGGGGGCGCTGGCGATCAGTCCCTCGGTCTACACGAAGCTGTCCTTCGACCCGTCGAAGGACCTGCGCGGCGTGACCATGCTCGCCTATTCGCCGCACCTGCTCGTGGTGCATCCCTCGGTGCCGGCCAACAACCTCAAGGAACTGGTCGCGTTGTCGAAGAAGACGGAACTGAATTTCGCCGTGACCGCCACCGGCAGTGCGCCGCACCTCGCCGGCGTAGCGCTCGAACGCGCAAGCGGCGCGCGCTGGCAGTACGTGCCCTACAAGGGCGGCGTACAGGCCGTGCAGGACACGGTCGGCGGCCAGACCCAGGTGCTGATGAACGGCATGCTCGCGACGCTGCCTCAGGTGCAGAGCGGCAAGCTCAAGGTGCTGGGCGTCTCCAAGGCGACGCGCATGCCGCTGATCGGCGAAGTACCGACCATCGCCGAGCAGGGCGTGCCCGGCTTCGAATCCGGCACCTGGCAGGGCGTGCTCGCCCCGCGCGGCACGCCGGATGCGCTGGTACAGCGTCTCAACAAGGAACTGATCACGATCATCCGTTCCGCCGACATCCGCTCACGCCTGGCCGCACAAGGCGCGGAAGTCGTGACCATGACCCCTGCCGAGCAGGAGCAGTTCTTCGAAAAAGAGCGCTCGCGCTGGGCCAAGGTCGTTTCTGCAGCCCAGATCAAGCTCGACTGATCGGGCCTTCTTTTTTCCTCCCACCTCACTCACATGAACCCCCAAGAACTCAAATCCATCATGGGCTCCGGCCTGCTGTCGTTTCCGCTGACCGACTTCGACGCGAACGGCGATTTCGACAAGAAGGGCTACATCGAGCGCCTCGAATGGCTGGCGCCCTACGGTGCCAGCGCGCTCTTCGCCGCGGGCGGCACGGGCGAGTTCTTCTCGCTGACGGGCGACGAGTTCCCCGAAATCATCAAGGCGGCCGTCGAGACCTGCCGCGGCAAGGTGCCGATCATCGCGGGCGCGGGCGGTCCGACCCGCTTCGCCATCCAGTGCGCGCAGGCGGCCGAGAAGGCCGGTGCGCACGGCGTGCTGCTGCTGCCGCACTACCTCACCGAGGCGGGCCAGGAAGGCCTGGCCGCACACGTCGAAGCCGTGTGCAAGAGCGTGAAGTTCGGCGTGATCGTCTACAACCGCGGCGCCAGCAAGCTCTTTCCCGACACGCTCGAAAAGCTGGCCGAACGTTGCCCGAACCTGGTCGGCTTCAAGGACGGCATCGGCAACATCGAACTCATGAGTTCGATCCATCTGCGCATGGGCGACCGCTTTGCGTATCTGGGTGGTCTACCGACCGCGGAGGTCTACGCCGCGGCCTACAAGGCACTGGGCACGCCGGTGTATTCCTCGGCCGTCTTCAATTTCATTCCGAAGACCGCGATGGCGTTCTACGAGGCGGTTGCAAAGGACGACATGGCGACGCAACATCGCTTGCTCAAGGACTTTTTCATGCCCTACCTCGAGATTCGCAACAAGGGCCAGGGCTACGCCGTGAGCATCGTGAAGGCCGGCGCGAAGATCGTCGGACATGACGCCGGCCCGGTGCGCACGCCGCTGACCGATCTGAAGTCCGACGAATACGAAGCGCTCGCCGCGTTGATCGCAAAGCTCGGCCCGCAGTAAACATAACCATCAAGGTGCCTGCCATGCAGAATTTCGACAACCTCATCAACGGCGAATGGCTGGCCGGCGCCAGCTATAGCGCGAACACCAACCCGAGCAACCTGGCCGACGTGCTGGGCCAGTACACGCAGGGCGACGCGACCCACGTGGACGCTGCGGTCGCGGCTGCCACTGCAGCTTTCCCCGCCTGGTCCACCGGCGGCATCCAGGCGCGCTCCGAAGCGCTCGACAAGATCGGCAACGAGATCCTTGCGCGCAAGGAAGAACTCGGCACCCTGCTCGCCCGCGAAGAAGGCAAGACCAAGGCCGAAGGCATCGGCGAAGCCACCCGTGCCGGCCAGATCTTCAAGTTCTTCGCCGGCGAATGCCTCCGCCTGTCGGGCGAAGTGATTCCCTCGGTGCGCCCCGGCATCGGTGTCGAGATCACGCGCGAACCGGTGGGCGTTGTCGGGCTCATCACGCCTTGGAACTTCCCCATCGCGATTCCCGCATGGAAGATCGCCCCGGCGCTGGCCTTTGGCAACTGCGTGGTGCTCAAGCCCGCCGATCTGGTGCCCGGCTGCGCCTGGGCGCTGGCGGAGATCATCAGCCGCTCGGGGATCCCGGCGGGGGTGTTCAATCTGGTGATGGGTCGCGGCAGCGTGATCGGCGATGCGCTGGTCAACCACCCGGGCATCCATGCCATCAGCTTTACCGGTTCGGTCGGCGTCGGCCGTCACATTGCCGTGCAGTGCGCGACAAAGCACAAGAAGGTGCAGTTGGAGATGGGCGGAAAGAACCCGCAGGTCGTGCTGGACGACGCCGACCTGAACCAGGCGGTCGAGCTCAGTGTGCAGAGCGCGTTCTATTCCACTGGCCAACGTTGCACGGCGTCCAGCCGGCTGATCGTCACCGAGGGCATCTATCCCAAGTTCATCGAGGCGATGAAGGCCCGCATGGCGAAGATCAAGGTCGGCGATGCGCTGGCGCAGGGCACCGACATCGGCCCGGTCTCCAGCGAGAGCCAGCTGCGCCAGGACCTGGACTACATCGATATCGGCCAGTCCGAAGGCGCTACGCTCGCCGCGGGCGGTGATCGGCTCAAGCTCGACACCGAAGGCTTCTACATGTCGCCGGCGCTGTTCAGCGAATCTGTGGCGTCGATGCGCATCAACAAGGAAGAGATCTTCGGGCCGGTGGCGAGCGTCATCCGGGTGAAGAACTACGAGGAAGCGCTGGCGACGGCCAACGACACCGAGTTCGGCCTGTCGGCGGGCATCGCGACCACGAGCCTGAAGTACGCGACGCACTTCAAGCGCCACAGCCAGGCGGGGATGGTGATGGTGAACCTGCCGACCGCGGGGGTGGACTACCACGTGCCGTTCGGCGGTCGCAAGGGATCGAGCTACGGCCCGCGCGAGCAGGGCCGCTACGCGCAGGAGTTCTTCACCACGGTGAAGACTGCCTATACGTTGGCCTGACGGGGCGGACGGATTGCGGTCTTGGGGCGGAACGCCTTGCAGACTGCGTCGTTCGTTTCCAGATAGGGGCCGCCGATCAGGTCGACGCAATAGGGCACTGCCGCGAAGATGCCCGGCACTGCCTGCGATCCGTCGGCATTCTTCAGCCCTTCGAGCGTCTCGGCGATCGATTTGGGCTGGCCCGGCAGGTTGATGATCAGGCTCCGGTCGCGGATCACCGCGACCTGCCGGGAAAGAATGGCCGTCGGCACGAAGCGCAGGCTGATCTGACGCATCTGTTCGCCGAAGCCCGGCATTTCCTTGTGGGCCACGGCGAGCGTGGCTTCCGGCGTCACGTCGCGCAGGGCCGGCCCCGTTCCGCCGGTCGTGAGGACCAGCGAACATCCTGCGTCGACCAATTCGATCAGCGCCGCGCTGACGCCGGCTTTTTCGTCGGGAATCAGGCGCGACTCGAAGGTGATGGGGTTGCGCAGCGCGCCCTGCAGCCATTCCTTCAACGCGGGCAGGCCTTTGTCTTCGTAGACGCCGCTCGATGCGCGGTCGCTGATCGAGACGATGCCGATGCGGACCGGGTCGAAAACGGGGGAAGTGGTCACGAATCTTCCTCGCGCACCTGTTCGGCAGCCTCGGCGGCGTGGTCGGCGGTGCCGTGCACGCGCAACTGCTCGCGAACGATCTGGAAGACATCCCGGTAGGCCTTGGCTTGGCGAGGCGCTTCGCCGGGCGGGCCGGCCTTGATGTCCTTGCGCGCCTGGCGCACGAGGGCACGAAGCTGCTGGGCGTCGGTGCCGGGATGGGTTTCGATCCAGCCGCCCAGGGCGTCGTCGTCGGCGATCAGGCGGTCGCGCCAGCGCTCGGCTTCGTGCAGGGCGGCGGTTTCTGCGGCGGGGGCGCGGTTTTGTTCGTCCAGCGCGGCGCGAATCGCGTCGATCGCCGAGGCATCCAGGCCGCGCATCAGCTTGCCGATGAACTGCATCTGGCGACGCTTGCCCTCGAAATTGGTGATTCGCTTGGCATCTTCGACCGCGTCCTTGAGCTTGTCGCTCAAATCAAGCTTGTCGAAGAGACCGGCGCGCAGCGTCAGCAGGTCTTCACCCAGTGCCTGGAGTTCGGCGCTTTCGCGTTTGAGATCGGTCTTGCTCGCCGCGTCGGTGCCTTTGAGCTCGCGCTTGAGCTCGAGGTCGAGTTCGCTGCCTTCGGCGACGAACTGGCCGCGGACGAAGTAGCCTTTTTTGGGTTTGCGGGACATAGATGCAATCGTTGGCCGCACCATGGAGAACGGAGGGCGCAAGTATCATAGCCAACACATGACCACACCATCTTCGCGCGCCGATTCCGGCTTCGCCTATAGCCGCTCCTTCTTCGAAAACCTGGTCGACTCGGCCTTGGCGCATGCCAGGAAGCTCGGGGCGACGGATGCCGGCGCCGAGGCCTCCGAGGGCTGCGGCCTGAGCGTCTCGGTGCGCAAGGGGGAACTCGAAAACGTCGAGCGCAACCGCGACAAGTCGCTGGGCGTCACCGTCTATGTCGGACACCGGCGCGGAAACGCCAGCACTTCCGATTTCTCCGACACGGCCGTGGCGCAGACCGTCCAGGCGGCCTACGACATCGCCCGCTTCACGGCCGAAGACCCCGTCAGCGGGCTGCCTGACGAGGCCGACATCGCCAAGGAACACCCCGACCTCGATCTGTTCCATCCCTGGGACATCACCAGCGAGCGGGCTGCCACGCTTGCGCTGGAGTGCGAAGCCGCCGCCCTGACGACGGACAAGCGCATCACCAACAGCGAAGGGGCGGGCGTCTCGGCGCAGCAGAGCCATTTCTTCAGCGCCCACACGAGGGGATTTCGCGGCGGCTACGCCAGTTCGCGCCATTCGATTTCGGTAGCACCGATCGCCGGCAAGGGCGACGACATGCAGCGTGACGCCTGGTACAGCTCCATGCGTTCCGCCGACGAACTCGCGAGCCCGCAGGCCGTCGGGCGCTATGCCGCCGAACGCGCACTGAGCCGCCTGAAGTCGCGCAAGATCAAAACGACCCAGTGCCCGGTGCTGTTCGAGTCCCCGCTGGCAGCCGGTCTGCTCGGTGGGCTGGTGCAGGCGACCAGCGGCGGTGCGTTGTACCGCAAGAGCACCTTCCTGCTCGATTCGCTGGGCAAGCCCGTGCTGCCCTCGCACATCGATGTTGTCGAGGATCCCCACGTCCTGCGCGGCAAGGGCAGTTCGCCCTTCGACGATGAAGGCGTGATCACGCGCCAGCGCAAGCTGGTCGATGCCGGGCGGTTGGAGGGGTATTTCCTGAGCACCTATTCGGCCCGCAAGCTGGGCATGAAGACCACCGGAAATGCCGGCGGGTCGCACAACCTCACGCTGACGTCCCGACTCACGCAGAAGGAGGACGATCTCGAATCGATGCTCGCCAGACTCGGCACGGGGCTGTTCGTGATCGAACTGATGGGGCAGGGCGTGAACTACGTGACCGGCGACTACTCGCGCGGCGCGAGCGGGTTCTGGGTCGAAAAGGGCAAGATCGCCTTCCCGGTGCAGGAAATCACCATCGCCGGCAACCTCAAGGAAATGTTGATGGGCATCGAGGCCGTCGGTGCCGACGCCTACAACTACGGCGCCAAGACGACCGGTTCGCTGCTCATCAACCGGATGAAGGTGGCGGGGAGCTGAGCTTGGCGCTTGGTGATGCCTGCCCAGCGGGACGGGCGACCCTGTCCGAAGGCGGCGCGAATGGCGGTATCCGCATCGAGGGCGTCACGCTGATGCGTGGCCATCAGCGGGTCTTCGAAGGTCTGACGCTGAACCTCCAGGAATCAAGAATTGGCTTGATCGGCGACAACGGCGCCGGGAAGAGTAGCCTCTTTCGCCTGATCAGCGGGCTCGACCAGCCAAAGCAGGGCCGCGTTGTCGTCCCCGGCCGCGAATCGCCGGGGCACGTCGGGCTGATGTTCCAGAACCCCGACGACCAGATCATCTTTCCGACCGTGGCCGAGGAACTGACCTTCAGCCTCACGGCGCTTGGAGAAACGCGCCAGGCGGCGCGGCAGCGGGTGCTCGACTTCCTTGCCGGGCGTGGGTTGTCGGCCTGGGCCGGGCGCGCCGTCGGCGAACTGAGCCAGGGCCAGCGGCAGCAGGTGTGTCTGCTGGCTCTGCAGATCAGTGAACCGGCCACGCTGCTCCTCGACGAACCCTTCTCGAGCCTCGATCTGCCGAGTCAGGCGCGGCTCGCCGCGCAGCTCGAAGCGTCTCCGCAGCAGATCATCGTATCGACCCATCTGCTCGAGCACGTGCATGGTTTCGAGCGTGTGCTGTGGCTGGATGAGGGTCGTGTGCGCGCCGACGGTCCGGGGCGCGAGGTCTGCGAAGCGTACGCGGCCTACGTGCGCGAGCGCGCCGAGGCGGATCGGGGCAGCCATGCGTAGCCTCTATTCGGCGCAGAGCACCTGGATGCATGCGGTCCCGGCATGGGTCAAGCTCGCGGTGCTGTCGGTCTGCGGCACGATGCTGGTGCTGGTCGAGCGGCCTGTGTACCTGTTCGCCGCCTGCGCGGTGGTGCTGTTGGTCTTCGCCTCGCTCGGGACCCCCGCGTGGCGCCGGGTGCGCATGCTGGGCGGCGTGGCCATTGCCGGGGTGCTGATCGTCATCTTTCACTGGGCGCTTGGCACAACCGTGCAAGGTGTAGTGAGCGCCTTGCGGCTCGCGAGCGCGGCCACGCTCGCGCTGATGCTCACGCTGACTACGCGCTTCGAGGACTTGCTGGCGGTGATGGAGGCCGTCATGCGCCCTTTGAAGCGTTTCGGCGTACCGACCGAGCGTGTCGCGCTCGGCTTGGGCCTGATGCTGCGCTTCGCCGAGAACTTCTACGTTCAATGGCAGCGGCTCGACGATGCCCACCGCGCCCGCACCGGCCGCGGCGGCGGTCTGCGACTGCTGGCGCCGCTGACCATCCGCACCCTCCAGACCGCAGATCGCGTGGCCGATGCCTTGGCGGCGCGACTCGGCAGGTGAGCCATCGAACTCTCTCGAAATCCACTTCCATCAAACTTTATGACCGCAACAACTCCTGCCACCTCATCTTCTCGCTCCCTCGCCTACGTCGCGCTGTTCGCAGCGCTGATGGCGGTGCTTGGCCTGATTCCGAAAATTGACCTGCCGTTTGGCGTGCCCATCACGCTGCAGTCGCTCGGTGTGATGCTGGCGGGCTGCCTGCTCGGGCCGCGCCGGGGGTTTCTCGCGATCGCGCTGTTCCTGCTCGCGGTGGCGCTGGGCCTGCCTCTGTTGCCGGGCGGGCGTGGCGGCTTCTCAGTGTTCGTCGGCGCGACGTCGGGCTTCCTGTTCGGCTGGATGTTTGGCGCTTTCATTTGCGGCCTGCTGATGCGACTGCTGGTGCCTCGCCTGCGCAGCACCACGGGTACCGGCGTGCTTGCAGTCACCTTCTTTTCTTCGGTGATCGGTGGGATCGCTGTGGTCTATGCCTTCGGTATCGTGGGACTTTCATGGGTCGCGCACATGTCGCTGTCGCAGGCGGCGTTGGCCATGCTGATCTTCATTCCTGGCGACCTGGTCAAGTGCGGCATCTGCGCCATGGTCGTGCAGACCGTGATGCGCGGCATGCCGAGTTGGAGGCTCGGGCGTGATTGACGCGAATGCGCTAGCGGACTGCGCGCCGTTTGAATACGGTGGTTGAAACGTAGTCCTTGCGCGGGCCGCGTACCGTGTGGCAGATGACGAAGGTCCCGTCGGCCAGAAAGCGGTAGTCGCTGTCGTAGACGTCGGGCGCGCACAGGTGCGTGGCCGAGCCGGCGAGCGCATCGCGATCGCGGATGAGCTCGATACGGTGGAAGAGCCTGGGCGGCTCTTCGGCGAAGAACACCAGGAAGCCGTGTGGGGCGCGCTCGAAGCGATATTCGCGGTGCGCGTCGAACCCCTTGCCGTCCGAAAGCTGGACGCGGCCTTCTTCGCGGTATCCCAGCGTGTTGGGGTCGTGACGCCTGAACTCGGCGATGCCCGTCATCGTTGCCTGGCTTTCGATGGTTCGCCTCAGATCCCAGGCACCTTCCAGCCCATCGAAGAGGGCGTCCACACCGCCCCAACGGGTCCGCAGGTCCTTGGTCACACTACGCAAGGGCGAGGCGCTGCCGGACTTTGGTGATCGTCCGGACGTAGGGCTCTGCGAACGAATCGAGCGGCGCGTCGTGCGACAACCAGCTGAAGCTGAAGATGAGCCCGTCTTCTTCCGGGCTCCCCGAGGCAACGTGGTCGAAGGTCTCAGGCAACACCCCTTGCGAGCGCAGCAGGAATAGGTGCCACAGCTGGGGATGCCGGTGCCTGTTGCCTTCGATGCCGGCTTCGCAAAAGCGGTCGATGGTCCCGAGCGAAAGTAAATCGCCGGTGTAGTTAATGCCGGACTCTTCCAGCAATTCGCGGCGCACGGCGTCTTCCGGCGCTTCGCCGGGCTCGATGGTGCCCTTGGGCAACTGCATGCCCCGGTCCTCGGGATGGTGGAAGACCAGGAGCCGGCCCCGATCGTCCACCAGGCAGGCGCAGGCCTTGAGGACGGGACGCACTGTCACGCTCAGGCGCCCGAGAGCGCGGCCTTCACGGCAGCGCTGACCTGGCCCATGTCGGCCTTGCCTGCAAGGCGCGTCTTGACCACGCCCATGACCTTGCCCATGTCGCCCGGGCCCTTGGCGCCGAGTTCGGCAACGATGGCTTTCACTTCAACGGCCACTTCGTCGGCGCTCATGCGCAGTGGCAGGTAGACCTCCAGCACCTTGATCTCGGCGGCTTCCTTGTCGGCGAGATCGGTGCGGCCGCCCTGCGTGAACGCGGCGACCGAGTCCTTGCGCTGCTTCACCAGCTTGTCGACGATCGCGACCACGGCGGCATCGTCGAGCTCCACGCGCTCGTCGACTTCCTTCTGCTTCATGGCTGCAAGCAGCAGGCGGATGGTGCCCAGGCGCTCTGAGTCCTTGGCGCGCATCGCGGTCTTCATGTCTTCGGTGATCTGGTCCTTGAGACTCATGGCTGGCTTTCGTTGGCGGTCAAAAAACAAAAAGCCGCGGCAGGTATTCCTGGCGCGGCTCGGAAGCGGCTGAACCGGACGCTGGCATGGGCCAGCGCTGCGGGTGATCAGTACAGCTTCTTGGGGAGCTGCATGCTGCGCACGCGCTTGTAGTGGCGCTTGACGGCGGCTGCCTTCTTGCGCTTGCGCTCGGCGGTCGGCTTTTCGTAGAACTCGCGGGCACGCAGGTCGGTCAGCAGGCCGAGCTTTTCGATGGTGCGCTTGAAGCGGCGCAGCGCGACGTCGAACGGCTCGTTTTCTTTTACGCGGATGGTGGTCATTTAAAAAATTGGGTCTGTTGAATTTGGCCTGGGGAAGATCGGGCCCCTGGCCGGGGTTCCTCAACTGAAAATGGAGTAGGCCGTTGAGGGGAGGCCAAAGTTAGCCGAGCATTATAGCGTCAGCTTTGTGATCCAGCGCCAGTGCCTGCGCGCAGGCATGCGCACTGGCCCAGGCCCACTGAAAGTTGTATCCGCCCAGCCAGCCGGTGACATCGACCACTTCGCCGATGAAATACAACCCAGGCTGCTTCGATTCCATGGTTTGCGACGAGAGATCGCGCGTGTCGACACCACCCGCCGTGACTTCGGCCTTTTTGTAACCTTCCGTTCCGCTTGGTGTGATTTGCCAGCGGGCGATCCGGTCGGCCAGCGCCGCCAGTGCGCGATCGGCGGCTTCATTGATGGGGCGTTGCAGGGCCGGGTCCTGGTCGACCCACGCGTCCGCAAGGCGCGAGGGCACCAGCGTGGAAAGTTCATTGCCGATTCGCTTGCGCGACCGTTGCTTGGCTTCAGTAAGGGCGCCGGCGACATCGATGCCCGGCGCGAAATCGATCGTGAGTGGTGCGCCGGCGCGCCAGTAGGTCGAAATCTGCAGCACGGCCGGACCGGACAGTCCGCGATGCGTGAAGAGCAGGTCTTCGACGAAGCTCATGCGTTCCTTCTTGCTGCCGGTTTCGATCCGCACGGGCAAGGCCAGGCCGGCCAGTCCGGCATAGGGCTCCCAACCCTCGCCACCGAAAGTGAGCGGAACCAGCGCGGGCCGTGGCGTGACCACGCGCAGGCCGAACTGCGTAGCGATCCGGTATCCGAAGTCGCTGGCGCCGATCTGGGGGATGGAAAGCCCGCCGGTAGCGATCACGAGTCGTGGCGCGCGCACCGCGCCGCGACGGGTCTCGATCTGGTAGCCGCTATCGTCGGTGTGAGCGATGGCGCCGGCGCCGCACGGTTGCCAATGCGCGACGCCTCCGGCGCTGCACTCGGCCAGCAGCATGTCGATGATCTGCTGCGACGGGCCGTCACAGAAGAGCTGACCCTTGTGCTTTTCGTGAAAGGCAATGCCGTGCCCCTGGACGAGATCGATGAACTGCTGCGGCCCATAGCGGGAAAGGGCGGAGCGGCAGAAGTTGGGGTTGTCGCCGATGAAGTGCCGCTGTGGCGCACGCACGTCCAGATCGCGATTGGTGAAGTTGGCGCGTCCGCCGCCTGAAATCCGAATCTTCTCGGCGATGCGCTCGTTGTGGTCGAGGAGCAGCACCTTCAGGCCGCGCTGGCCCGCCAGGGCGGCGCAGAACAGGCCGGCCGCGCCCGCACCGATGACGATGGCGTCGAACGAACTCAACGCCCGCCGCCTGCGATCTGAATGGATTCGATCGCCATCAAGTGCCGAAGCGGGTCACCGAAGTCCCGACCGCAGCCAGGCCCTGCAACACATCGCCCACGACGATCACGGACGGGCTCGCGAGGCCGGCGTTGGCGAGGTCCGAGCGCAGGCAGGCCAGCGTGGTCGTGATGTGCCTTTGCTGCGGCAGGCTCGCGTGCTGGATCACCGCCACCGGCGTTTCGGCGGGGAGGCCGTGAAGCAACTCGTTCTGGATGTGCGCAACGCCCGTGACGCCCATGTAGATCACGAGCGTGAGGCGCGCATCGCGCGCCGTGGTGGCGAGCTGGCGCCAGTCGGTCGGGTGCTCACCGGCTGAATGCCCCGTCTTCGCGTGGCCGGTGACGAACACCACGCCCTGTGCGTGGTCGCGGTGCGTGAGCGGCACGCCGAGCGCGGTGACAGCGGCCAGTCCGGCCGTGATGCCGTTGACGACGCGCGCCTCGATGCCGGCTTCTCGCAGGTGCTCGACCTCTTCGCCGCCGCGTCCGAAGATGAAGGGGTCGCCACCCTTGAGGCGTACGACGGTCTCGCCTTCGTGAACGGCAGTGATCATGAGCCGCTCGATGAACGCTTGCGGCGTGCTCCGGCAACCGCCGCGCTTGCCGACATGCACGATGCGTGCGCCAGGTCGCGCATAGGCCAGGATCTCTTCGTTGACAAGGTCGTCGACCAGCAGCACTGTCGCTGCCTGGATGGCCTTGACCGCCTTGATGGTGAGCAGTTCAGGATCACCGGGGCCTGCGCCGACCAGGGTGCAACTGCCGTGATGGGAAGGGGTGCTCATGGGGTCTCCGTCTCTGGCGTCTTTTGCGCCGCCTGTGCCAGCTGTGCCAATTGCACGATCTGCGCCACCTGTTGCGCGATGGCGTCCGGCACCGGCGCTTCGCCGACCAGTACGCGGCGCGTGTAGGCCGTCGTGGTTGCGATGTCGATTTCGGTGGGCAGGCCAGGCACCTCGGTTTGCGTGCCGGGCTGCTGCGCCTGCAACGCGATGTGCCGGCCGTGCACGAATCCGTCGACCTGCGCGGTGCGGCGCGGGTCGGCTGCGCTCTCGCCCTCCAGGCCGCGTGAGAGCAGGGCGGTCATGCCCATCAGTTCGAAGGCCGCAGCCATGGATTGCGAGTATTCAGGGTGCGTGTAGCTGCCGACCACCACGCACTCGCCCACGCTCGGTTGCATCAGCTTGACCACGCTGTGGCCGGGATTGCGCAGGCCGACGACACGGCGCACGTCGAGGAGTCGCTTGAGGCCGGGCGACAGCAGTTCTGTGGGCGCGAAGACGACCTCGCCATTGCCGATGGGCCGGATGGCCCGCAGCGCGGGCACATCCAGCGCTGCGAGCACGTTGGAAGCCA
The DNA here is from genome assembly GCF_056397705.1 of Variovorax sp. 05L425. NCBI lineage: Bacteria > Pseudomonadati > Pseudomonadota > Betaproteobacteria > Burkholderiales > Comamonadaceae > Variovorax > Variovorax sp. 05L425. Next base: position 19,189 of record NZ_JBFTNY010000037.1, on the reverse strand, counting down.
GGACGCGCGTCGATTCCGTGGCCGCGCCATGCACCACGACTGGCAGGCCTTCGCGCGCCAACAGCAAGGCGAGCAGCGGCGTGAGCACCGGTAGCCGACGCGCGCCGTTGTAGCTGGGCAGCACCACCAGCGGCCGGTCGGTCGCCGGAAAGCGATCGAGGCGGGCATGCGTCGCGTCGAGGAAGCCCGCCATTTCTTCCGGCGTCTCGCCCTTGATGCGCATCGCGAGGCAGAAGGCGCCCACCTCCAGATCGGTCACCGTGCCGTCGAGCACCTGGCCGAAGAGGTCGCGGGCTTGCTCACGGTCGAGCGGCTTCGCACCGCGCGCGCCGCGACCGATTTCCTTGATGTATTGGCTGATTCCCATAGGTGGCCGGATTGTCCCGCATGACTTATGCCGCAATGGGGGTGCGCTTATGCCCCGTTGCGCAGGTGGGTTTATCGCTGTCGCCGCGTGGAGGCTCATGACGCCGCCGCCAGCACCGACCCGGAGGCCGCGCGCACCATGCGTTTGAGTTCGGGAATGCAAGACCCGCAGTTGGTGCCGCATTTCAGTGCGCCCCGCAGGCCGGCGAGTCGCTCGACCTCCGAGCCGGCGGAGGATGCAAGATGCTCTCCGATGGCGGTTTGCGTGATGCCGAAGCAACTGCAGATGACTTTGCCGCGAGCCGCCACACCGCCGGGCGGTGCCGAGCCGGGCCGCAGCAGTTGCCGGCCGTAGGCTTGAGCCGGCAGCCGGTCCTGCAGCAATGCCTTGATCCAGACCTCCGCCCGGGTGTCGCCACCGAGCAGGAATCCTTCGAGGTAGGCGTCCGCGCCGTTGCGCGCCAGGCGTACCGCGCGGCGCTGTCCGCGCTTTGCATCGGCATAGCGCAGGGTGTCGGCGCTGGTGAGCGCGAGCAGCGCTTCCATGCGCGAAAGGACAGCGTCAGGCGGCGCCTCGTACGCCGCGGCGCGGAACAGCACGCCCGTGCGGTCGGGCCCCGCGCCGTCGAGCGCGGCACCGGTGCCGAAGGGCACGCAACTCGCGAACGGAAAAGACGACATCAGGCCGCGAAGTTCGGCGGCGACGACCAGCGCCGCGTCCTGCGGCAGCCATGCGGCGGCAAGCAGTGTCCAGGGCAACTCGGCCTTGAGGATCTTGACCGCCGCGTGCTTGAGCTCCGGCTGCTTCGAGTCGGGGCAGAAGCTCGCCGTCGTCAGCGCGTTCACGCCCGCAAGCCGTGTGCCGCTGCTGGACGAGCCGCTCAGGTATTCGCCGCCCCAGTGCATTGCAATGAATGCCTGGCTCAGGCCCACCTCGGCGCTGGTCGCGACGGGCACCACGATCGAGCCCCGGCGCGATGTCACGTGCACGAGATCGCCCTCGGCCAGTTGGCGGCGGGCCATGTCCTGTGGATGCATCTGCACGGTCGGCTCCGCAACGTGGCCGAAGAGCCTGCCCAGCGTGCCGGTGCGGCTCATCCCGTGCCACTGGTCGCGCAGACGGCCGGTGTTGAGCGAGAAGGGGTAGCGCGCCTCGCGGGCCTCGGTCACCGGCTTGTAGGGCGTGTCGACGAAGCGGGCGCGGCCATCGGGCGTCGGAAAGATGCCGTCCTCATAGAGCCGTGCGCTGCCCTCGGTCTCGCCTTCGCGCAGAGGCCATTGCTGCGGCGTGGCTTCGAGCATCGCGTAGCTCATGCCGGTGATGTCGAGGTCACGGCCGCGGGTGGTCTCGCGGTGTTCGTTCCAGACCGATTCGGCGTCGGCGTAGGGAAAGAGTGTGCTGCCTGTGCGCCCCAGGCGTTCCTCGAGGCGGCGCGCGAACGCCACGCCGATGCGCCAGTCGTCGCGTGCTTCGCCCGGCGCCGCCACGGCCGGCCGCACCCGGGATATGCGCCGCTCGCTGTTGGTGACGGTGCCTTCCTTCTCGCCCCAGGTGGTGGCCGGCAGCAGCAAGTCGGCAAAGTCGCAGGTGGCAGTCGTCGCGAACGCTTCCTGCACCACGACGAACTCGCAGCGCTCGAGCGCGCGGCGCACGGTCGCCTGGTCGGGCATCGATTGCGCCGGGTTGGTGCAGGCGATCCAGAGCGCGCGGATTTCGCCGTCGGCGGCGGCCTGGAACATCTCGACCGCGGTCTTGCCCGGCCGATCCGGCACGTCGTCGACGCCCCACAGCGCAGCCACCTCGGCGCGATGCTGCGGATTGGCGAGGTCGCGATGAGCGGAAAGCAGATTGGCCAAGCCGCCGACTTCGCGCCCGCCCATGGCGTTGGGCTGGCCGGTGAGCGAGAAGGGCCCGGCGCCGGGTTTGCCGATCTGCGCGGTCGCCAGGTGCAGGTTGATCAGCGCAGCGTTCTTCGCGGTGCCGGACGAGGACTGGTTCAGGCCCTGGCAATAGAGGCTCAGCGTCGCGGCGGAGGTCGCAAAAAGACGGGCTGCCTGCAACAGATCGTCCTTGGAGATGCCGCAGACTTGCGCCACGCGATCGGGCGTGCAGTCGCGTACCGTGGCCTTGAGCGCATCGAAGCCGCTGGTGTGATCGGCGATGTACCGCGCATCGGTCCAGCCTTCCCAGAGCATCAGGTGCAGCATGCCGTTGAAGAGCATCACGTCGGTGCCCGGCTGGATCGGCAGGAACAGGTCGGCTATCTCCACCGTGTCGGTGCGGCGGGGATCGGCCACGACGATCTTCATCGCCGGGTTGGCCGTCTTCGCGTCTTCGATGCGCCGGAACAAGATCGGATGCGCCCAGGCCGTGTTGCTGCCGACGATGAACAGGCACTCGGCGTGCTTCAGGTCGTCATAGCACGCGGGCGGTGCATCGGCGCCGAGCGTCTTCTTGTAGCCGGCGACCGCGCTGCTCATGCACAAGCGCGAGTTGGTGTCGATGTTGTTGGTGCCGATGAGGCCCTTGGCGAGCTTGTTGAAGACGTAGTAGTCCTCCGTCAGCAACTGTCCCGACACGTAGAAGCCCACCGCATCGGGGCCGCTTTCGCCGATCACCTGCGCAAACTTCTCCACCGCCACATCGAGCGCGCCATCCCAGCTGATGGGTTCGGGCGCACCGCCGCGCGTGGCGCGCTGCAACGGCCGCAGCAGACGCGTCTGCATGGTGACCGCGGCACTGGCCGTCAAGTGCAGTGTCGAGCCCTTGGTGCACAGGCGGCCGAAGTTTGCGGGATGCGCGGGGTCGCCGCGCACGCCGGTGATCTGCGCGCCATCGGATTCGATGATCACGCCGCAGCCCACGCCACAGTAGGGGCAGGTCGAGCGTGTTTCGTTCATGGTGGCTCCTCAGGCCTCGACGGTTCGCCTGGGACCGGCCGCGGGACGAGAGAGATCGGTGGCGTGCGATTCGAGTTCGCCCGCATCGAGGTGCACCACGCCGTCGGCAACTTTCACCGCGAAGCGCGGCGTGCAGCCTTCGTCCGGCGACTTCGCGCAGCCGTCGTCGAGACCGATGGCCCAGTTGTGCAGGGGACAGGCCACGCTGGTGCCGAACACGATGCCCTGGCTCAGCGGACCGCCCTTGTGCGGACAGCGGTCGAGCAATGCGAAGACCTGGTTCTCGGAATTGCGGAACACCGCGACATCGAGGCCCTCGGCACGGCTGACGCGACGCGCGCCGAGCACGGGGATGTCGTCGACGCGGCAGATCACTTTCCATTCACTCATGATTTCCTCTCCTTCAGGCCGTCTGCGCGGCAGCGGCAGTGGGCTCGACGACGGCCACGGGCTTGAACTGCCGCACGTCCACGGATGCCTGGCTCGACTCGAACCACGGATCGGGTTCGCCGTCCAGCGCGAACTGGAGCCGCTCCCACAGGGTCTTGCGGCCCTCCGCGTCCTCGAGGATCTTCTTCTTCACGTAGTCGAGGCCGACGCGTCCGATGTAGTGCACCGTGCGCTCCAGGTACCAGCCTTCCTCGCGGTAGAGCTGCAGGAACGCGCCCGCGTACTCCATCACTTCCTCGGACGTCTTCACCTTCACGAGGAACTGCGCGACCTCGGTCTTGATGCCTCCGTTGCCGCCCACGTAGATTTCCCAGCCCGAATCGACGCCGATCACCCCGACGTCCTTGATGCCCGATTCAGCGCAATTGCGCGGGCAGCCCGACACCGCGAGCTTCACCTTGTGCGGTGCGTACATCGCCCACAGCGCGCGCTCCAGGTCCTTGCCCATCTGCGTCGAGTCCTGCGTACCGAAGCGGCACCACTCGCTGCCCACGCAGGTCTTCACCGTGCGCAGCGACTTGGCGTAGGCAAAGCCGGACGGCATGCCGATGTCCTTCCAGACGTTCTCCAGGTCTTCCTTCTTCACGCCGAGCAGGTCGATGCGCTGGCCGCCCGTGACCTTGACGGTGGGAATCTTGTACTTGTCGGCCGCGTCGGCGATGCGGCGCAGTTCATCGGGCGTGGTGTGGCCTCCCCACATGCGCGGGATCACGGAATAGGTGCCATCGCGCTGGATGTTGGCATGGCTGCGCTCGTTGACGAAGCGGCTCTGCGGATCGTCCTTCGCCTCCTTGGGCCAGGTCGAGATCAGGTAGTAGTTGATCGCCGGGCGGCAGGTCGCGCAGCCGTTGGGCGTGCGCCAGCCGAGGTTGCGATACACCTCGTCGTGCGTGAGGTAGTGCTCCTTGCGGATCGCATCGCGCACGTCCTGGTGGCTGACGTCGGTGCAGGCGCAGACGGCCTTCTTCTTGGGCGTGGCGGAGTAGTCGCCGCCGGCCGTGAACATCAGGATCTGCTCGACCAGTCCGGTGCACGAGCCGCACGATGCGCTGGCCTTGGTGTGCTTCTTGACCTCTTCGAGCGTGAAGAGTCCCTTGTCCTTGATCGCCTTGCAGATGGTGCCCTTGCTGACGCCATTGCAGCCGCAGACCTCGGCATCGTCCGGCATCGACGCGGCCTTGCTGTGGCCTTCGTGGCCGGTGTCGCCGATGTTGGATTCGCCGAACATCAGCTTGTCGCGGATGTCGTGTACGCTGCGGCCGTCACGCAGCAACTTGAAGTACCAGCTTCCGTCGACCGTGTCGCCGTAGAGGCAGGCGCCGACCAGCTTGTCGTCCTTGATCACCAGCTTCTTGTAGACGCCACCGAAGGGATCGCTCATCACGATCTCCTCGGTGCCCTCGCCACCCATGAATTCGCCGGCGGAGAAGAGGTCGATGCCCGTGACCTTGAGCTTCGTCGAGGTCAGCGAGCCCATGTAGCGGCCGATGCCGAATTGAGCCAGGTGATTCGCCGCGACCTTGGCCTGCTCGAAAAGCGGCGCAACCAGCCCGTAGGCGATGCCGCGATGCGCCGCGCATTCGCCGACCGAGTAGATGCGCGCATCGGTCACGGTCTGCATGGTGTCGGTGACGACAATGCCGCGGTTGATGTGCAGGCGCATCTTCTCGGCCAGCTCGGTGTTGGGACGGATGCCGACGGCCATGACCACCAGGTCGGCGGCGACCTCGGTGCCGTCCTTGAAGCGAATGGCGGAGACCCTTCCTTGTTCGTTGCCCACGAGTTCCTGGGTTTGCGCGCCGATGAGGAACTTCAGGCCGCGGTCTTCGAGCGACTTCTGCAGCAGCTTGCCGGCCACGTCGTCCAGTTGCCGCTCCATGAGCCACGGCATGACGTGCACCACGGTGACGTTCATGCCGCGCAGCATGAGGCCATTGGCCGCTTCGAGACCCAGCAGTCCACCGCCGATGACGACCGCGTTCTTGTGCGTGCGAGCCGTCTCGATCATGTAGTCGGTGTCGGCGATGTCGCGATAGGCGATCACGCCTTTCAGATCCTTGCCGGGGACCGGCAGCATGAAGGGGTTGGAGCCGGTGCACATCAGCAGGCGGTCATAGGCCGCTTCGGTGCCGTCCTCGGCGCGAACGATCCGCTTGACGCGATCGACTTCTGCGACTTTCTTGCCGGCATGAAGGGTGATGTTGTTCTCGGCGTACCACTCCCAGCTGTTGAGAACGATCTCGTCGACTGTTTGCTCACCCGCGAGCACCGGCGACAGCAGGATGCGGTTGTAGTTCGGATGCGGCTCCGCGCCGAATACGGTGATGTCGTAGAGGTCGGGCTCGATCTTGAGCAGTTCCTCGATCGTGCGCACGCCGGCCATGCCGTTGCCGACCATCACGAGTTTCATTTTCTTCATGGGGTGGGACCTTTCGTGGATTCAATCAAGCGAGGGACCCAGGGCGCGCGTGGAGAATCGCGCCATGAGCTTTGAAGTGGACATTGGCTACAGCAGCCAGCGCGGGCCGCGCGAGGTCAACGAGGACTTCGCCGGCGCGGTGCATGCGCCGCAAGGCGAGGAAGCACGCGGGCTGATTGCGGCCATTGCCGACGGTGTGTCCACCGGTGGACGCGGACTCGAGGCCGCGCAGACCACCGTGATGGGACTGCTGGGTGACTACTTCGCCACGCCCGACACCTGGGAGCCGACGGCGGCGCTGGACCGGCTGATCGGAGCGCAGAACGCATGGCTTGCCGATCACAACCGCCGCCGCCAGGGTGGCGGCACCGCGCTCACCACGTTGACCGCGCTGGTGCTGCATGGACAGAGCTACACGCTCGCGCACGTCGGCGACACCCGCGCCTGGCGAGTGCGCCAGGACGGCGAGCCCATGCCGCTGACGCAGGACCATGCCTTCGAGCACCCCGACCTGCGCAGCCGGCTGACGCGCGCGATCGGTCTCGACGACCAGGTGCGCGTCGACTACGTGCAGGGCGATGTGCGCGTCGGCGACTGCTTCGTGCTCAGCTCCGACGGCGTGCACGGTGTGCTCAAGGCGCAGCATCTGGCGGCCCTCGCGCTGCAGGGCAATGCGGGAGAGGCCAGCCACGCGCTGGTTCAGGCCGCGCTGGCGGCAGGGTCGCGCGACAACGCCACTGCGCTGGTGATTCGCGTCATCGGGCTGGATGCCCGTCAACTGGACGATGAAATGGGCGACGTGCGTCGGCTGGCTCCGCCGCCGCTGCTGAAGGTGGGTGACGTGCTCGACGGTTACGTGATTACCGCGCGAGTGGCCGATACCGGCGTGCATGTGCTCTATCAGGCGCGTCGACCGGAGACCCGAGCCCTGGTCACCCTCAAGACCTTGCATCCGTCGCGGGCCGGCGATCCACAGGAGCGCGCGATGCTGGCACACGAAGCCTGGCTGGGACTTCGCGTCAACGCTCGCGCCGACAGCGGCTTCGTGCGCGTTCACGAGCGTGCGGAGGATGCCAGCGCGCTCTATACCGTGTTCGATTGGCATGGCGGCCGCACGCTCGAGCAGATGCAGAAGGACGGCCGGCGCGGCGCTGTGGCAGAGGTCGTGGCCGCGGCCATCGAAGTGACCCGCGCGCTGGGTCGGCTGCACCGCCACGGCGTGGTGCATCGCGACATCAAGCCGGGCAACCTGCACCTTGGCGACGATGGGCGCTGGCGCATCCTCGACCTGGGTGTTGCGCTGTCCGGGCGCGAGAGCGCGGCGCAGCGCGAACTGCATGCCGGCACGCCCAGCTATATCAATCCCGAGCAGTGGGAAGACGAGGGTGCCGACGCGGCAAGCGATCTGTTCGCGTTGGGCGTCACGCTCTACCAGTGGCTTGCCGGGCGCTTGCCCTATGGCGAGATCGAGCCCTATCAGGCTGCGCGCTACCGGCGCGACCCGGCCGCGCTGTCGCGTATCCGGCCGGATGTGCCGATGTGGCTCGACCATCTGGTGCGCAAGGCTGTCGCGCGCGATCCGCGGCAGCGTTTCGAGACGGCCGAGGAGTTGCTGCTCGCGCTCGAGCGGGGCGCATCTCGTCCCGTCAGTGCGCCGAGCGTCACGCCGCTGGTTCGCCGCGACCCGGCTGCGCTCTACAAGATCGCGCTGGGTGTTTCGCTGCTGCTCAATGTGTTGTTGGTGGTGTGGCTGCTCTTCTTGCCACGGACTTGATGTTGCTCGCCCCCAGGTTGGCTCACTGCGTGTAGCCGCCCACCCCCTACCGGGGGCAATACCGGCGGGCCGGCGGAGCCGGTTCCGCGGTATTTCTGGAATTGGGTTGTGCGGGGTCATGCGTTGCGGGCCTTGGGGGCTTTGGTGGTGCTGGGGCGGCGAGGTGTGACCGGCGGCTGTGCGGCATCGCGGGCGCGGCCGCCTTTTTCGGCCCAGGTGCGGGTCCAGCGGATTTGCATCACGCGCATGACGCCGAGCATGACGAGCGACAGTGCGGCGAAGAAGACGAAGCCCCAGGCATAGCTGCCGAGATATTGCTTCGACAAGCCCATCGCGTTGGGTACCAGGCCACCGCCGAGCGCGCCGATCTCGCCGATCATCGAGCCGGCCACCGCGGTGCTTGCCGGCCAGCGGAGCGGCACGAGTTGGAAGAGTGCGCCATTGCCAGCACCCAGTGCGGCGAAGCAGGTGATCAGCAGGAGCGTGGTGAGCGTCAACGATGCCGACGACGCGCCGACCAGCACCAGGCCGATCGCCACCACGAGCAGGACCAATGTCAGCGTGTTGACGCCGCCCCAGCGGTCGGAGATCCAGCCGCCGATCACGCGTACGGCGGCACCCATGAAGGCGGCCAGCATGGTCAACTGTCCGGCCTGCACCTTGCTCACGCCGAACTGGTCGTAGTAGTAGGAGGGCAGGAAGGTCGTGAGGCCGATGAAGCCGCCGAAAGTCACGCCGTAGATCAGGCTGAACACCCATCCGTCCTTCTCGAACAGGCAGGCGATGTGTTCGCGGAAGCTGGCATGGCTGTCGATGTCGGGCGGCTCCTTGGCGAACACGATCATCACGATCATCGGCACGAGGATCGCGATGGCTGCCACACCGTACACGCTCTGCCAGCCCAGCCATTGGGCGAGTGGCGGAGCCACCAGCACCGACACCGCGGTACCGACGTTGCCCGCACCCACCAGTCCCATGGCGAGGCCCTTGTGCTGCGGCGGGAACCAGCCCGACCCCAGCGAGAGCGCGACGCCGAAGCTCGCGCCCGCGATGCCCAGGAGCACCCCCATCGCGAGCAGATCGTTGAAGCTGTGCACCATGAAGAAGCCGAACAGCATCGCGACGGCAATGAGCCCCATCTCGACCAACGTCGCACGCTTGCGGCCGATGTATTGCGACAGGATGCCCAGCGGGAAGCGCATCAGCGCACCGGCAATGATCGGCACCGACAGCATCAGGCCCTTCTGCGCCGGCGAGAGGTTGAAGCTTTCGCCGATGAACGGTGCCATCGCACCGTTGAGCACCCAGATGCAGCACGAGAAGGCGAAGTACAGAAAGGCCGCGAACAACGTCGGGCCGTGGCCTGAGCGAAGGAAGGTCTTGAAGCTGGACATGGCTTTCAATGCGAAATGCCGCGGCGCGGCCGTTGGCGGGCCGTGTCGTCGGACGGGGTTGGGGCGGTGTGCCGGCAGCGAACGCTGACGGCGTGAGGGGTGTGCTCGGCGGTTGCAAGACCGGGCGGCGTGCAGGTGTCTGCCGCTTCACCAAAGCGGTGCTTCGTTACACCGCGAGCCATGTCACGCAAGAGCTGTGCCACCGCGCGACGGCGCAGCTGGCCTATGCTTCCGGTTGCTGTTTGAAGCTCGCCGTGAACCCTCTTCTTGTCGTCCTGCCCCACGAAGCCACCGACCTTGCACTGCCCGAGGTGCTGCAGCGCGCACTGGCTGGCATCGATGCTTCGGCCGTTGCACGTGCGACGTTCCTCACGATGGCGTCGCAGGCCCAGTTGCTCGCGCCTCGGGAGATCGTGATCTGCGTGAAAGTGGCGGCGCAGGATCTTTTCGATGTGCTGCAAGCCTGGTCGGGCACGCCGCCGTGTCCGCTGAGCCTCGTCTCCGCACCGCTGGATCGCCAGTCGCACGAGAAACTCGCGGCGCTCGGCGTGCACGCATGGGAGTCGATCGAGGCGCTGACTGCGCAGTCCTTCGACGCGTTGCTGGGCCGCGCGCACGCGCGCTGGCAGCGGGAGAGAGGACTGCGCACCGAACTGGATGCACTGCGCACGCGCCTGGACGAACGCAAGTGGATCGATCGCGCCAAGGGCCTCTTGATGTCCGCACGCGGCATCGATGAGGACGAGGCCTTCGGTCTGCTGCGCGGCGCGGCCATGCATGCCAACCTGCGCCTCGGCGAAGTCTCCCGATCCGTGGTCGAAGCTTCGCGATGGGCCGATGCGATCAATCGCGCCGGGCAGTTGCGCATGCTGTCGCAGCGGCTGGTCCGCGTGGCGGCGCAGGCGCTGGCGGGCATCGACGCGCGGCGCGCGCGTGTCTTGCGCACGCAATCTGCCGAGCGGGTGCAGGACAACCTGGATCATCTGGCCGCACTCGAACTGGGCGAGGCCGGTGCGCGGAGCCTGTCGGATGTGCGCCTGGCCTGGAAAGGGCTGGAGGCGGCACTCGCCGCGCGCCTCGCACCGCGAGCGTTGATGGATATCGATGAACGTGCCTGCGAACTGCTCTCTGCCGCCGAGGCCCTGACAGGTGCACTGGAGGCCTCCGGCGCGCGACGCGCGCTGCGCATCGTCAACATCTGCGGGCGCCAACGCATGCGCGCGCAACGGCTCGCAAAGGACGCGTTGCTGGCGTCGACCTTGTCGCAAGAGGCCACGCGCGATCGCCTGGCGCCGACGATGGATGCGTTCGAGTCCGCATTGCTGGAACTCGAGCGCGCGCCCTTGAGTTCACCCGAGATCCGGACCGCTTTGGCGGCCGCGCGGGACGAGTGGCTGCAACTGGTGCGCGGCGTGCGCGACGTCGAGAGCGCCGAAGGGCGCGCCGCGCTGGTGCGTTCCAGCGATGCGCTGGTCGACACCTTCGACCAACTCACTGCCTCGTACGAACACAGCCTGCAGGTCATCATGTCCTGACTCCGGCGTGAGTGCTTCGCCGCCGTGTCGACTCAGGCGGCAACCTTCTCCACGTGCGCCTGGCGCGTGTAGAGAAAGTCGATGACGGCCTTGCGCGCATGCACGTAAGCCGGGTCTTCGGCCAGTTCGACGCGATTGCGCGGGCGTGGGATGTCGACTGCCAGCACTTCGCCGACGGTCGCGGCAGGTCCGTTGGTCAGCATCACGATGCGGTCGGACAGCAGCACTGCTTCGTCTACATCGTGCGTGACCATGACGACCGTGCTGTGCGTCTTCTGCACGATGGCGAGCAACTCGTCCTGCAGCTTGGCGCGCGTCAGCGCATCGAGCGCGCCAAAGGGCTCGTCCATCAGCAGCACCTTGGGTTCCATCGACAGCGCGCGGGCGATGCCCACGCGTTGCTTCATGCCGCCGGAGATCTCGCCGGGGCGCTTTTGTGCGGCCGCACTCAGACCGACCAACGCGAGCGCCGCTTCGGTGCGTGCCTTGAGTTGCGCCTTCCCTTCGGTCGACGCGAACACACGTTCGACAGCGAGGTATACGTTCTCGTAGCAGTTCAGCCAGGGCAGCAGCGAATGATTCTGGAACACCACTGCACGCTCAGGTCCTGGACCTTTGATCTCGCGGTGGGCGCAGACCAGGGCGCCTTGCGTGGGCGCAGCGAGGCCGGCGATGAGGTTCAGCAGCGTCGACTTGCCGCAGCCCGAGTGCCCGATCAGCGTGATGAACTCGCCCTTGGCCACGCTGAGGTTGATGTCGCGCAGTGCGAGGAAGCTGCCCTTGGCCGTCTTGAATCGCTGCTCGACGCCCTGGATCTCGATGTACTTTTTGTCATCATTCATGACTTCACCTCTTCGAACGTGAATGCGGTGGCGATCTTGATGAGCGCGAACTCGAGCACGAGGCCGACGATGCCGATGACGAAGATCGCGATGATGATGTTGGCGACGTTGAGGTTGTTCCACTCGTCCCACACCCAGAAGCCGATGCCGACACCGCCGGTCAGCATCTCCGCCGCGACGATCACGAGCCACGCAGTGCCGACGGCGAGCCGCACGCCGGTCAACATGTAGGGCAGCACGGCGGGGAAAAGGATCCTGGTGAAGATCTTCCATTCGCTGAGGTCCAGCACCTTCGCGACGTTCATGTAGTCGCTCGGCACGCGCTGCACGCCCACGGCGGTGTTGATGATCATCGGCCAGATCGAGCAGATGAAGATCGTCCAGATCGCCGCCGGATTGGCACCCTTGAACACCAGCAGACCGATCGGCAGCCAAGCCAGCGGGGAGACCGGGCGCAGCAGGCTGATCAGCGGATTGAACATGCGCGAGAGGAATTCGAAGCGGCCAATCGCAAAGCCCGCAGGAATGCCCACCGCCGCCGCGAGACCGAAGCCGAGCGCGACGCGTTGCAGCGACGACAGCACGTTCCAGCCCACGCCTTGGTCGTTGGGGCCCTTGCTGTAGAACGGATCGCTGAACACCGTCACTGCCTGCTGCCAGGTTGTGAGCGGCGAAGGAAAGCCGGTGGTGCTCTTCATCGCGACCAGTTCCCATATCAGGATCAGCAGCGCGACGCCGAGTACCGGCGGCAGAACGCGCAACCACAGCGCGCTGAAGTCGCGTGGTGCGCGCGGCTCGGGTTCGGCCTGTCGGGCAAGGGCCACGGGCTTGGTCGCGACAAAGCTCTTCGCAGTGGCCGGCGCAGCGGAACGGGCATCGAGAGGGGAATGAAAGACAGCGCTCACCATGACGGCCTCCTCAGGCGTGGACCTTGAACGAATCGGCGTACTGCCTGGGGTTCTTGCCGTCCCACACGACGCCGTCGATCAGCTTGCTGGTGCGCATCGCGTCCTTGGGAAGCGGCGTGTTCGTGGCGGCCGCGGCTTGCTTGTAGATGTCGATGCGGTTGATCTGCGTCGCGACCTGCAGATAGTCGGGATGCTCCTTCAGGAGGCCCCAGCGCTTGTGTTGTGTGAGGAACCACATGCCATCCGACAGATACGGAAAGTTCACCGAGCCATCGTTGAAGAACTTCATGTAGTTCGGATCGTCCCAACTCTTGCCGAGCCCGTTGGTGTAGCGGCCCAGGATGCGTTGGTTGATGGCGTCGACGCTGGTGTTGACGTAGCTCTTGTCCGCGATGGTCTCGGCCATCTTGTTCTTGTTCTGCAGGCCGGTGTCGATCCACTTGCCGGCCTCCAGGATGGCCGCCGTCACGGCGCGCGCGGTGTTGGGGTACTTCTTGACGAAGTCGCCCGTCGTGCCGAGCACTTTTTCCGGGTGGTCCTTCCAGATGTCCTGCGTGGTCACGGCCGTGATGCCGATGCCGTCCATGATCGCGCGCTGGCCCCACGGCTCGCCGACGCAATAGCCGTCCATGTTGCCGACACGCATGTTCGCGACCATCTGGGGCGGCGGCACGGTGATGACCTTGGCGTCCTTCAGCGGATTGATGCCGTTGGCCGCCATCCAGTAGTACAGCCACATCGCGTGCGTGCCGGTGGGGAAGGTCTGCGCGAAGGTGTATTCGCCCTTGTCGGCGGCCATCACCTTGGCCAGCGAGGCGCCGTCGACGGCACCCTTGTCGGCCAGCTTCTTCGACAGTGTGATGGCCTGGCCGTTGTTGTTGAGCGTCATCAGGACGGCCATGTCCTTCTTCGGGCCGCCAATGCCCAGATGCACGCCGTAGACGAGGCCGTAGAGCACGTGGGCAAAGTCGAGCTCGCCGTTCACGAGCTTGTCGCGCACGCCGGCCCAGCTGGCTTCCTTGCTGGGCACGATCTTCACGCCGTACTTCTTGTCGGTGCCCAGTACCGAGGCCATGACGACGCTGGCGCAATCGGTGAGGGGAATGAAGCCGATCTTCACTTCCTCCTTCTCGGGCTTGTCGGAACCCTGGGCCCAGACCGCCGTGCGCAACGCGGGGTCCAGCCCCACCACGCCGGCAGCAGCGGCCTGCAACACGCGTCGGCGACTCAGTTTGGGTGTGAGCGAATCGGTCATGGGGCGAACTCCGAAAGGAAAGACAAGAAAGACAAGCGCAAAAAAAAAAAAAAGGCGTCCTCACCGCGCAAGGGCTGCTCGAAAACGAGCCCTTGCGGGTGGGGACGCCTTTGTCCGGTTCGGTGGGCCGTATCCGCCGTTGGATGCTGCCTGCCTGAAGACCTTCGTTGGTCTATGGCCAGCAGGAATGCAAGCGACGTGCCAGCGTTGACGGACGTTGAACTGCTATGAAAAACATAGCTTCAGAATCAGGCCTGGCTTTGGATTGACGCCGATAGGACATTTCGACCGGGTGCGGCACGATCATTGTGCGTTGCACCATTCCAGATCAGGCGCCGCTCACGAGGCCGCGTCGCGGGGCAGGTACTCGGCCATCGACAGCACCGATTCGGCCACCTCGACCAGACGCCGGCCCTGGTTCATGGCGGTCTGCCGCAGCATCTTGTGCGCTTCCTGCTCGCTGATGCCGCGATGTGCCATCAGGAGGCCCTTGGCGCGCTCGACGAGCTTGCGCTCATTGAGCGCTGCGCGCACGGTCTCCAGTTCGTCGCCCATCGCCTGCAGGCGGCGCGACTGCTCTTGAACCATGTCGAGGATCGAACGTTCGAGTTGGCGACCATAGAGCGCCGCGCCGCCGGGCGGCTGTGAGTGGGTCGTTGAGTCTGGCGTCGGCTCGTCGAAAAAGGCTGCGGGCGAATCGGTGTCGTCGGCCATTTTCAACAGCAGTGCTTCATGCGCCTGCAATTCGGATCGCGCCTGCGCCGTCTTGTGCGCGCAGATTCGTTGCAACTCGGCGGCGAGTTGCTCCTCGACCCCCTGCATCGCGTCGATGCGCCGGGTGCTGCAGTCGAACCAGGTCTGGCTCAGTTCGGGATCGAGCGCCACGCCCGCCGGCGCGGCACACGCAATGCGGCGCAAGCGCTCCTGTTCCGCAATCTGCTCTGGCGACTGGCTTGCGCGCCAAAGGCAGGCCAGGCTCTCGGCGGAAAACTCGACGAAGACCTGGAAGCAGCGCTCCTGCGAATCGATCAGGTGCAGCCACTGTTGCTGTCGCGTGCTGTCGTTGCACCCCGAAGCAAATGCTGCGGCGCCGCAGGCGCGCTCCTGGCCGGCGAATTCCTTGCCCTGCATGAAATTGAAGAGCGCCACGAGCACGCGCGAGACCTCCGGATCGGTCGCGCCATCGGCCGCCTCGAACACCACCGCGAGCAGTCCGGCGATGAGCTTGACGAAAGCGGCTGTCGACTCGGCAGCGTCCAACTCCAGCGCGCCGATTCGGCGGCGCAGTTCGGGGAGCGCATCCAGCCCGGGGAGCACCCAGGCAATCCGGCTGAAAAGGCGAGCGCCATTGCCGATCCGGGCGATGTCTGCTTCCAGGTGTCCGAAGCTTTGGCGCACCGCCGTCTCCAATTGCAGGCATTCGACGATCTGCTTGCTCCGCTGTGCGGCGAAGCGTTGACCTCGCGAGGCCAGCCACACGTTCGAGATACCGCGTTCGCGCTGCAAGGCATGCACCAGTCGTCCGATGCTTCCGACCAGTTCGCCGGTGCGGGTCAGTTGTTCCAGCCCGTCGATTTCGCAACGCAGGGCGGCAACCAGGAAACTCAGGCCGGATTTCATCGAAGGGCTTGCAGCAACATCCGTGCCCCGAAAACGGGCGGCACCTACACTCGCAGCATGTTTGTATTGGGTATCGAATCGTCCTGCGACGAAACCGGCGTGGCGTTGGTCGAGAGCGGCGCGAGCGGGCTGCCGCGTCTCGCAGCGCACGCGCTGCACAGCCAGATCGCGATGCACCAGGCCTACGGCGGCGTCGTTCCGGAACTGGCGAGCCGCGATCACATCCGGCGCGTGCTCCCCCTCGCGGAGACCGTCTTCGAGCAGGCCGGCCAACGGTTGGCGGATGTGGACGTCGTCGCCTATACCCGAGGGCCTGGCCTGGCGGGGGCCTTGCTGGTCGGCGCAGGAGTGGCCTGCGCGCTCGGCGCGGCGCTGGACAAGCCGGTGCTGGGCGTGCACCACCTTGAAGGGCATCTGCTGTCGCCCTTCCTCAGCGCCGATCCGCCGGAATTCCCCTTCGTCGCGCTGCTCGTGTCCGGCGGCCACACGCAACTGATGCGCGTCGACGGTGTAGGGAGGTATGAGCTTCTGGGCGAAACGATCGACGACGCGGCCGGCGAGGCCTTCGACAAAAGCGCCAAGTTGATGGGATTGCCCTATCCGGGCGGCCCGTGGCTCGCCAAGCTGGCCGAGCAGGGCGATGCCGCGGCTTTCAAGCTCCCGCGCCCTTTGTTGCACAGCGGCGACCTGGATTTTTCCTTTGCGGGGCTGAAGACAGCGGTGCTCACTCAGGCCCGCAAGCTCGGCGATGAGATCGAATCACGAAAGGCCGACCTCGCGGCGTCGACCCAGGCCGCGATCGTCGAGGTGCTGTTGAAAAAGTCGCTGGCAGCGATCGAGCAGACGGGGCTGGATCGTCTGGTGGTGGCAGGGGGTGTCGGCGCCAACCGGTCGCTGCGCGAGCAACTCAATGCCGCATGCGCCAAGCGCGGGGTGCGCGTGCACTATCCCGAATTGCACTTGTGCACCGACAACGGCGCCATGATCGCGATGGCCGCCGCGATGCGCCTCCAGGCGGGCATCCAGAGCCCGACCGAGCGCTATGCCTTCGACGTCAAGCCGCGATGGCCGCTGGCGTCGCTGAATGCCGCGTCGGAACCCGCCTAGGCGCCTTCCTGGATTGCTGCGGCAGCGGCAGCACGTCGAGCATCTTGCGCCAGAGCTGGGACCATTGCGGCCAGTCGTGACCGCCTTCGGTGGTGAAGACATGACCGGACGGAAGCGCATCGGCCAGCAGCTGGTGGTTGGCCGCGAATCGGTCGCCGAGGCCGAATCCCAGGTACAGCGGGGGGAGCGTCTCAGGGCGCGCCGGCGACGCGTACTGCTGGAGCCAGGGCCACAGCTTGCGGTCGACCTCCTGGTCGGGCGGCGGGCCCTCGGGGGCCTTCCATGCGCGCAAGCCACCGGCCTTGTGGATTTCCGCGCCGATCGGGCGCCGACCGAGATAGGGCGCCAAGGCCACGATCCCGTCGACCGTGCCCGGTTTGGCCAGTTCATGAATCAAGGCGCCGAAGCCGCCGATCGAAATGCCGACCAGCCAGATCTTCCGGTATCCGACCGCACGCTGAGGCTCGATCACGTCTTGTTGTAGCCGCTCGATGAAAGTCTGGTCGTAGTAATACGACACATCGGCGTCCACCAGCAAGGAATCCGCCGCGAGATCGCGTTCCTGCACGGCGCTGACAAAGCCCTCGCGCTCGAATTCCTCCGGCTTCAGAAATGCGCCCGGGAGGAACACCAGGAGGGTGTCCGATCGTTCATCGACGTCTGCAAGCTTCAAGTGCGTTTTCATGGTGCTTGTGTGAGCGCCTTCGGGCGGGCCGCCTGGGCAAACCGCACGCCCTAAAAGCGCGAATTGATACAAAGGCCTTGAAAAATACGTCACAGAACGTGACGTATTGCGCACCGATTGTGGGTCAGAAATACGTTAGGTCGGCAACCAAAAGTTACCGACCCGTCTATTCACCCCACTTTGCCTGCTTCGGTCCCCGGCAACCGGAAAGTCGCCGGGGGAGCCGTGAAGCGTTCCCGAAGCCGATTCGGTCGATCAGTTGATGGCGAGTTGCGCCACGTTGCTGACCGGAACCAGCTTGCCCAGCTTGAGGGTGAGCACGCCGTTTTCGAGCTTGGCTTCGCTCGCGGCAACGTCGATCTCCTGCGGCAACTCGTAGGCGGCCTTGATCTGACGCTTGGCTTCGGCTTTGCTCTCGATTCGAACCACGGCACCTTCGATGCCGATCGTCAGGTCGTCGCGCGACAGGCCTGGGACATCGAGGGTCAAGGTCCAGGTCTTTTCGTCCTGTTCGACATTGAGCGAGCGTTGTGCGCCGGAGAAGGCTTCGTTGACGAAGCGCTCCAGGCTGCGATCGTACGAACGCGGAACAAAGCGGGCGGTCCGGATGGCGGGTGCAAAAAACATGATGAAGACTCCTGAGCGAAACGATGAGGACAAGAATGTGTGTCCCGTACACTGCGCGGCGTTTCAACAAGACGAGTGCCGCATGCCACCTCATCTAGGCATCGCGAAGGGAGTTTCAAGACGATGATTTCCAGCTTTATTTGGCGACGCCGGGCCTTGAAATTCGCGGCTCTGGCGCTAGGTGCCGGCGTGCTTTCGCCGCTGCAGGCGAAGACGCAGACGCCAATCCGCCTTGCGCTGATCGAGAGCATGAGCGGCCCTTTCGCCAATACGGGTGAAGCGGTGTTCCGCAACCTGCTGTGGGCGGTCGAGCGCGTCAATGCGCGTGGCGGGGTGAGGCTGCCCGGCGGCGCGCGCCTCCTGCAACTGGATCGCTACGACAGCAAGGGACAGAACGAAGAAGCGCTGTCCGCGCTGCGCGCCGCGATGGACGACGGCGCGCGCATCGTGATGCAGGGCAACTCTTCGGCGACTGCCGCGGCGCTGATCGACGCGATCGAGAAGAACAACGAGCGCGATCCGTCGAAGCGTGTCCTCTTCCTCAACTACTCGGCCGTCGACCCCATCCTCACCAACGAGCGCTGCAGCTTCTGGCACTTCCGCTTCGACGCGCATGCCGACATGCGCGTGACCGCGCTGATGCAGGTGCTCAAGGACGACAAGGCGCTCCAGCGCGTCTACCTGATCGGCCAGGATTACAGCTTCGGCCAGGCGGTGCTGCGCGAATCACGACGACAGCTTGCCGAACTGCGGCCCGACGTGCAGATCGTTGGCGACGAGCTGCATCCGATGGGCAAAGTCAAGGATTTCGCCCCGTATGCGAGCAAGATCCTCGCCAGTGGGGCGCAGGCCGTGATCACGGGCAACTGGGGAAACGACCTCACGCTGCTCGTGAAGGCGGCGCGCGAGGCGGGCTTCAACGGCACCTTCTACACCTTCTACGGCAATGCGCTGGGGGCGCCGGCGGCGATTGGCGACGCCGGCATCGGCCGCGTCGTCGCGGTGGCCGACTGGCTGCCGAACGTGCAGACACCGCAGTCCGAGGCCTTCTACAAGTCCTTCCGCGCGCGTTTTCCCAAGCCTTCCGAGGACTACGTGCACATGCGCATGCAGTTGATGATCGAGGCGCTGGCCCAGGCGATCGAGCGTGCCGGCAGCACCGACACCGTGGCGGTCGCCCGTGCGCTTGAAAAGGCCCATGTCACGCTCGCGGGCCAGAGCGGGCACATGCGCGCTGAAGACCACCAGTTCCAGCAGACGCTGGTGGTCGGCGTGATGGACAGGCAAGGCGCGCCCGGCGTCAAGT
>NZ_JBFTNY010000036.1:0-44820 GCF_056397705.1 Variovorax sp. 05L425 | reverse complement strand
GGCGTGGGCATCGGCGTGGACTACGCGTTGTACCTGCTGTCGGTGCAACTCGCAGGCCAGCGCCGGGGCCTGACCTTGGCCCGCGCCTACGGCGATGCGGTGATGTTCACCGGCCGTGTCGTCGCGCTCGTTGGCGTCACGCTCGCCGCGGGCGTCATCACCTGGGCCTTCTCGCCCATCAAGTTCCAGGCCGACATGGGCATCCTGCTGACCTTCATGTTCGTCTGGAACATGGTCGGCGCCCTGGTGCTCATCCCGGCCCTCTCGCACTTCCTGTTGAACGACAGGCACTTTGAGCGTGCAGCCGCTGCCGGACCCTCAGGCGCTGACCGACTTCTCGCCCTCGCGGAACGAACTGGGTGAGACGCCCTGCCAGCGCTTGAACGCGCGCGTGAAGTTGCTCGTGTCGCTGAAGCCCAGCAGGAAGGTGATCTCGGTGATCGATAGCGCCGACTGCTGGACGTAGCCGGAGGCAAGCTCCTTGCGCGTCGCGTCCAGCAGGTCGTGGAAGCTGGTGTTGCGCTCCGACAGCTTGAACTGCAGGGTCGTTGGGCTCAGCGCCAGGGCGCTGGCCACCTTGTCGCGCGTGCAACTGCCGTTGGGCAGGAACTCGATGATCTTCTGCCGCACGCGCGTCACGACATCGTCTTTCTCGAGCCGCGCGAGATAGGTATTGGCCAGGTTGTCGTTGAGTTGCGCCAGCTCGGCGCAGGCGCCAACCAGGGGGTTGTGCAGATCAGCCCGGGGTAGCACAAGCGAAGGTCCCCACTTCTGTCCGAAGCTGATTGGTGCGCGGAACAACGCCTCGTACGGTGCGGCGCCGTCTCGCGGCTGAGGATGCGACAGGGCCACGCGCAGCGGGTTGAACTCGGGCTTGTAGAGCTGACGCATCGCGAGCACGACGAAACCAAGGAAAGCGTCCTCGGTTTCCGCGGACAAGTCGACCAGCAACCTGATCCGAAGCTCGACCTCGTCCCGCGACTCGACCACCTTGATCTCGGCGGTCTGTGAGGCGAGCCTGAAGTAGCGCTCGAGCCGCTGGCAGAACTCCATCAGGTTGGCACTGGCCGCGAGCGCGTAGCCCAGCGCATGCAGGTTGGAGATGTGCAAGAAGCGCGCAACCGTCAGGCCGAAGTACGGATTGCCGGTGACATCGGTGCAGGCGCGGAAGAGTCGGGTGAGCGTGCTGACCGGCAGCCGCCTCATCGGATCGTTGGTCATCGTCAACGGAATGCCGACCGCCTCCAGCACGCGAGCGCTGTCGACACCGCTGGACTGAAGCGCCTTTGAAATCGCCAGCACGTAGCCACCGATCGTCGTCGGCTCCTGCAGTGGCCGGCCTGGCTCGCGCACGGAAACGTTCATGCCTCGATGGTCGTCGTCGGCGCATTTTTTGGCAATCGCGTTTGCCCGGGTCTCGCGGCTGGTGTGGATCGGCGCGACGCCCGCCGGGACCATCGATTTGACTTCAAAGACCGGCGTTGCGCGGCTGCCATTTCTAGACTGGGCCTCCAGCATCGCAGTACAAGAACCGGAGACCTCGGATGACTCAAGATTCCCGCGACAAAGCGGACAAGGCGCACGAAATTCCCGCGGTGACGTCGCCTGACAAGGCCCTGCCGCAACACCTTCCGCTTGCAGGCACCCCGACGGCCAGCGTGGCCGGCCGCACGCTCGCGCAGTCGACCCACCAGTGGCGCACCAGGTCATCGCCACTGCGCGCCGATGCGCCAAACGTCGTGATCATCATGCTCGACGACGTCGGGTTCGCGCACGCCGACACGGTCGGTGGCGCGATCCACACGCCCACGCTCAGCCGCATCGCCGATACCGGGCTGCGCTACAACGCCTTCCACACCACGGCCATCTGCTCGGCCACGCGTGCATCGCTGATGACCGGGCGCAACCATCATCGTGTCGAATCGGGCACGATCACCGAGTTCGCCAGCGATTTCGACGGCTATACGGGCGAGATCCCGAAGAGTTCGGCAACGATTCCCGAGGTGCTCAAGCACTACGGCTACAGCACGGCGGCATTCGGCAAGTGGCACAACACGCCGGCACTTCAAACGTCCGCGGCAGGCCCCTTCGACCGTTGGCCCACGGGCTGCGGCTTCGACCACTTCTACGGATTCATCGCCGCCGAGACCTCGCAGTACCAGCCGAGCCTGTACCGGAACACCACGCCGATCGAGCCGCCGAACGATCCGGCGTACCACCTCAGCGAAGACCTCGCCGCGCAGGCCACGAACTGGCTGCGCGAGCAGCATGCGCTGACGCCCGACAAGCCGTTCTTCATGTACTGGGCACCGGGGGCGGTGCATGGTCCGCACCAGGTCTTCAGCGACTGGTCGGACAAGTACAAGGGCCAGTTCGACGCAGGCTGGGACGCGTATCGCGAGCAGGCCTTCAAGCGCCAGGTGGCCATGGGCTGGATTCCGGCCGACAGCCAGTTGACACCCCGCCCGGACACGCTGGCCGCATGGGAAAGCCTGCCCCTCGAGGAACGCAAATACCAGGCGCGCCTGATGGAGGTCTTCGCCGGCTTCCTCGAGCATGCCGACGTGCAGGCCGGCAAGGTGATCGACGAACTCGAGCGCCTGGGGCTGCGCGACAACACGCTGATCTTCTACGTGCTCTCGGACAACGGCGCCTCGGCCGAAGGGGCGGGCGGCACCATCAACGAGATCCTGTCGATCAGCGGCGTGCCGATCCCGTTCGCGCAGCAGATGAAGATCCTCGAAGAGGAGTACGGCGGCTTGCCGGCGTTGGGTGGTCCGAAGATCTCGAACATGTACCACGCCGGCTGGGCCTGGGCAGGGGAGAGCCCCTTCCAGGGCACGAAGCTGGTGGCGGGCTACTTCGGCGGCACCCGCGTGCCGATGGCCGTGTCGTGGCCGAAGGGCATCGCGGCCGACGCCAGGGTGCGTGGCCAGTTCCACCACGTGAACGACATTGCGCCGACGATCTACGAGCTGATCGGCATTGCGCCGCCAGCCGTGGTCAACGGTATCGCACAGGACCCGATGGACGGCATCAGCCTGGCCTACACCTTTTCACAGCCCTCGGCGCCGACGCAAAAGGCGCAGCAGTACTTCGAGATCTTCGGCAGCCGCGGCATCTATGCCGATGGCTGGATGGCATCGGTCTTCGGCCCGCGCCTGCCGTGGCTTTCGGCCACGTCAGCCGCCTATGCGAACTGGAACCCGGATGAGGATGTCTGGGCGCTCTACCGGCTCGGCAGCGACTATTCGCAGGCGAGCGACCTGGCGGCGCAGCATCCCGACAAGCTGGCGGAGTTGAAGCGCAAGTTCGACGAAGAGGCGCGCGCCAACCACGTGTACCCGATCGGCGCAGGGCTCGGCCCGCTGCTGAACCCGTCGGCGCGCATCGGCACCGCGCAGACCGAATGGCACTTCAACTCTGCCGTCACGCGGCTGCCTGAATTCTGCGCACCCAACCTGCGCGGACGCAGCAATACCGTCACCGTCGAGGTGGCGTTGCCGGAGATGGCCGAGGGCGTGCTGTATTCGCTCGGCGGCGTGGCCGGCGGGCTCGCGTTCTACATGGACGACGGGCATCTGCACTATGAATACAACTGCCTCAGCGTGATGCGTACCAAGCTTCGCAGCGCCGCCCGCATCGAGGCGGGCGCGCATCGCTTCGAGCTGCAGACCGTCCTGGCCGGCGCCGCGCCCGGTTCGCCCGCCACGTTCGTCATGCGGGTCGACGGGGCCGAAGTCGCCCGCGCCACAGCGCCCTTCACGGCGCCCCTGTGCTTCACGGCCAGCGAGGCGCTCGACGTTGGCGTCAGCCTCGGCTCGCCGGTGTCGCTGGACTACTACGACCGCGCGCCATTCAGGTTCAACGGCCGCATCGGCGACGTGCACATCGTCTACACGTCATGAAGAAGAGACCCGAAATGACTTCCAATCCAGTACAGATCGATCCCCAAGAGGCGGACTACATCGTCATTGGAGGTGGCTCCGCCGGCTGCGTGCTCGCGGCCCGACTCAGCGAAGACCCGAATGTGACCGTGTGCCTGCTCGAGGCCGGAGCGGCGGACAACAGCGCTCTCATCCAGTGCCCGTCGGGGCTGCCGATCGTCATGCCGTACCCGATCTTCAATTGGGCCTTCAAGACGCTTCCGAACAAGGGATTGAACGGACGCATCGGCTACCAGCCACGCGGCAAGGCACTGGGCGGCTCGAGCTCGATCAACGGGATGATGTACATCCGTGGCGACCGCAGCGACTACGACCGCTGGGCCGCGGCAGGCAACGCCGGCTGGAGCTACGCAGACGTGCTCCCGTACTTCAGGAAGTCCGAGAACAACGAGTTCTGGGGCGCTTCCGAGTACCACGGTGCGGACGGTCCGCTGAACGTGGCGGACGTGATGGAGCCGAGCTTCTATTCGAGGGCCTTCGTCGAGGCGGCTGTCCAGGCGGGGCATGCGCCCAATCCGGATTTCAATGGGGATCATCTGCTGGGCGTGGGTCTGACCCAGGTCACGCAGAAGAACGGAGAGCGCTGCAGCGCCGCGAAGGGCTTCCTGACGCCGAACCTCGGGCGACCCAATCTGCGGGTCGTCACAAAGGCCCGAACCACGCGCATCCTGATCGAGGACAGGCGTGCGGTGGGCGTCGAATACCGCGATGCGAACGGGGCAATCCGGCGGCTGTCGGCGCGACGCGAGGTGTTGCTGTCCGCGGGCGCGTTGCAGTCGCCGCAGGTGTTGATGCTGTCGGGCGTCGGTCCCGCCGCCGTGCTGCAGCGTCATGGCATCCCGGTGGTTCACGATGCGCCGGGCGTGGGCCAGAACCTGCAGGACCACATCGACGTGGTCCACAGCTACGAAGCCGGCGCGTCGCGCGGGCTGGTCGGCCTGTCGATCAGCGGCGTATGGACCGTCCTCAAGGGCCTGTTCGATTGGGGCCGATATCGGCGCGGCGTGCTGACCTCCAACTTCGCCGAAGGCAACGGCTTCATGAAGACGCGGCCGGAAGAGGTCGTGCCGGACGTGCAGATGGTCTTCGTCATTGCAAAGCTCATGGACCATGGTCGCAAGATCCTGTTCGGCAAAGGCTACTCGTTGCACGCCTGCGTGCTGCGTCCGAAGTCCCGCGGCAGTGTGTCGCTGGCAAGCGCCGATCCGATGGCTGCGCCGTTGATCGATACCAACTTCCTGTCCGAACAAAGCGATGTCGACTGCCTTGTGCGTGCGTTCAAGCGCCTGCGCGAGATCACGTGTCAGCCCGCGCTGGCTCGTTTCGGCGGCAGGGAGTCGAAGAACTCGGCCTGGGCGCAGACCGATGCGCAGATCGAGAAGTTCGTTCGCGACCACGCCGACTGCGCCTATCACCCTGTCGGAACCTGCCGCATGGGCGACGGGCCGGACGATGTAGTCGACGCCCAATTGCGCGTGAAAGGCATCGAGGGCTTGCGCGTGGTCGATGCGTCGATCATGCCGGACTTGGTCTCCGGAAATACGAACGCGCCGACCATCATGATTGCCGAGAAAGCGGCCGACATGATCAAGGCCGCGGCGGGACGCTCGGCGCGCGCAGGCGTGATCAATCCACTGACTGTTTCGCTGGTCAGCACGGACAGTGCAGAGGCGATCGCCGCATGACACATCGAGACGCCATGACAGCGAACGACACCATCGAAGGGCTGAACGCCACGTTGGCTCTGCAGCGCCAGTCTTTCCTTGCAGCGCCGTATCCCGCATTCGGCCAGCGCAAGAACGATCTCCAGGCCCTGCGCCTGGCCTTGCAGCGCTACCAGGACCCGCTCTCCCATGCGATGAGCGAAGACTTCGGCCGCCGCTCCGAGTTCGAATGCAAGATGCTGGACGTGCTCGGACCTGCGGTCCAGATCGATCATGCGCTGTCCCGCATGAAGCGCTGGATGAAGCCGCAACGGCGCAGTGCCGACTGGATGTTTCTCACCAACCGGGCCAAGGTCGTGTACCAGCCCAAGGGTGTCGTCGGGGTCATCGCCGCATGGAACTTTCCGGTGATCGAAGCCATCGGGCCGCTCGTGACGGCGCTTGCCGCGGGCAACCGGGTGATGATCAAGATGTCGGAGTTCTCACCGCGAACTACCGCGGTGCTTCGCCGCATGTTGGGTGAGATCTTCAACGAGGACCAGGTGGCCGTCTTTGGCGGCGGTGTCGAGATCGGCCAGGCCTTTGCGAGCCTGCCGCTGGACCACATCGTCTTCACCGGCTCGCCGGCAATCGGGAGGGAGATCATGCGCGCGGCGTCGGCCCATCTGACGCCGGTCACGCTCGAACTGGGCGGCAAGTCACCCGCCATCGTGGGCCGCACGGCGTCGATAGCGGCATCAGCAGCGTCGATCGCGCACGGCAAGGCCTTCAACAGCGGGCAGGCGTGCGTGGCGCCTGACTATGCGCTGGTGCCGAGCGAGCGCATCGACGAGTTCGTCGCAGCCGCCGCGCTCGCGTTCAAGCGCATGTACCCCGACCCGGTCGCCGATCCCAACTACACCAGCATGGCCTCGGACCGTCACGCGGAGCGTACCCGTGAGCTGCTGGCCGATGCCGTGGTGAAGGGCGCGAAGCTGACCTCCTGCGGCCCCGGCGATGGTGCGCGCATCATTCCATTGCAGATCGTGACCGGCGTGACGCCGGAGATGAGAATCATGCGGGAGGAGCTCTTCAATCCCATCCTTCCCGTGCTGGCCTGCGATTCGCTGGACGAGGCGGTCTCGTTCGTCGCCTCGCGGCCGCGGCCGCTGGCGCTCTACTACTTCGGGACCGATCCAGCCGAGCTGCGCCGACTCACGCGCGACGTGCATGCGGGCGGCATGACCGTCAACGACTGGGCCTGGCATGTCTTTCAATGCGATCTGCCGTTCGGCGGCACCGGCAATTCGGGCATCGGGAGCTGGCGCGGACCCGAAGGCTTCCGCTCGCTGTCGCATGCCAAGTCGGTCTTCTCCGTGCATCGGTTCTTTCCCATTCACCTGTTCCGGCCACCGTACGGCACACGCATTCAGCGGCTCATCTCCAAGATCTTCCTGGGCGCAGGCGATCCTTCCCTGATGGGAAAGGATGCGGTTCGCGCTGACTCTTCCGTCCAGGCCCCAGCGCGCGTTGAGCAGGCCACCCCATGAGCCGGTCACGCGATCGATCAACGACGCCGATCGAGGAGACGATCCCGGCGTCCGGACGCTACGCGTGGGCCGTGTTCGCGCTGACCTTCGGCCTGATGCTGTCGGACTATCTTTCGCGGCAGGTCATCGGCGCTGTCTTTCCGTTCCTGAAGTCGGATTGGGGCGTGTCGGACTCGCAGCTCGGGGCCCTGGTCAGCGTCGTCTCGGTCATGGTCGGCGTGCTGACCCTTCCGATGTCGCTGATCGCCGACCGTTGGGGTCGGGTGAAGAGCATCACCCTGATGGCCTTCGTGTGGTGCCTGGCGACGATCGCCTGCGGGCTGGCGACCAATTACACGCAGTTGCTGATCGCTCGCGCAATGGTCGGTGTCGGCGAGGCCGCCTATGCCGCGGCGGGCGCGGCGCTGCTGGCGCACACCTTTCCGATCGCCAAGCGCGCTGCGATCCAGGGCGCATTCCAGTCGGCGGGGCTGTTCGGATCGGTCCTGGGTGTGGTCATCGGCGGCGCTGTCGCGAGTCAGTTCGGCTGGCGCGCCGCGTTCTTCGTGGTCGGCGCCCCGGGCTTGCTGCTCGCCGTCGTGTACCCGCTTGTGGTACGCGATTACAAGACGCCGAAGCTTGAGCAAGATGGGCGCGACGGCGCCGGTCTGCCGCTGGCTGAGTTGGTCCGGCAGGTGTTCGTCTCCCGATCCGGCAATCTCGTGTTCCTGGCCTTCGGCTTGCAGATGGCGATCCCTTCCGTATTGATCGCGTGGATGCCGACCTTCCTGAATCGCTTCTATGCATTCGAACCGCGCAAGGCGGCCCTGATGGCGGCACTGGCCGTGCTCGCTGCGGGTGTTGGCGTACTGTTCGGTGGCGGCCTTTCCGACCGGTTGAGCAAGGGCCGCCCTCGCTACAGGGCGACCGTCCCGGCCGCCTACACCCTGATCTGTGGCCTGCTGCTGACAGCGGGCTTTGCCATGCCCCCCAGCGCGTTGGCCTTGGCGCTGATCTTCGTGGGCGCGGTGTTCGCTGTCGCTCACGGTGGTTGCGCGGTCGCGATCGTCATGGACGTCACGCACCCGGCGGTTCGTGCCACCGTGACGGCCACGGCCGTCCTGGGCGCAAGCCTTCTCGGCCTGGCGCCCGGGCCGTTCGTGGTCGGCTTGATCTCCGACCTGAGCGACCTGAAGACGGCGCTCACGGTTGTGCCGGTGATCTCGCTGGTTGCCACAGGCCTGTTTCTTCTCGCATCGCGCTCGTACGAGTGCGACGCCGCACGATTTCGCAGCATCGCGGAATCCGGACCGCCCCCATCGACGCCTCGCGCGCCCCTGAAGACGGCAGCGACGTAGGTGCGCCTCACCTGCCAACAACTTTCACGGAGAAAACAAGATGGGTGTTCTGGACGGTATTCGGATCGTCGAAATCGCCGGCCTCGGGCCAGGGCCGTTCTGCGGCATGCTGCTGGCCGACATGGGTGCAGAGGTCACCCTCGTCGAGCGCGTCAGGGCGAACGCGAACGATCCGGTCGCGCTCGGCAAGAGCGCCATCATTCATCGCGGCAAGCGCTCCCTCGCGCTCGACCTCAAGGACCCCCTGGCGATCGAAGCCGTGCTGCGATTGACGGACGGTGCCGACGCCTTGATCGAAGGCATGCGTCCCGGCGTCATGGAGCGCCTGGGGCTGGGTCCCGAAGTCTGCCTGGCGCGCAACCCCGCGCTGGTCTACGGACGCATGACCGGCTGGGGCCAGCAGGGTCCGCTCGCGCAGGCCGCAGGCCATGACATCAACTACATCGCGCTATCCGGCGCCCTTTGGTTCTCCGGCGCGCCGGGCACGCCGCCAATGGCCCCGCCGACCCTGGTCGGCGATCTCGGAGGCGGGGCGCTGTACCTCGCGATGGGCATCCTGGCGGGCATCCTCCATGCACGCCATGGCGGACGAGGGCAGGTCGTCGATGCGGCCATCGTCGACGGAAGCGCCAATCTGATGAACCTGGTCCTGTCGGCCCATGCGGCCGGCCAGCAGCCTTTCGAGCGCGGGCGCGGCCTGCTCGACGGGCCGCACTGGTACGGCAGCTACGCCTGCAGCGATGGCAAGTTCATCAGCATCGGCGCGCTGGAGCCGCAGTTCAATGCGTTGCTGTTCGCGAAGCTCGGCCTCGGCGACGACCCCGACTTCAAGCAGGCCTATGACCCTCGGCGCTGGGCACGGCTGCGCGAACGGCTGGTCGCCCTGTTCGCAGAGCGGCCGCGCCAGCATTGGATGGATCTGCTCGAAGGCACCGATGCCTGCTTCGCCCCAGTGCTGACGCCTGGCGAGGCCATGGCGCACCCGCACATGGCTGCGCGCGGCGTGTATGTCGAACGCGATGGCGTGATGCAGGCAGCCCCGGCGCCGCGATTTTCCGCGACGCCGTCGGGTGAGCCCGGCGCGGTTTCGCAGCGCGGAGCGCATGGCACGGAGATCCTGCGAGACGCCGGATTCAGCCCGGACGAGATCGCGCAATTGCTGCCCGCCGCCTGAGAGGCTAACCGCCCGCGCCGAGAAGCATCGCGCGGACCGGCGAATCCGCTGCAATGACCTGTGCCAGGAGGGCGCCACTTCTAGCATCAATACATCGACTCGGAACCACGTTGTCATGTGTTCCGGGCACCGCTGAAGGCACACAACGAGAGACACCATGAACGACGACACATTGCTATTCGAAGCACTCGGACCGGTCGCGCGCATCACGCTGAACCGCCCCAGGGCCATGAATGCCCTCAACCTGGCGATCCTGGCCGAATTGGAGCGCGGCCTTGCCGAAATCGCCCGCAACGACGAGATCCGCGTCGTGATCCTCACCGGCAACGGCCCCGCGTTCTGCGCCGGCGCCGACCTGAAGCAGGTCCTGGCCGGTGCGGACCTCGCTCCGGGCGAAGCCGACTTCCTGGACCGCGCCCACGTCGTGTTCGGCGCGCTGCGCGCCTTTCCCAAGCCGGTCATCGCTGCGCTCAACGGAGTGACGATGGCGGGCGGGCTCGAGCTCGCGATGTGCGCCGACATCGTGGTGGCTGCCGAGAGCGCCACCATCGCCGACGCGCACGCCAACTTCGGCGTCTTCCCGGGTGCCGGCGGCGCGGCGATCCTGCCGCGGCTGATCCCGCTGAACATGGCGATGTACCTGCTCATGACCGGCAAGTCGCTTTCGGCTGCCGAGATGAAGGCCTGCGGCCTGGTGTGCGAGGTCCATCCCGACCAAAGCCTCCAGGAAGCCACGCTCGCATTGGCGCGCCACATTGCCATGAAGAGCCCGATCGCCCTGCGCCGCATGAAGCAGGTAGCACGCGCATCCGCCGACAAGACGAGCGCCGATGCGCTGCTGCATGAGCAGGTGGCGCTGCGGCAGCACATGCGAACCGCCGACTTTCACGAAGGCCTTACGGCCTTTGGCGAGAAGCGCGCACCGAAATTCCCGGGCCGCTGAGTCGCCCGATCACACAAGGACTGAAGCAATGAACGAAATTTACGTGGCTGGCATCGGCATGACGCCCTTTGGCCGCCTTCTGGACCGCACGGTCTACGACATGGTGGAGGAGGCCGTGCAGTTGGCGCTGGCCGATGCCGGATGCGGTGTCGATGACATCGGCTCGGCCTTCTATTCCACGATGACCAATGGCCTGCTCCAGGGCCAGACCGGCATCCCGGGGCCCATCGCGATGCGTCGCCTCGGCCTGGAGGGCGTGCCGGTGTTCACCGTCGAGAACGCCTGTGCCTCCGGCTCATCGGCCTTCAACCTGGCGACGATGGCGCTGCGCGCCGGCACTTGCGACATTGCATTGGCCGTGGGCGCCGAGAAGATGAATGTCCCCGACAAGGCCAAGATGTTCAGCGTGTTCGATGGCGGCTGGGACGTTTCCACGGTCGACGCCAACAAGCAGACGCTGATGGCAATGGGACACGGCGTGGTTCCGCCTCCCGGCACGATGTCCGAGAAGCCCTACAGCGTCTTCATGGACATCTATGCCGCGCTCTGCCGCCAGCACATGCAGACCTACGGCACCACGCAACGGCAGATCGCCGCCGTCGCGTCCAAGAACCACCAGCACTCGGTGCACAACCCGCTGTCCCAGTACCGCGAGCCCTGCAGCATCGAGCAAGTGCTGGCCGCACCCCCCATCGCCTATCCGCTGACGATGCCGATGTGCTCGCCGATCAGCGACGGCGCTGCCGCGGTCGTGCTGTGCAACGCCGAAGGCCTCAAGCGCATCAAGGGTGCGAACGCTCGCGCGGTCCGAGTATTGGCCAGCGTGATCCAGACCGGGAGCACGCGCGGCCTCGACGAACCGCACAAGATCGTGGCGCATCTCGGTGCCAGGAAAGCCTACGAGCAAGCGGGCGTGTCGCCCGCCGACGTCGATGTGGCCGAGGTGCACGACGCCACCGCGATGGGCGAAATCCTCAACGCCGAGTCCCTCATGCTGGTGGGCTTCGGCGAAGGCGGCCCGGCTGCCGAGCGCGGCGACTTCACGGTCGGCGGACGCATCCCGATCAATCCCTCGGGCGGCCTCGAATCGAAAGGCCATCCCATCGGCGCGACCGGCCTCGGTCAGTTGCATGAACTGGTCACGCAGCTGCGCGGCGAAGCCGGCAAGCGGCAGGTCGACGGTGCCCGCATCGCCATCCAGGAAAACGGCGGCGGCCTCTATGGCATCGAAGAGGCAGTGGTGGCCGTCACGATCCTTGCCAAACAGTAATCCAACCGAACAGATACGGAGCATCCATGGGACATGTCATCAGAACCGAAGAGCAGCAAGCAGCCGTGGACGGCCTGAGGCGCTTTCTCGACGCCGAGATCGAGCCGATCTTCAACAAGCAATTCCGCGACAAGTTCGTGCCGAAGGAGCAGATGGGTGCCGTGTTGCGCGAACTCACCCGCTTCGGCCTGGTCTCGGGCGCCGTCGACGAGGCCCACGGTGGCATGGGCCTGGATTGGCTCACGATGATCATGCTGTTCGAGGAAGTCGCCACCACGTCGGTCGACCTCTCGGTGCCGGTGCTGATCAATTCCTTCGGCGCCTACATGCTGCAGCAACTGGCCCCGGCGCATCTGCGCGAGCGCTACTTGCCGGGCCTGGTCAGCGGCGAGCTGTTCGTCAGCATGGGCATCTCGGAGCCGGACGTCGGCTCCAACGTGCTCGAGATCAAGACGCGTGCGCGCCGTGACGGCGACCACTTCGTCATCAGCGGCGAGAAGACCTGGATCAGCAACGGCTCGTACTCCGACTTCCTGATCTGCACCTGCCGCACCGGCGACGACCCGCGCCGCGGCCTCACGCACTTCCTGCTTGACCGGAAGGAGCATCCATACGAGGTGCGCGACATCCACAAGATCGGATGGAACAGCCAGTCGACCGCGCAGATCTTCCTCGACAACGTGCGCGTGCCCGCCACCCACATGATCGGCAACGAGGGCGAGGCGCTGAAGAACACGCTGTCGATGTTCGAGCGTTCGCGCGTCTTCGTGGCTGCGCAGGGCCTGGGACTGGGCCGGCGCGCACTCGAGGAGGCGGTGCGCTACGCGAAGGAGCGCCGCCAGCACGGCAAGGTCATCGCCGGTCACCAGTTGATTGCCGGGATGCTGGCCGACATGGCCACGCAGGTCGATGCTTCGCGCCTGCTGGTCTACCGCGCCGCTTCGATGATCGAAGCCGGCGTGCCGGCCGAGATGGAGGCCGCGATGGCCAAGTACTTTGCCTGCGAGGCGGCAGTGACTGTGGCGCGCCAGGCGGTGCAGATCCACGGCGGCAACGGCGTCACCCGCGAGTTCCTCGTCGAGAAGCTGGCGCGCGATGCCATCGTGGTGCCGATCCCCGAAGGCACGTCGCAGATCCAGCAACTCCTCATCGCGCGCTCGCTGACCGGCGTCAACGCGTTCTAAGCCTCCAACCAGGACACATCATGCGAATCAAGGACAAAGTCATCGTCATCACCGGCGGCGCATCCGGCCTCGGCCTGGCGACTGCGGGCTACATGGTCAAGGAGAAAGGCGCGCGCGTCGCCATCTTCGACATGAACGTCGAGGCGGGCAATGCCGCTATCGCGGACCTCGGCGCAGACAGCGCGATGTTCGTGCAGACCGACGTGAGCAGCGAGGAATCTGTGCAAACGGCGGTCGATGCGGTGATGGCACGCTTCGGCGCCATCCATGTCTGCATCAATGGCGCGGCCATCCCGAATGGCTTCAAGGTGCTGGGCAAGGAGGGCAAGGCGGCGCCATTGGCCCGCTTCGCCCAGATCACCGCCGTCAACGTGAATGGCGTCTTCAACGTGATGTCGAAGTGCGCCGAGCAGATGGCCAGGAACGAGGCGGAAGTCGGCGAAGAGCGCGGGGTCGTCATCAACGTGTCGTCCGGCGCTGCCTACGAGGGGCAGATCGGCCAGACCGCCTATTCCGCGTCGAAGGCCGCGATCATCGGCATGAACATGCCGGCGGCGCGCGAGCTCGGTGCCATCGGCGTGCGCGTCAACGCGATCGCGCCCGGACTTTTCCTGACCACGATGGTGGCCGGCCTCGACGAGAAAGTGCTCACCTCGCTCAAGGAGCAGATGGAAGCCCCTCGGCGCCTCGGCGACATGCGCGAGTTCGCTCATTGCTGCGCGTTCATCGTCGAGAACGCCTACATCAACGCAGAAACGATCCGCCTCGACGGCGCGGCCCGCCTGCGGTCGAAATAGGGCGCGCTCGCACCGGCGACGCCTGGCCCTTCAATTCAACAAAGAGAGACACACATCATGAGAATCGCTGACTATTTCGACGGCGTAGCTGCGCAGTACCCCGACAACCTTGCCTTCGTCGATGGCGAGACGCGTATCGATTTCGCGCAGGCCCAGAAGACCGCGCATGCGATCGCCCATGCCTTGACACGCGAGCGCAAGGCCGGCTCGGGCTGCCATGTGGCGATCTACAGCCCGAATGACTACCGGGTGACGTTGCTGCACCTGGGCATCAATCTGGCGGACATGGCGTGGCTGTCGGTGCACATCCGCAATACCGTGGAGACCAACGCCGAAGTCCTGGACTACTTCGACGCGAACATCGTCTTTTTCCACAGCTACTTCGAAAGCAGCGTGCCGCTCCTGAAGGCCAAGCTTTCGAAGGCCAAGCTGTACATCTGCATCGACCGTGCGTCCGAGCATGGCCAGTCCCTGGAGGAGTGGCTCGAGGGCTGCTGGTCTCCGTTTCGCAATGAGCAGGAAGATCCCGCGACAGTTGCGTTCCTTCAGCCGACTGGCGGCACCACCGGCCCGTCCAAGGGCGCGGTGCACTCGCATCGGACGCTCGAGATGATGGGCCTCGCGGTCTCGACGGAATTCGAAGTTACTTCCGAATCGCGCCACCTGGTCATTGCGCCCTTGACGCATGCGGCCGGGTTGTTCGTGCTCGGATTTGCCATCAGGGGTTGCGCGACCATCATCCTGCCCGCATTCGATCCCGAGGCCGTTCTCGGCTTGATCGAGAAGGAGCGGGTGACGCATCTGTTCCTGCCTCCCACGGCGGTCTATGCGCTCCTGGCCCATCCCAGGACGAAGACGGCGGATTTCTCGTCGTTGAAGTGCTTCATCGTCGGCGCGGCGCCGATCGCGCCCGAGAAGTTCAAGGAGGCTGTGCGCGTGTTCGGACCGGTCATGTTCGAAGGGTTCGGCCAGACCGAAACCTTGATCCCGATCCTCGTGAAGCGCCCTTCGGACTACCTCCGCAGCGATGGCAGCTTCGACGAAGAAGCGGTGCGCGCGGCCGGCAAGCCCGTCCGTGTCGTGCGCGTCGGCATCATGGATCGGGAAGGCAATCTTCTGCCCACCGGCGAACGCGGCGAGATCGTGGTGCGTTCGTCGATGACGATGCAGGGCTACTACAAGAGACCCGAGGACACCGCCGAGGCGTCCACCTTCGGTTGGCATCACACGAGCGACGTGGGGATCATCGATGAGCGCGGCTTCGTCACCATCGTCGATCGCATCAAGGACATGATCGTCTCAGGCGGCTTCAACATCTATCCGGTCGAGATCGAGAAGCTGATTCAGGGCCACCCCGCAGTGCTCGATTGCATCGTCGTCGGCGTGCCGGATGAGAAGTGGGGCGAGGCGGTCAAGGCGGTCGTCCAACTCAAGCCCGATCAAACGCTCGATGGGGCCGAGTTGATCGCACTGTGCAAGGACCAGTTGGGCAGCGCCAAAGCGCCGAAGTCGGTGGAGTTCTGGGAGACGCTGCCTCGAAGTGCTGTCGGCAAGTTGCTCAAGAAGGACGTCCGGCAGAAGTTCTGGGGCGACCAGTGGCGAGCGGTCTGATGCCGGAGTGCCCTGAGCGCGAGGTCGATGCGACACCTACCCTGGGTGCGGCACGAGCCTGTGGCGATTCGAACTTCGGTGCGCGCACTGCTGGTGACGAGCGAGCTGATCAACGAATCAGGTGCGCGTGATCGACGCGCCGCCGTCTGCCAGCAGCGCCGCGCCCGTGACGAAGGCCGAGTCGTCCGACGCGAGATAAAGCAAGGTGCGCGCGATCTCCTGCGGTGTCGCGACGCGTTTGAGCGCATGCAGGTTCGTCACAAACGCAGTTTTCTCGGGAGTGTCGTTCATCGTCCGGTACATGTCGGTGTCGACCGCGCCGGGCAGGATCGCGTTGACGCGCACCGACTTCGGTCCGAACTCCGCCGCCAGCGTCTGCGTCAGCCCGATCAGGCCTGACTTGCTCGCGGCGTAGGCGGCGACACCCGGAAACGCGAAGGTGTAGCCAACGAACGTCGAGGTGAATATCACAGAGCCGCCACCGTTGAGCAGCATCTGACCGATCTGATGCTTCGCGCCCAGGAATGAGCCTGTGAGGTTGACCGCGAGCGTGTCGGCCCAGCCCGCCTCCGACACCTCGGTGCTGGGACCGGATTCGCCCAAGGTCCCCGCATTGTTGAAGGCAACGTCGAGTCGGCCGTGCCGCGATACGGCCAGGTCCACGAGGCCTTTCGCGTAGCCTTCCTCCCGCACGTCACCCGGCAACGCGACAGCGGACCCGCCGGCCTGTGCGATCTCCGCCGCGAGCGCGCTGAGTTCGCACTCGCGCCGAGCGCCGAGAACAAGCTTGGCGCCTTCTCGCGCGGCAAGTTGCCGATGCCCATTCTCGCGATCGGTGGCGATCACTCGTACGGTGCATCGCTGGCCGCAGAGCTTCAAACGGTGGCCAGCAACGTGCGCAGCGCCGTCATCACGAACTCGGGACACTGGATCATGGAAGAGCAGCCCGATCAGGCGCTGGCACTGCTCGTCCCGTTCATCGTCTCCGCGCCGACGCCGGCTGCGCAGAAGCGACTCACATCGAGCGAGATCGATGCGTTGCCTGCGCGCGTCGCGGGAGCGGGGACCTCGGGCCTGCCCGGCGTCTCGACGCGGGTTCTCTATGGCGATCCCGCGGCCCATGGGCTCTACAGCATCGAATTGTCGGTCCCGCCGAACACGGTGATCGAGGCCCACCGTCACCGGGATGACCGGACCGCCACGGTCGTTGCCGGGCTCTGGTACTTCGGGTATGGCCCCGCGAACGACCCGGCCGTCGTCAAGCCGTTGCCGGCAGGGAGCTTCTATACCGAGCCCGAGGGGGTCGCGCATTTCGCCCGAACCGGCGCGGAGGGTGCGGTTGTCGTCATCACAGGCTACGGGCCCTCGGACACCGACTACGTCAAATAGCGAAGACATTCCCGACGAAGACTGGCAGCGCTTCTTCGACGTCAACGTCCTGAGCGGCGTCCGACTCGCGCGCTTGGTGCTGCCCGAGATGAGGCGCGCCAACTGGGGGCGGATCATCTTCATCTCCAGCGAAAGCGCGGTGCAGATACCGACCGAAATGATCCACTACGGCACGACGAAGACCGCTCAACTCGCTGTATCGCGCGGGATCACCAGTGACCGCTCCGGAGCAGGCTGGTCCCCGACCTGCGGTTCGAGAAAGCGCCTTTTCGGCGCGTAGGTTCCGATCTTTCCGTCACAAGTGCTTGGTAAACCAATCGAGCGCCGCTTCGCTGCCTTCGTCGAAGCCACCGAAGTAGATGCCGTAGTGATCGATGCCGTCGATGACCTTGTAGTGGACCGGGGCAGACCCTCGCGCCTTCAGGACGTCATGCGCCTTGCCGCTGTTCTCCTTGATGTCGAACAATTCCTCGTCGCCCGCGTCCAGCATCAGCGTGGGAATCTCGAGTTTTCTCGCCTCTTCGATCGCGTTGTACTGAAGAAACCGTGCCAGGTGTGGTGTGCCTGCGAGTGGCGGATAGGCATCGATCCCTTGCGGAACCGGCGCGATCGTCCCCCTTGCAATATCAACCGCGCGCTGCTTGGCATGCACGAGCAGCGGCCCCTTGAGAACCGATGCGAGCGAAGCGACCTGAACCGCGATCACCTTGATGCGGTCGTCGTTTGCGGCGTGATGCACTGCGACGCCGCCGCCGAAGCTCGTGCCCCAGGCGCCGATGCGATCCGGATCCACATTGGGTTCTCCCTCGACGTAGTCGACTGCCGATCGATAGTTCTGCAGCCATTCGACAGGATCAACGACCTCGCGGATGACACGGACCTTGGCAACGCCCTCGCTCTTCTCGTCCAACTCCGGAGAGTCGCCGGCGAGGAGGACACCGCTTCCGGACGACGCCCACCCGTTGTAGGTAAAGCACAAGCTCACTATGCCAGCGGCTGCGAACTTCGCGGCATAGCGTTCGCAGGTCGATTTGTTACCGCCCCAGCCGTGTGACAGGACCACAGCCGGGACACGCTGATCGCCGCCGAGCCCTTTCGGCCGATAGATGTCGGCATCCAGCCCGACGCCGTTGCTCCAGATCTTCACGGTGGTGCGCTCGACCGTATCCGGCATCACCAGCTTGGGGTAGGCGAGTTCATTCGGCGACATGGGTCAGTCCACTTTGATGTCGTTCGTTCGGACAATCGATTGCCAGAGCCTGAGATCGGCCGCCACGATTTGCTCGAACTCGGCCGAACTCTTGGGTGGCGGGCTCGACAAGTTGAGTTGCTGCATTCGTGACCGAATCTCCGGATCGGCCAAGACCTTGATGATCTCGCGGTGGAGTCGGCTGACCACAGCGTCCGGCGTGCCCTTGGGCACGAAAACGCCATACCAGCCGTCTACCGCGAAATCGACGCCTTGCTCCTTGAACGTGGGTACGTCTGCAAGGCCCGGCGCGCGCGCGGTGCCGGAGTTGCCCAATGCCTTGATCTTCCCGGCCTTGACCAGTGGGACCGAACTCGCGGCATCGACGAACGCCACCTTGACGAGCCCGCCCGCCATGTCCTGGTAGATCTGGGGCATCGACTTGTACGGCACATGCGCAAGATCGAGCCCATATCGATTCTTCAGCCACTCCATGATCAGGTGGCCACTCGATCCGACGCCCCACGTCGCGTAGTTGATCTGGCCGGGATGGGCCTTCGCGTAGGCGATGAATTCAGGCAGGTTGGTGGCAGGAAAGTCAGCCGCCACCACAAGATTGACCCCGCCTGCGCCGACCTGCGCGACCGGGCTGAGCTTGTCGAGCACATGGACGGCCAGCGAAGGTTGCAGCGCCTGGTTGATCACCGTCGCGCTGGCGCCGCCGAACAGCACCGAATAGCCGTCCGCCTTGGACTTCGCCACTTCGGCGGTGGCCACGAGGCCGTTGGCGCCGACCTTGTTCTCCACGATGATCGGCTGCATCAGCGACTGCGACATGCTGTTGGCGATCAGGCGCAGCACTATGTCGCCACCGGTCCCGGCGGCTGTGCCGATCACCATGCGGATGGGGCGGGCGGGCCATGCTTCCTCCGCGCGTAACGGTGAGGTCATCGCCGCGCTTGCAAGGGCCGCCAGCACAAGAAGTCTTGCGAGTTGCATGATGTCTCCGTACTTGTGTGATTCGCGCTCAGGCCGCTTGGGCCAGCGGGCTCAGGGCGGCGATGCGCGCCGGATCGGCCGCAGCAGGTGCATGGCCATTGATGGTCACCCGATTTCCATGGCGGCGCTCCGGGAAGTAGTCCCACAACGCGTGGTGCTGCGTGCAGCGGTTGTCCCAGAACGCGATCGAGTTCTTCTCCCACCGAAAACGGCACTGGAACAGAGGATGCGCGAGATGGTCGTAGAGAAATCGAAGCAGTGCGTCGCTCTCTCCCCGGTTGAGTTGAGGAATGTGGGTGGTGAAGCCCTCGTTGACGAACAAGATCTTCCTCCCGGTTTCGGGATGCACGGTCACCACCGGATGCTCAGTGCGTGAATAGGCAATATCCACCGGCTTGACGCCAAGCCCGTTCAGCCACGGCTTGGCGCCATCGTGAATCGCAGTTAGGCCTTCAAGGAGCGCTTTCATGCCGGCCGACAAGGCGTCATAGGCGGCGTACATGCTTGCCCACAGCGTGTCGCCGCCGACCGGCGGGACTTCCGTCAGGTGGAGCATGCTGGCCATGGGCGGTGCCTGGTCGCAACTCACGTCGGTATGCCATCTCTCGCCGGTCGCGCGGGTGGAGTTGGCGTCCGCATGAACCACCAGCAACTCCGGGTGCTCCGGATGGCGACTGCGCTTGACCGGGTGCACGTGGAGGGAGCCGAACTGCTTGCCCAGGCTCATGTGCTGCTGCGGCGACAGCTGCTGGTCGCGGAAGAAAATCACCTGGTTGTCCCACAGGGCTTGCTTGATACGGGCCAAATCGCGGGGCGCCACAGGCTTGCTCAGGTCGACGCCGAACACTTCGGCTCCGATGGTCGGGGTGAGTTTGCGGACGGTCAGGTTGCTTTCGTGGATGGCATTCATTGCTTGTCTCCGATGGGTGTCGTTGGGTGATGCGATGACCGAAGTCTGGTCAACGCCGCTCGAAAACACCAATGAAAGCCTCGGCCGCACGCATTACTCTTTAGTTATGACGACCCGCCGCCCACGAGCGCCCGCACCGGTCAGCGCGCAGGCTTTTTTGCAGCGGCATCTCAAGCTGCGCCAACTTCGCCTACTGGTCTCACTCGACCAGCACCGGCACGTCGGCAGGGTCGCCGAGGCCATGCACCTCACGCAGCCTGCCGTGTCGAAGGCCTTGGCGGAACTCGAGCGCGGGCTCGGGATGGCACTTTTCACGCGGACGCCCCAAGGGCTGCTGCCGACGCCTGAAGGCGTCTGCCTGATCCGCCATGCGCAATCCGTCCATGAAGACCTCAACCGAGCGGCCCTGGCGCTGGACTCGATGGGTCAGCCCGAGGTCTGGCGGGTGGCATTGGGCGCTATGCATGGCACCACGCCGATGATCCTCGTGGCGTTCGAGCGCCTGCAACGACGGCGAACGCCAGCGGCAGCTTTCGACCTCACGGTGCAGGAGGGCTCTCCCGACCTGTTGCTGCCCCTGCTGCGCGCGGGAAAGCTGGACGTCGTGATGGGCGTGGCACCGGAGCGAAGTGCCGCAGCCGATCTGCAGGTCGTGCCGCTGTACGTCGACCCCATGGTGTGGATGGTGGCGCCCAGCCATCCACTGGCTCGCAAGGCCCGACTCACACTGCACGATCTTGCCGACACGATGTGGGTGCTGCCGCCGCGCGTGGCGCGGGTGCGTGCGGTGATCGACGCGGTGTTCCGCAAGCACAAGGTACTCGTGCCGTCCAGGCTGGTGGAGACGGTGTCGTTCGACTCGCTGCTAGGCATGGTCTGCGATCACGGAGCGGTCGCGCTGTCATCGAGACGGCTTGCCCGCAGTGCCGAATCTCGCGGGCTCGTGCACGTGCTCGACGTCGACATGGCTGGCCTGGCCTTGCCGATTTCGGCGATGACCCTGGTGGAGCCGGAACCCGGTGCCTACGCGGTCGAATTCATCCAGTGTCTGGTGGAAGCTTCGGCGCAATAAATCGGGTCACGGTGCTGGACCGGGGAGGCCCGCCGGAGCACCGCCATGACTAAACAGTAATGCGCTTGGCCGTGGTTTTCATTGGTGTTTTCGAGCGGCGTTGTTCAGACTTCGGGCA
The DNA here is from genome assembly GCF_056397705.1 of Variovorax sp. 05L425. Taxonomy (NCBI): domain Bacteria; kingdom Pseudomonadati; phylum Pseudomonadota; class Betaproteobacteria; order Burkholderiales; family Comamonadaceae; genus Variovorax; species Variovorax sp. 05L425. The sequence continues at coordinate 23,687 of NZ_JBFTNY010000036.1, read as the reverse complement.
ACGCAACCAACGACACCCATTGGAGACACCAATGAAGCGACACATGACGTCCCCCTCTAACCGCCGCGCCCCCCGAGCTGCTCTGGCCGCAGCTTTCGCCAAGTATGTCTGCGGCTATTTCGGCGAGCTGCCGCTGCCGGTCGATGAGAACGTCAAGGACCGAATCATCGCCAACGGCTCCAAAGATGTGGCCCTGACGCCTCCCGTCATCGAACCGGTACTGCCCGGGTTGCGCCAGCGCTACAAGAACATTGGCGACGATGAACTGCTGCTGCGCAGTGAATCAAGGATCATCATGCGTAGTTTTAACAAGGTGAAGCTCTACGTAGGGCTCCTCGCAGCATTCCCCCTCGCGTTGGCCGGCTCGAACGCCGGGGCGCAGAGCACCTACCCCGCGCAGCCCATCAAAATGGTGGTCGGCTTTGCCCCTGGGAGTGCGACCGATGTGCTGGCTCGCGTCGTGGCGCAGGGCCTGTCGGAGCGATTGGGTCAACCGGTCGTCGTCGACAACAAGTCCGGGGCCGGAGGGAGTCTTGCAGCGGATGTCGTTGCGAAATCCAAACCCGATGGCTATACGCTGCTGTTCGTGTCGAGTGCGATCGCCGTCAATCCGGCCGTGTATCCGAAGCTCTCATTTGACGTCAACACGGATCTAACGCCCATTTCGCTCGTGGGGCGCGCGCCCGTCGTCCTGCTTGTAAACCAATCGGTCCGCGCGAAGAGCGTGAGCGAGCTTATTGCCGACGCAAAAGCCAAACCTGGCGCACTGAACTTTGGTTCGTCCGGCCAGGGTGGTGCCGCTCACATGGCCGCCGAGCTTTTCGGCATGACCGCAGGAGTGAAGCTGACGCATATTCCGTATCGCGGCAACAGTCAGGCCATCACTGCGCTTCTAGGAGGCGATGTCGACCTGATGATGGACACCCTCATCAACGCAATGCCTCAACTCAAATCACCGAAGATTCGGCCGGTGGCGATCACAGGTGATGCACGGTCGCCACTCGCACCGGACGTGCCCACCTTCCGAGAGATGGGATTGCCCCAGTTCGATGCCAGAGTCTTTTTCGGTGTGATGAGCCCGGCCAACATGCCAAGGACCGTGGTCGAGCGGATCAACAAGGAGATTGCCGCAACGCTGAAATCAAAGGACGTGGCGAAGCGGCTGTCGGAAGCGGGCGGACTGACGCTTGACGGAGGCAGCCCGGAAGAATTCCAGTCCACGCTTCGCAAGGAACTCGCGATGTGGAAAAAGGTCGCCGCGGATGCGAAGGTCGTCGCCGAGTGATGATGACGAATATGCCCGAGCGTGTGCCTGAGCGCTCAGTAGTCGTCTCCCGGTCGATCAACAAACATCGGGCGACCGCTTTCGGGCGCTGAATCTTGCGATCTGAGCTTCTGCATCGGGCTCAGACTCCCACTTCGGTAGCGCGGAGAGCGGCCATTCGATGCTGCGATGGCACTTTCGCCCGAGGGCAAGCGATGAGCTATGTCTGCAGTACCTTAGGACCGGCTGTCGATGGCCCCCGAGCGCAACGCCCTCGGCCCGGTGCGCATCATGGTCACTCACCCACCCCCTAGCTATACTCCGCCCGTCACGCCAAACTCGGCGTGATCGGGTTTGACAGCCCAGATAACACCTCTGCGACGAAAGCCGCAGTGACTCCGCAGGACCTGCGGCTTTTTCGTTCGCGCCTCCTTTTTAGGCGGCTCGGACGGGAGGGCTCACGCCCTGCCGGTTCTCGCAAGGGGTGTCCGGTCTGTCAACCCGTTCGAGCTGCCGCCAACGTTCGCCCTGGTCAACGCAGAATTCGAGCGCCGCCTCCAACTCGTCAAAGCAACCATCGCTTCGATGCAATCGCCTTGAAAGGCGGCTCTGGCCTCCTCAGATATCCCTGTCCAACCCCTGCGCACGCAGCACCGCCTTCAGCCGCCGCACTTCGTGTTCGAGGTCCAGGATCAGCGCAGCGGCATCGAGACTCACGCCGAAATCGCGCTCCAGTCTTCTCGCGTCAAGCGCGCATTGCAGATCGGTGCTTTGAAAGCGCCATTGCTCCGGCTTTTCGGCGGGCGCTTGCGATTCGATGATGCCGATCTCGACCAGTTGCACCACCCACTCGATCTCCGCGCCGCAGGCGTGGGCGAGTTCGGTGGCGGCGAGGGGATGCGAGGCGCTGAGCGCCGTGGTCGTGACAGAAACTGTGGCCATGGTCGTCACACTCCGAGATGGCGGCGCGGATCGAAGGGGGCCGCCTGTGCAAGTTGTTCGTAAGCCTTGCGGGCCGCGTCGGTGTCTGCGGGCGGCAGCGCAATCTCCAGCAGCAGGTAGAGATTTCCGGGCGGCTTGCCCGGCAGCCCGCGTTCCTTGAGCCGCAGCTTGAGGCCGTTGCGCGCGTTGCGCGGCACGGTGACCTCGACCACACCGCCGCCCGGTGTCGGCACCTGCACCTGGGCGCCGAGCGCGCCTTCGGTCGGCGTGATGGGCAGCGTCATGTAGAGGTCGCGGCCCTCGATGCGGTAGAGCGGGTGCGGCGCGATGCGCACTTCGAGGTAGAGGTCGCCCGCAGGCTCGCCGCCATGGCCGGGCATGCCCTGGCCGGCGAGGCGGATGTACTGTCCCGGATGGACGCCGGCCGGAATCTTCACGCTCAGCGTGCGCGTCTTCCATTCGGGCACGCCCTGCGCATTGATTTCCTGCGAGCGCAGGGTGATCTCACGTTCGGCGCCCTTGAGGGCATCTTCGAGCGCGATATCGATCGCGGCGTGGTGGTCTTCGCCGCGCGCGCGGTAGTTCCGGCGCTCGGCGCCGCGCCGCTCGGCCGCGCCGAACAGCGACGAGAAGAACTCGCTGAAGTCCGCATGATCGGCTGGGCCCGCGTGCGGACCGCGATGAAATTCGAAGCCTTCGTCCCAGTTCGGTGGCGGCTGGAAGCTGCCGTCGGGACTGCCGCCGCGCGCGACATGGTCGGCGAGCTGGTCGTAGGCGGCGCGTTTTTCCTTGTCGCGCAGCACGTCATTGGCCTCGTTGACGTCGCGCATCCGTGTCTCGGCGTCAGGCTCCTTGCTCACGTCGGGGTGGTACTTGCGCGCGAGCTTGCGGTAGGCCTTGCGGACCTCGTCTTCGGAGGCGCCGCGTTCGAGGCCGAGGATCTTGTAGTAGTCCTTGAAGTCCATGGTCGGTAGATTTCCTGAAGATCCGGGCGAGCGGGGGACGATCAGGCCACGGCCGCTCCGCCTTCCACCTGCTGCATGAGCGGTGTCATGCGCCAGGTGGTGCCGCTGCGCTCGAAACGCAAGGGCTGCGCGTTGCCGAGAACGCTCAGGTCGACGGGCACGCCGAGCAGTGCAGCGAGCGCATAGAGCGTGCCGCCGTGCGCGACCAGCAGCACCGGGCCGGGATGCGTCAGCGCGTGTTCGATGGCGGCGCGCGATCGATCGACGAATTCGGACAGCGTTTCTCCGCCCTCGGGTTCGCAGGCCCAATCAATGTGGAGGGACGAGGTGCCGATCAGCGCGCCGAAATTGCGCTCGCGCAGGCCTTCGAGCACCACGGGCGCGATGCCGTGCGGGGCCGATACCGTGTGCGCAGTGGTCAGCGCGCGATTCACGTTGCTGCTCAGGATGCTCCGGATCGATTCGCCAGCGAGCAATTCGGCGGCGCGCGCTGCCTGCTGCAGTCCCAGCGTGCTCAAGGGCTCGTCGACCGACTGGAAGATGCGCCGCGCATTGCATTCGGTCTGGCCATGGCGCAGGAAGTAGAAGTGGTCGCACGCCGGTGCGAGCGGTCGGGCGGCCGCGAGTGCGGCGAGTTGTCGGAGTCCTGCTGTCATCTCAAAGGAGCCATTCGATGGGGAGGATTTCGAGGAAGTTGATCCAGCCGCGCTTGAGGGCTTCCGCGCCTGGTTCGGTGGTGTAGGTGGTGGTCTTGCCTTCAGCGTCCATGTCGGTCCATTCGATGCCGTGGCCGTCCGGCTGAAGGCGCACCAGGTAGGACTTGGCCGGAATGACCGACTCGAACTGCTTCGTCAGCATCTCGGCGAACTCGGGGCTCTCGATGATCACGCCCATCTCGGTGTTGAGCCGGGCGGAGCGCGGGTCGAGGTTGAAGGAGCCGACGAAGATGCGTTCGCGATCCACGGCGAAGGTCTTGGCGTGCAGGCTCGACGCTGAACTGCCGCCGCTGCCGCTGCCGCCGCTTCCCGGAAAGCCTCGGCGCTGATCGTCGCTCTTTTCAGGCGGAGGCACGGCCGAACCGGGCTTGAGCTCGTAGATCACTGCGCCGCTTTGCAGCAGATCCTTGCGGTACTTGGAATAGCCGGCATGCACGGGACTGACATCGGTGGCGGACAAGGAGTTGGTCAGGATGCGTACTTTCACGCCGTTCTGAGCCATGGTGGTCAAGGCTTTCGTGCCGTCCTTGCCGGGCACGAAGTAGGGCGACACCAGGTCGATCTCACGCTTCGGATTGCCGAGTGCCTGGATGAGCAGCGGCGCCATCTGGAGATCCTTGCGACTGCTGGACTCGAGCACCTTCGCGGGATCGTCGTGGAGCACATGTGCCGTCGTCCATCCGAAGCTCAAATGATGATCGTCCAGCTGACGCAGGAAAGGCGTCTTGCGTACGGCTTCCATGTAGCGAAGTGCCTCGGGGCTCTGGTGGACCTTGTCCCAGCCTTCGCGCAAGGTCGTGGCGCTGCCCGGCTGCGCGGGAGCGATCACGCTGGCGGCCGGATAGGCGGATGCGCTGTTCCAGAACAGGTCGAATTCGTTGGAGACTTCGCTCACCACGGGCCCGATGGCCAACACGTCGAGATCCTGGAATCCGACTTCCATGTTGGCGCCGAAATATTCGTCGCCGATATTGCGCCCGCCCACGATGGAGACCAGGTTGTCGGCGGTGAAGGACTTGTTGTGCATGCGCCGGTTGACGCGCGAGAAATCGAACATGAAGTCGCCGGCCCTGAAGCCGCGGTTCGCGAAGGGATTGAACAGCCTGATCTCGATATTGGGATGGGCGTCGAGGGCGGCCAGCGTCGGATCGAGACCGCCGGTGTTGGCATCGTCGAGCAGCAACCGCACGCGCACGCCGCGCTCGGCGGCTTGCCAGACGGCTTCCCAGAGCAGTTTCCCGGTGGTGTCGGCGTGCCAGATGTAGTACTGCAGGTCGAGGCTGCGTTCAGCGAGCCTGGCGAGGACGATGCGCGCCGCGAAGGCATCCTCGGCGTTGGAGAGCGGATGGATGCCGGACTTGCCCGGATTGGCGGCGACCAGTGGACGCACATCCTTGCCGAGGCGGGTGTCGGCGGTGTTCGTGATGGTGGTGGATGGAGTCCGCTCGACGTGTCCCGGCAAGCTGGCGCAGCCGGAAATGACAAGGCCGAGGACGAAGGCGACGAGTACGCGTGAGGCGATCATGGGCTCGGAGCGGTCCATCGAAGACGATGGGGCATTCTAGGCATGTCGCGCCGTGCTCAGAGCTTGGGGATGCGCAAGGTCTTGCTGATCATCAGCGTGCCGGAGAGGGCGAACAGCAGGCACAGCGGGTGCAGCACCCAAAGGCCGAGGGGCCAGGCGCCGCCCCAGATGGCGTCGCCGATACGGCCCTGCCAGGCCGCGAGCGCGAGCACGCCGACGAGGACGACACTGGTGGGGATGGGCGTGCCCTCGAAATACTTGACCTTGTCGGCGCCTTCCGAAAGTGCTTCGGCGGTGACGTTGTAGCGCGCAAGACGGCTGACGCCGCAGCAGACGAAGTAGATGAGGATCACGCAGTCCCAGCCGCCATTGAGTCCCGCCGCGAAGGCAAGCGCGGCGGGCAGCACACCGAAGGAGATGATGTCCGCCAGCGAGTCGAGTTCACGCCCGAGCGCCGAATGCGTCTGCCGCCAGCGCGCGATGCGGCCGTCGAACACGTCGAAGATGAAGGCAGCCGGTGCAAGCGCGGCGGCCCAGAAGAAATGAGTGACGGACTGGCTCCCGATGTAGGCCATCGCGAGGAAGATGGCGCCGACACCGCAGGCCGCATTTCCGAGCGTGAAGAAGTCGGCCAGATGGAAACCCCGGATCATCGAAAAATGCTTGCGGGGCGGGCGCTGGGTGGGGGTGGAGGTGGCCATTCTTGGAATCCTTGGGCGAGCTTTCGGCACACCTTAGCGCATGCGGCCGTGGGTGGGTGTAGGTTGCGGCTCCGTCGCTGCGTCCAACTCGTGCTGAATGCGCTCTCTCAGCGCCAGCAGCGCCGGCGCGAGTTCGCGCACGACCGCGACAAATGGCTCCGCCGTCGACACGCTCACATTCAAGGCATAGTGCGAGCCCCTGAACATCAGCGGCGTCGCAACCGCGACGACTTCGGGTTGCCACGCAGCGGCGCAGTAGCCGTGTTCGTCCACGCTACGGATTGCCGCTGCGAGCGCCGGCCCGAGTGCTGCCCATTGCGCACGGCGGACCCGACGGAAGTATGCGAGCAAGACCTTGCGCTGGTCCTCCGTCGCGCTCGCGAGATAGGCGCGGCCAAGGGAGGTCAGCTCCATCGGAACACGCTGGCCTGAAACGACGGTTCGCAGAGACGGCCGCCGGTTGTAGCGGATCGATTCGAGGTAGACCATTTCGTCTCGGTCGGGAGCGGCCAGCCCGACGTTGACTCGATGTGCCTGGGCGGCGACGCGCATGTGCGGCGCTGCAATGGCGAGCGCGGTGGAACCGCTGCGCATGGCGTGCGCCAGGCTGAGTACCGGAGGAGCCAGCCGATACGCCCTGGTCCTTGGTTCCACCTGCAGGTATCCCGATCCCACGAGCGTTTGTGTCAGGCGGCTCACCGTGGCGCGGGAAAGCCCGGTTCGCTCCGCAATGTCAGCGTTGCCCAGCAGCTCCGAGCCGGGACGGAACGCTCGCAGGATCTCGATGCCCCGCTCCAGAGACCTGTTCGCGGGGGATAGGCCGGGCTTCCGGGCCCCGAGCGAGCGCGCATGTGTTGGCGAATTCATGAGATTCAGGTGCACCCCAGCAAGGCCGGACGACGGACCAGGCAATTTTAGTGAATTCCACTGCTTGGAATCGAGGGGATGTCAAACGGAAGGAGGCTTCCTAAGCTATTGCTCTGACAAAGACCTATGCCCGCGTGGCAGGAGACAACCCATGACCTTGCTCTTCCGTTCCTTTCTGCGCCGTTTGGCCAGTTGCCTGGCCGTGACCGCGCTGGGAGCCTCGGCAGCCTTCGCTGCCTTCCCCGACAAGCCCATCAAGCTGGTCGTACCTTTCGCCCCTGGCGGCGGAACCGATGCCATTGCACGTGCACTGGGCGTCGGCATGTCCAAGGCGCTGGGCCAGTCGGTCATCGTCGACAACAAGCCCGGCGCGGGCACCATCATCGGCAGCGATGCCGTGGCCAAGAGTGCTCCTGACGGCTATACGGTGCTGGTGTCGACCTTTGCGCATGCCGTCAACCCAAGCCTGATGGCCAAGCTCCCCTACGACACGCAGAAAGCGTTCGCGCCGGTCGTCTTGCTGGCGCGAGGTCCGAACGTCCTCGTGGTGCGTGAGGACAGTCCTTACAAGTCGGTGGCAGACGTGGTTGCAGCCGCGCGTGCCAACCCCGGGAAGCTCACCTATGCCTCGCAGGGCAACGGCACTTCGGCACATCTTGCGGGCGAGATGTTCACGAATCTGGCCAAGGTACAGATGACGCACGTCCCCTACAAGGGCGCCGGCCCGGCCCTGACCGATCTGCTCGGGGGCCAGGTCGACATGATGTTCGCCACGGCCGCAGCTGCCTCATCCCAAGTCGCTGGCGGCAAGCTGCGCGCAATCGGGGTCACCTCGCCACGCCGCGCGCCGGCCCTGAAGGATGTGTCCGCCATCGCGGAGACCGTTCCCGGCTATGCGGTCGAGAGCTGGTACGGCCTGTTCGTCCCGGCGGCCACACCGATCGACGTGATCGGCAAGCTGAACGCGGCGGCGAAGAAGGCGACCGAGAGTGCCGAGTTTCGCAAGATGCTCGAACCGGAAGGTCTTACCGTGAGCGCCGGTACCCCGGCCGAACTCGGTGACTTCGTCGGCTCCGAGACCACTCGCTGGTCGCGGATCGTCAAGGAAAACAACGTCAAGGTCGACTGAGATCGAAGGAGGATGCATCCCATGGACTACGCCCTGATCCAACTGCAGGTCGAGCGCGGCATCGCCACGCTCACCTTCAACCGCCCCGAGAAGCGCAACGCGATGAGCGACGAGCTGCGCACCGAGTTCATCCACGCCCTGGAGTGCGTCGCCGCCGACAAGGGCATTCGAGCCTTGGTGCTGACAGGTGCCGGCAAGGGCTTCTGCGCCGGCGGTGACATCGCGGGCATGGAGCGCCGCATGAATGCGCCGGCCGGCGAGATCGCCTTCAATGGCTGGCACCGGCAGCAACGTGTACATCACACGCAAGCGTTGCTGCACACGATGCCCAAGCCAGTGATTGCGGCCGTGAACGGCGCCGCATCCGGCCTTGGCGCGGACACCGCGCTCGCATGCGACTTCATCATCGCCAGCGAGTGGGCCAGCTTCACCTGGTCCTATATCCACCGCGGCATCATCCCTGACGGCGGCGGCATGTACTTCCTGCCGCGCCGGGTCGGCTTGCCAAAAGCCAAGGATCTGATCTTCACCGGGCGCAAGGTGGACGTCGACGAGGCACTCGCCTTGGGTATCGTGGACCGCAAGACCACCGCGGACCGGCTCGTGGCCGATGCCCAGGATTGGGCTGCCGAATTGAGCAAGGGCTCCGCGACAGCGCTCGCGCTCTCCAAGACGATCCTGAACCAGACCTTCGAGCTGCCGGCCCAGCAAGTCTTCGCCCAGGGCAGCCAGGCGCAGGGCATCTGCTACACGAGCACCGAACACCGCGAATCGGTCCAGGCCTTCCTGGCAAAAGCCAATGTCAACTCCAACGGTACTGCCAAGGGATGATGGACATGGAAGCCCTCTCCCGATTGCTCCAGCCCCGAAGCGTCGCCGTGATCGGCGCCTCGGGCGATCCGGCCAAGACCGCCGGCCGGCCGGTGTCGTACCTCCTGAAGCATGGCTTCTCCGGCACGGTCTACCCCGTGAACCCGAAGCTCGATCGCATTGGCGAGTTGCCCTGCTACCGCGACGTGGCCTCGCTGCCGGAGGTTCCTGACGTGGGGATCGTCCTGTTGGGTGCGGAGCGGGCCCACGTGGCCGTTCGCGAGCTTGCCGATCGCGGCACCGCCGCGGCCATCGTGCTGGCGAGTGGCTACACCGAGACCGGCGAGGAGGGCGCTCGGCGCCAGCAGCAACTATTGGAAGCTGCAGGGAACATGCGCATCCTGGGCCCCAACACCATCGGCCTGGTGAATTTGACCGACGACATCGTGCTCTCGGCCAGTGGTGCGCTCGAGATGGATCATTTCCATGCAGGTGCCATTGGCGTGGTGTCGCAGAGCGGCGGCATCCTCGGTGCGCTGTTGTCGCGTGCCACGGCCCGGGGCATCGGGCTGTCGAAGCTGGTCTCGACCAGCAACGAGGTGGATCTTGAGTTGGCCGATTTCGTCGACGCGCTGGTCGACGATCCGGCAACGCGAGTCATCGCGCTGTACATCGAAGCGATCCGGTATCCAGAGAAATTTCGCGCTGCCGCGCTCAAGGCCGCGCGTGCTGGCAAGCCCATCGTCGCCTTCAAGATCGGGCGCTCCGAGGCGGGCGCCAAGGCTGCGGTGTCGCACACGGGCGCGCTGGCCGGCGCTGACCGCATGTACGACGCCTTGTTTCGCCAGACCGGCGTGATTCGCGCGCAGAGCTTCGGCGATCTGCTCGACATCCCGGCCGCCCTCGCGACAGGGCGCATCCTGCGCGGCAAGCGGGTCGCCATCCTGACCTCCACCGGCGGTGCCGGCACACTCGTGTCCGACAGCCTGGGTGTTTCCGGATTCGAGACTCCCGTGCCGGATGAACAAACGGCGGCGGCCTTGCGAGCCTTGCAGACCGGCGACCACGCCGCGCTGGATCGCAATCCGATCGACGTCACCCTGGCGGGCCTGCAACCGGATCTGTTGCGCGGTGCCATCAAGACACTGCTGGCGAGTCCGACCTATGACGCCCTGGTCATCATCGTTGGTTCCTCGGGCGTCGGCAGGCCCGAGTTGATGGCCGGCGCGATCGAGGACTGCCTGACGCATTCAGACAAGCCTGTGCTCGCCTACGTCAGCCCGCATGCGCCCGAAGCCGCGACGCTGCTCACGCAACGCGGCGTACCCGCGTTCGTTTCTGCGGAAAGCTGTGCGGCAGCGCTGGCGGGGATGTTTCAGGCGAGCGAATGGAAAGCGCCGGCCGTGCAACCCGCCTCCGAAGCTCGCGCGCAAACGCATGACCTGCCCCCAGGCTCGCTGGATGAGGCGCAGGCCAAGGAGCTATTCGCATCTTTCGGCGTGCCCTGCGCAAGAGAGCTCGTCGTCGAGGACGGAGAGGCGGCCGAGCGCGCCGCGCGCGAACTTGGGGGGCGGGTGGTCCTGAAGATTCTCTCCAGCGACATCACACACAAGAGCGATGTAGGCGGCGTGGCCGTCAACGTCTTGCCCGAAGAGATTGCAGCGCGGCTCGACGCGATGGCGGCCGAGGTGGAGCGAAATACAGGCGTTCATCCCAAGCGCTTTCTGGTGCAGGAGATGGTGAGCGGCGGCATCGAACTGATCCTCGGCATGCACCGCGATCCGCTCGGCACGGCCATCCTGCTCGGCATGGGAGGGGTCACCGCGGAACTGTTCAATGACACGGCGATCCGCCTGCTGCCGGCGGAAGGCGGACTCACCAGGCAAGAGGCCTTGGCCATGGCACGCGAGCTCAAGACCTGGCCGCTGCTCGATGGCTTTCGTGGACGCCCCAAGGCTGACGTGCAAGCGCTGGTCGATGCCATCGTCGCCTTCTCGCGCATGGCCGCGCAACTGGGCGATCGACTGGCGGAGGCCGAGATCAATCCGATCTTCGTGCTCCCCGACGGTGCGGGCGTGCGTGCCGCCGATGGCGTCGTCGTGCTCCGCTGAGGCGAAGGGCCAGGGGCGAGCGGAGGTCGATGGACGACGCCAAAGGCGAGCGCCCCCGTCAATCAACCAAGGAGCCCGGTATGCGGTGCGGCTGGGGCGACCCTTCTGCGCCGCCGAAGCGCGCAGCTTCAGGCGGATCAGGGCCGCGCGTGTTTGAGCCGGAGGCGAGTTTCGCGCGGACCCCGCCTGAAGCGAGCACTGCAGGGAAGCCCGAAGGGCCGGCGCAGCGGGGTCGCCCCAGCCGCACCGCATACCGGGCGGACCCCAAAGACGAAACGAAAGATCAGTAAGCCAACCGAACTAGCTGCGACCCGCGTCCGCGTCGTGCGCTTCGGCGATGCGCGCGAAGCGGCCGAGCAGTCCGGACGCCGACGCGGTGGGCTTCACGCCGTCGCGCAAGGCCGCCGGGTCCGCGCCTTCGGAGCGCAGCGACTCCGCAAGATGCTCGACGTAGCCGCGCATGATCTCGTCGTCGAACTCCGGATGGAACTGCACGCCCCATGCGTTCTCGCCGATGCGAAAGGCTTGGATCGGCTCGAAATCGTTGCCGGCGAGGCGCACCGCGCCGTCGGGAAGCCGCAGTGCGCTCTGGCGGTGGACCACATGCGCATCGAAGCGCTTCGGCAGATCGCGCGCCAGCGGATCGTCCGCGGCCTCGGGCCGCAGTTCGACCTGGACCGTGCCGATTTCCATGCCGACCGGATGATCGCCGGCCTCGCCGCCGAGCGCGTCGGCCAGCAACTGATGGCCGAAGCAGATGCCCAGCACCGGCGTGCCATGCGCCACCAGTTGCGCGAGCCATGCACCGGTGCACTCGCTCCACGGCTCGCGGTGCGAGACCATCGCGTGCGAGCCGGTCACGATGGCGCCGGAGATTTCAGCGGGCGCCGGCAGCGTGTCGCCACGGCGCGGATCGAGCACCATGACCGGCAGCCGCGTGTCGCCGAGGCCGGCGACGATCCAGTGCTCGAAGTCGCCATGTTGTTCGCGCAGCGCATCGAAGGTTTCGCCGGCCTTGATGATTGCAAGGGGGCGGGGGGAGATATCTTCCATCCCGCAATCATGCCGCACCCGTTCGAGCCGGCAGATGCACGCGGCTTAATTTTGTTCGCCGGCCTCGATCGTGCGCTCGACCTGATGCGCGACCTCCAGCACGAGGTCCTGCCGCTGGGGCGATTCGCGCCAGCGAAGGCGCAGGCCGGTTTCCCAGTCGGGGTGGCTGCGTGCCGGCTGGGCGGCATGGACCAGATCGACGAGCGCGCGCTGGTCCGTCGCATTCGCGGTACTGGTCGCGATCCTGTCGACCGCCGCGTGGCCGCGGTGTTCGAGTGCTCGCATCAACCTGAGTTGCCAACCCATGAGCACGAAGAGCACGCGGTCTTCCACCGTGAGTTCGTGCACGTCGCGCAGCTTGTTGGCGAGCTTGCGGCCCAGCGGCCCCAGGCCTTGCGACATCGCGCCGCCGATCGCGCCGCCGAGCGCCGCGCCTGTGCCCAGCGACAGGCCAGCCAGCGCGATATCGGCCACCACGCCGACCGCCGCACCCACGGCGACACCCTTGCCAAGCAGGATGCCGGCGTCCTTCAGCGCCTCCGGATGGAAGAAGTCCATGGTCCAGCGCCCTTCCAGTAGCGGCAGGGACGCCTCGTCCGCGTCGCCTTCGCGGAAGCCGTAGAGCGCGAGCAGGTCGTCGGTGCAGCGCTGCGCCTTGTCGAAAAGGGATTTCTGCAAATCGGCGATCAGGCGCTTGCGGCCCCGCTCGTCCGCGAACTCGGCGCCGGTGGCGGTACGGCGCATTGCCGTTGCGTCGACCAGCAGTTCGGCAATGCGCCTGCTTGCGGCCTGGCGGCGTTGGGCGAATTCCGCTTCGAGCGATGCGGCGACGCTGTCCAGCAGGGCGCGCCGGTCGCGCAGCAGTGTCGACAGATCGCGATACAACTCGCGCTCCGCGCCGACGAAGGGCGCCGCCGCGTCGAAGCGCACGACCACGTGCAAGCCGTAGGCCGAGAGCAGGTCGCGCCAGGCCGTCTCGCGATTGGCAGGGTGGCGCACGAAGTTCAGAACCGGCAACACGGGCCGTGCGCATGCATTCAACAGTTCGATTTCCGCCCGGAACTTGGGTAGCACGGGTTCGCGCGCATCGATCACCAGGAAGGCGGCGTCGACGTCGAGCAGGGCGCGTAGCACCTTGGCCTCCTGCTCGAACACGCCGTGCGCTTCGGGGCCTTGCAGAAAGCGGCGGATGCGGTCCGGCGGCGTCAGGCTCTTGTCGAAGACCTCGAGATGCTCGCGCAGCGCGACGGCGTCTTCGAGGCCCGGCGTGTCGAAGAAGCGCACCGCGGGCGCACCGTCGACGACGAGATCGATCGTCTCGACGTGCCGCGTCGTGCCGGGGCGTTCCGAAACATCGCCGAAGTTCACACGCCGCGTGAGGGTGCGCAGCAGCGACGTCTTGCCGGCATTGGTGTGGCCGACCACCGCGATGCGGATGGGGTTGTCCTTCGTCATTTCCAGTCGTGGAGCAAGGGCTCCAGCGCATCGCCGGCGGGGATGCCGTCGAGGTTGGCGTCGGTCAGCCAGGCGTGCCAGCGTTGGCGCGCGTCGTCGTCCACCACCGCGCCGAAGAGCCACAGCCGGCAATCGCCGCACAAGGCCATGACCTCGCGCAAGAAACGTTCGGTGCCGCGGTCCGGGCTGGATCCTGCGTGGCAGCCGACGAGCACGCGCCGCGGACGGAGGCGGGCGAGCGCATCGAGCAACTGGTGCCGCGCCCCGGCGCTGCCGTCGATGCGCATCGACGTCGCGCCGCGCATCTCGAGCGCGGCCGGCGGCCACGGAAGTTCGTCCGGCAATTCGAAGCCGATGGCCATCAACGCATTGGTGGTGTCGCCTATCGCCAGGTTGTGCGGCACCAGGTGAGGCAGGGGGCCGGGATCGGCGTCGACGATCCTGGGTGGGGCGAGCGCGTCGAAGCGTGCGAGCAGTTTGCGGTAGTAGGGCTGCGACAGATCGGGCCGCACCGCCTTGCTGCGCATCCGGCAGACCGCGGCGCTGAGTGCGGCGAACGCCATGCGCGGCAACAGGCCATAGACGATGAGGCACCCTGTGAGCCACAGCGCCAGGTCGCGCTGGCCCGAGGCGGCCGCCATCGGCGAACGCACCGCCTCCTCGTCGGGAACCGGAAAACCGAGCTGCGCGGGCAGGTGGCCCAGCCATTGAACGCCGCGCACGAAAAAGTCCGGATCGAGGATCGTGGTTTCCCAGTTCAGCGTGTAGTTGCGAAACGAGAGCGCGAAGAGCATCGCCACCAGGACCACGGCGAACGAGAGCGACCAGATGGCATGGCTCACGAACCCGAGCGCCCAGGGCAGCAGCCGGGCGCGGGCCAGAAGCCGCGTGACAGCGCGCAGCAGCACCGGCGACTGCCCGCGACGGCCACCGGCGACGCGCGCCGTGAGCGTCAGCCACAGCCAGCCGAAGGAGGCATTGAAGGAGCCCAGCGGCAGGACCAGCCCGAAAAGCCAAAGCACCAGGGTCAGCAGGTGCAGCCCCAGCAGGCTGGCCAGCGCGACCACGACATTGATGCGGCGCTCGCCGCCACCCAGCACGTTGCTGGCGAGCGAAAGGCCGGCCATGACGATGAGCGCGACCAACCCCAGCAGCACCCAGGGCGCCCACGCACGTGCGCGAGAAATCTCGGGCTGGAGACCGACGCGCTGTCCCAGGATGCGCGCGCGTTCCTCGATCCGCCCGGCGCCATCCGGCCGAAGGTGGGTGGCTTCGCGCATGGCCTGCGCGTCGTCGAGCGGCCCGGTCTCTTCGATCAACTGGACCGCCTCGGTGATTGCCGCGTCCTGGAACGAAGAGTGATGCGCCACGGGATTCAACAACTTTCCTTATCTACACAAGCAAGGCCGGCGCACCGGAGGGGTGCGGGAAATTATGCCCGTGGCAAGTTAGCTGATGGCACACGAAAAAGGGCCGCAGCGCGGCCCCGTCATCCCCGCGCGGGGGGTGGAGGTGAATGAGGAGGGCGCGGCTTCAGCGCAGGCCGAAGAACGAGAGCACGGCAACCACGACCACGACCAGACCGACGATGTAAATGATGGAATTCACGGTGGAAACTCCTCTGTTGAAGACGAGTCCAGCATGCCATTCGCCGGGATTTGCGATGTCGGCGGGCGGCACCGCCCACTGTAGGACTTGCGGGTCAGACTGTCGATGGCTCGGCTTCGGCGTAGTCCTCGTCCTCGCTGCCGTCGCCGAGGAAGCCGCCGCTCTGGTGCGCCCACAGGCGCGCGTAGAGCCCGCCTTTCGCCAGCAGCGTGCGGTGGTCGCCTTCCTCGACCACGCGGCCTTCGTCGAGCACGATCAGCCGGTCCATCGCGGCGATGGTCGACAGGCGGTGCGCGATCGCGATCACGGTCTTGCCTTCCATCAGTCGATAGAGACTGGCCTGGATGGCAGCCTCGACCTCGGAGTCGAGCGCGCTGGTGGCTTCGTCGAGCAGCAGGATCGGCGCGTCCTTGAGCATCACGCGCGCGATGGCGATGCGCTGGCGCTGGCCGCCGGAGAGCTTCACGCCGCGTTCGCCCACATGGGCCTCGTAGCCCCGGCGGCCGTTCGGGTCACCGAGCGACTGGATGAACTCGTGCGCCTCGGCGCGTGCGGCGGCGGCGTGGATCGCGGCCTCGCTGGCATCGGGCCGGCCGTAGGCGATGTTGTCGGATACGGAGCGGTGCATCAGCGAGGTGTCCTGCGTCACCATGCCGATGTGGGCTCGCAGGCTGTCCTGCGTGACGTGCGCGATGTCCTGGCCGTCGATGAGAATGCGGCCGCCGCTCAGGTCGTGAAAGCGCAGCAGCAGGTTGACCAATGTCGACTTGCCGGCGCCCGAACGGCCCACGAGGCCGATCTTCTCGCCGGGCGCGACCGTGAGCGAGAGGTCGTCGATCACGCGCCGACCCGCGTCGGCGTAGCGGAAGCTCACGTGCTCGAACCGGACCTGGCCGTGCGGCACCCGAAGCTCGGCGGCCTCGGGCGCATCGACCACGGTGCGCGGGCGCGACAGCGTCCTCATCCCGTCCTGCACCGTGCCGATGTTCTCGAACAGGCTCGTCATCTCCCACATCATCCAGTGCGACATCCCCTGCAGGCGCAGCGCCATCGCGGTCGCCGCGGCCACGGCGCCGATGCCGACCGACCCATGCGACCACAGCCACAGCGACATGCCCGCCATGCCGGCGGTCAGGCTCATGCTGAGTGCGTGGTTGGTGATCTCGAAGGCGCTCACGAGCCGCATCTGGCCGTAGCCGGTGTGCATGAATTCCTTCATGGCGGCGCGCGCGAAGCCGGCCTCGCGCTGCGTGTGCGAGAAGAGCTTGACGGTGGCGATGTTGGTGTAGGCGTCGGTCACGCGGCCGGTCATGAGCGCGCGCGCGTCGGCCTGTGCCTTGCCGATCTTGCCAAGGCGCGGCACGAAGAAGAACAGCTGGACGGCATACAGCAGCACCCACGCCAGGAAGGGCAGCATCAGCCTGCGGTCGAGCACGGCCGACAGCACGATCATGGTCGCGACGTAGACGCCCATCGCCACCAGCATGTCGGCCAGAACGAAGATCGCGTCGCGCACGGCCAGCGCGGTCTGCATGACCTTCGCCGTGATGCGGCCCGCGAACTCGTCCTGGTAGAAGGCCATGCTCTGGCCGAGCATGAGACGGTGGAAGTTCCAGCGCAACCGCATCGGCAGGTTGACCGCCAGCGTCTGGTGCTTGACGATGGTCTGCAGCGCGACCACGCCGACGCTCGCGAGCATCGCGATGCCCAGCCAGGTCAGCGTCGTGCCGCGGTCTTCCCACAGGCGCTCCGGCGCCTGCCCGGCGAGCCAGTCGACGATGCGGCCCAGCACCGCGAACAGCAACGCCTCGAAGGCCGACACCGTGGCCACGAGCAGTGCCATGGTCGCGATCATTCCGCGCAGGCCGTGACTGCAGGCCCACAGGAATGCGAACAGGCCGTGCGGCGGCAGCCGGGGTTCGGGAGGCGGGTACGGGTGAAGGAGTTTTTCGAAGAAGCGGAACAAGGCGAGCGGTCTCCAATGAGGCGCCACTGTAGCGGCGCAAGGGGCATTCCGCGCGGAAAGGGTTATGGAACGAAGAACGCAGGGCCACCCAATTGCGAGCCCACGAAATCGATGAAGCTGCGCAGCTTCGGCGCCATGTATTGCCGGCTCGCGTAGACCGCGAACAGCGTCACCGGCGGGGTCGCGTAGTCCGGGACCAGCCGCACCAGCCGGCCCTCGGCCAGATCGTCGTCCACCAGCCATTCGGGCAGGAACGAGATGCCGACGCCGGCATGCACCGCGTGCAGCGTGAGCGTGGTGTCGTCGGACTTCATCACCGGCTGCAGCCGCAACGGCGCCTGCCGCCCGCCGGGGCCCTTCAGCGCGAAGTTCTCGAGGTTGACGTAGCTGGGCACGATAGCCGCCATCTTCGCGAGATCCGCGGGTGTCGCCGGAAGGCCGGCCCGCGCAATGCAGTCGGGCGTGGCGACCAGATGAAACTGCAGGCGGCACAGCGGCCGCGCGAAGAGGGCGGGCGAGGGCTCCTGCGTGGCGCGCAGCGCAAGGTCGTAGCCGTCGGCCGCCAGATCGACCTTGCGGTTTTCCAGGTGCATGTCGACGAGCACTTCAGGGTAGCGCTCGCGGTAGCCGGCCAGCACGCGCGCGAAACGCGGCGTGGCGCACCACACGGGCGCGCTGACCTTGAGCTGCCCGCGCGGCGTTTCGTTCTTCTGGCCGATGGCGGCTTCGGCGGCATCGAGCAGGTCGAGCGCGCGTCGGCTCTGCTCGTACCAGGCCTGGCCGGCTTCGGTCAGGCTCAGGTGCCGGCTCGAACGGTGCAGCAGGCGCGCGCCCAGCGATTTTTCGAGTTGCGCCACGTGCTTGCTCGCCATCGGCGCGGAGATCCCCAGGCGCTCGGCCGCGGCGACGAAGCTGCCGGCGTCCACCACTTCCCGGAACACGCGCAGACTGGTCAGACGATCCATCATGATTTCCTGCCGGGAAACGAATCGATGAATCGTAGCCTATCGATTTCTCGCACAGAAATCTCTAGACTGGCTGCCAAGGAGCAATCCATGAGCAACACCACGAACGCCACCCACACCACGCAACGTCTTCCCACCTATTTCATCTCGCACGGCGGCGGCCCCTGGCCGTGGATGAAGAAGGAAATGGGCCCCACCTACGACAAGCTGGAAGCCGCATTGGCCGACATGCCGCGCCAGATCGGCCGCACGCCGGCCGCGATCCTGATGATTTCGGCGCACTGGGAGGAGCCGGCCTTCACCGTGATGGGCAATCCGCGTCCACCCATGATCTACGACTACGGCGGCTTTCCCGAACACACCTACCGCGTGCACTACGACGCCCCCGGCTCGCCGGAGCTCGCTCGCCGCGTGCAGGGCTTGATCGAGGCCGCGGGCCTGCCCGCGCAGACGGACGCCGAGCGGGGCTTCGACCACGGCACGTTTTCGCCGATGGTCGCCATCTATCCGAAGGCCGACGTGCCGGTGGTGCAACTGTCGCTGCGGCGCGGGCTCGACCCGGCCGAACACCTGGCGCTCGGCCGTGCGATTGCGCCGCTGCGCGACGAAAACGTGCTGATCGTCGGCAGCGGCCTGAGCTATCACAATTTGCGCGCGTTCGGCCCGCAGGCGCGCGATGTGTCGAAGGCCTTCGACGACTGGCTCAACGACACCGTGGTCCGCACGACCGCCGGCCAGCGCGACGAAAAGCTGCTGCAGTGGTCGGTGGCGCCGGCCGCCCGCATCGCGCATCCGCGCGAGGAGCACCTGATACCGCTGATGGTCGCGGTCGGCGCGGCGGAGAACGAGGCGGGCGAGCGCGTCTATCACGAAGACGCGTTCATGGGCGGCATCGCGGTGTCGAGCTTCCGGTTCGGCGACGCAGCGGCGTGATCCGGCGGGGCCGGCGCGGCACAATCCCCCGGTGCCCTATTACTCGACCTTTGAACCGCAGGCTGAGGCCGACGCCGTCCGCCTGATCGAGCGCGTCGATGCGCTCTCCACCCATCACGACGTCGAGCACGGCGGCGTTCGCATTCGATGGCGCCGTTTCGGCACTGACGATTCGCATCCGCCGCTGGTGCTGCTTCACGGCGGGCACGGCAGCTGGATGCACTGGCTGCGCAACGTCGAGGCGCTATCGGCCACGCGGACGCTGTGGCTGCCCGACATGCCGGGGTTCAACGATTCCGGCACGCCGCCCGAGCCGGCGCCCGGAAAGACCGCGCTGGACGGGCTGCTCGATGCACTCGGTGCGACCCTCGACAGCCTGATCGGCGCAGGCACCGAGATCGATCTGGGCGGTTTTTCCTTCGGCGGGCTGGTCGCCTCGAAGTTCGGCGCGCGGCGTGGCGGCATCCGGCGAATGGTCCTCATGGGCAGCGGTGGACACGGCACGCTGCGCCGGATGACGGTGGAGATGATCAACTGGCGCGCCGCCGAGGATCGCGACGAGGAACGCGCCGCGCTGCTTCACAACCTCGCCGCACTGATGTTGCACGACAAGTCGGCTATCGACTCGCTGGCTTTCGCGATCCACGACATCTCGTGCCACGGCACGCGCTTTCGCAGCAAGGAAATCTCGCTTGCCGGGGGCCTCCAGGTGGCGCTGGAGACCATCGGCGGCCCGCAACTGCTGATCTGGGGTGAGCATGACGTCACGGCCGACTCGCGTCCGCTGGTGGCGCAACTCGTCGCCGGGCATCCGCTGCGCGAAGGCGCGGTGGTCGACGGCGCCGGGCACTGGGTGCAGTTCGAGCGCGCGGACGAGGTCAACGCGCTGCTGCTGCGGTTCCTGGCCTAGACGAGACAGGTTGAGCGCGGAGGCGTGCCGATCAGGCTTCCCGAGGCCGAAAAATGAAAGTTGCAAGGCGTCAGGAGCGCCGGCGAGTCACTTTGCGAGTCCCAATATGCGGTGCCGGGTCGGTGTTGAAATGTGCGTACGTATCGACATCGAAGAACGATACCGAGAGCATCTTGTCGACAGGTAGTACGAGCCGAAACTTCTCTGCGTCGCTGCTGCCTTCCATAAGGCCTGATCGATGCGGCTCTTGTTGAGCTTGTTGAGCACCATCGGGCCGATTCGACCCAGGGCCACAGAGATCAGGCATACGATAAAGAAGCCAAGTTGCGGGGGTATGTTTTCTGGTGACTTGAGCAATGGCTTGGCGATGCCGATAAGCGTCGCTTCGACCGCAGGAAACCATGCATATTGATTCAGGGCCCAGTAGATGCCTGCGAAGATCAACAGCGAGATGACGAACAGGCACACACCATGATAAGCAACACGAAAGTACAGCCTGTGCCCGTCTTCACGAGCAACCTTGTACTTGAGCGCCGTATAGCCGACGATGAACTGATGCCCGCCGATGAGCGGCAGCAGGAGGGCGATTGTCGGGTCCAAGCCGGGCCGATTATTTGGCGGCGCGGGCGGCGGCCTCCCGCAGACGGGCAACTGCGGTCAACTGCTTTTGAACGATCGCGTTCTGCAGCGCTACGTTCGCGTCAATCGACGCGACGCCCTTGTCAGAAATGTTGTACTGAACAACAGGGGTTGGAGCCTGACGCTTCTGGGGAGAAGGGGCAGCTGCGAGGGTGCGGGCAGCAACCGACATGATCCACTCCGGGTAGTTGGTGACTTTCTTCAATTCATTATAGGTTCGGCAGAACCGCCATTAATCTCTCCACGAGTTTGTGGTGGCCCGCCGTGGATCAAGGCTCGGACTGGCCTAGCCAGGCAGCGACGCCGAGTTCTTCCGCCAGAACGCGGCATCCGGCAACGTCCCCGCGCCGGCCGCCGCGTTTTCCGCCATGTGCTCGGCCCGGCTCGTGCCGGGAATGGTGCAGGTCACGGCCGGATGGCTCAGCACGAACTTGATCAGCACCTGTGCCCAACTCGTGCAGCCGATTTCGGCCGCCCAGCCCGGCAGCGGTTTGTCGCGCAGCCTGCGCAGCAGCCCACCGCCGCCGAAGGGCAGGTTGACGATCACGGCCACCCCGCGTTCGCTCGCAAGCGGCAGCAAGCGCTGCTCGGCCGCGCGCGCATCGAGCGAATAGTTGATCTGCAAAAAGTCGAGCTTCTGCGCGCGAAGCACGGCTTCGACTTCGCCATACGCCGATTCGGTGTAGTGCGTGATGCCGATGTAGCGCACGCGGCCCTTGTCCTTCCAGCCGCGAAGGGTCGCGAGGTGCGTTTTCCAGTCGACGAGGTTGTGGACCTGCATCAGGTCGATGCGCTCGGTGCGCAGTCGCGTGAACGATTGCTCCATCTGCGCGATGCCGGCCTCGCGGCCCGAGGTCCAGACCTTGGTGGCGAGAAAGGCCTTGTCGTGCTGCTTCGATGCGGCGAGCAACTCGCCGGTGGTTTCTTCGGAGCGGCCATACATCGGCGAACTGTCGATCACCGTGCCGCCGGCGGCGAACAGGGCATCGAGCACGCCCGGAAGCCGCTGGTATTCGACGGTGCCGGGGCGTTGGTCGAAGCCGATCCAGGTGCCGCAGCCGACCACCGGCAAGGCTTCCTTCGTGGAGGGAATGGGGCGGGTGTTCATCTTCGGTCTGCCTTGCTGTGCGAGGGAAGGGAGCGCGACGCCGGCGCACAGCGCCATGCCCAGCCGCAGCAACTGGGTGCGCGTGAGGAGGAAGCCGCCGTCCGTCATCGCACGTTCAATGCCTGGCTCAGGGTTCGCGGGCGAACATCGCGTTGATCTCGCGATGGCTCACGGCCGTGCTGGCATAGGTGAAGGTGCCGTGCTCGCGCATCTCGTTGGCGGCGCGCAGGAAAGCGCCCATTGCGGCGCGGGCCAGCGAACCGCCGACGCTGATGCGGCGCACGCCGAGTCCGAACAGCGTCTTCGCGTCGAGGGTGACGGCACCGAGGCCCATCAGCACGTTCAGGGGGCGGTCGATTTCGCGCAGCACCGTCGAGATGTCTTCGCGGGTCACGAGGCCGGGCGCATAGAGCACATCGGCGCCGGCTTCCTGGTAGGCCTGCAGGCGCGCGATGGTGTCGGCGAGGTCGTTGCGGCCGTGGAGATGGTTTTCGGCGCGCGCGGTCAGCGTGAAGGGAAAGGGCTGCGCGCGGGCCGCTTCCACGGCGGCGCGG
Organism: Variovorax sp. 05L425; assembly: GCF_056397705.1. Classification (NCBI taxonomy): domain Bacteria; kingdom Pseudomonadati; phylum Pseudomonadota; class Betaproteobacteria; order Burkholderiales; family Comamonadaceae; genus Variovorax; species Variovorax sp. 05L425. The sequence goes on along the minus strand of NZ_JBFTNY010000036.1, from coordinate 1,466 downwards.
ATGCGCTCCACCGCAAGCTCGCGGCCGTAGATGGGATCGTCGGGGCGGTTGGTGGCGTCCTCGATCGATCCACCGACGATGCCGGCCTCGGCCGCGAGCCGGATGGTCTGCGCGACTTCCTCGGGATCGTCGCCGAAGCCGTTTTCCAGGTCGGCGCTCACGGGCAAGTCGATGGTCGAGAGACTTCGGAGATGCGCGAGCACATCGTCGCGCGAGATCGCGTTGTCAGGCCGGCCGAGCGAGAAGGCCAGGCCGGCGCTCGTGGTGGCCAGTGCCTTGAATCCCATCCGGGCGAGCAGGTGCGCCGTGCCGACGTCCCAGGGGTTCGGAATGATGAATCCCTCGCTGGATTCGTGGAGGGCGCGGAAGGTCCGAAATAAGGGGTATCCAGTTAGCTCCACTGGGCGCACAATAACTGGATGGATGTCCATATCGTAGTGCCGGAAGCCGGGAAGGACTACCCCCGCAACTGGAACGAGTTCCTCGACTGGTTTGGCTCCGAGGAAGCGTGTCTGGCCTATCTGGAGCGCTTGCGCTGGGGAGCCGGATTTGTCTGTCCGCGCTGCGGCAGCACGGCCGAGCCGTACCGCGCCAGCCGCACCCGGCTGATGTGCCGGGACTGCAAATACCAGGGCAGCGTGACCGCCGGCACCATCTTCGAGAAGACGCGAACGCCGCTGCGCGTGTGGCTGGCCGCGGCCTGGTACCTGACCAACCAGAAGCAAGGCGTCAGCGCCCTGGGCCTGCAGCGTGTGCTCGGCCTGGGCAGCTACGAAACCGCCTGGGCCATGCTGCACCGGTTTCGCCGCGCGATGGTGCGCCCGGGTCGTGACCGCCTGCACGGCGTGGTGGAGGTGGACGAAACCTATCTGGCGCTGACGGACCGCGAAGTTCCCGCCTCCGCGCAAGGGCGCAAGAGCAATACCTCGAAGATTTTGGTCGCCGTGGCCGTCGAGTTGCTGGAACCCAAGGGGTTCGGTCGGATTCGCTTGCGCCGCATCCCCAGGGATTCCGCCGCCCACGTCATCCCGTTCGTCCAGGACTCCATCGAACCGGGCGCCCAGGTGTGCACCGACGGCTCCGCGGCCTATCGCTCGCTCAAGGACCTGGGCTACGAGCACCAGCGCACGGTCATGCTGGGCTCGGACGCGCCCGCCCATGTGTCCATGGCTGGCGTGCACCGGGTGGCGGCGCTGGTCAAACGCTGGATTCTGGGCACGCACCACGGTTCGGTGCAGCCGGAGCACCTGGACGCCTACCTGGATGAATTCGTCTTCCGCTTCAACCGCCGCACGTCGAGCTCGCGGGGCATGTTGTTCTACCGGCTCTTGCAGCAGGCCGTGGTCACCGCTCCAGTGACCTACGAGGACGTGGTCCAAGCAGGTGCAGCGGGCCGTCAAAAGGGCTAGTATTGCTGGATGAACATCCAGTTATTTCAGTCGGTGGAGCTAAGCGGATACCCCGCA
>NZ_JBFTNY010000035.1:0-48760 GCF_056397705.1 Variovorax sp. 05L425 | reverse complement strand
ATCAGGGCCGCGTGTGTTTGAGCGAAGCGAGTTTCACGCGGACCCCGCCTGAAGCGAGCACCGCAGGTTGCCCGAAGCGAAGCGCAGGGACACGCACAGTGGGGTCGCCTTTCTTTTGCTTACTTTTCTTTGGCGAAACAAAGAAAAGTGAGTCGCCCGCCGGGGCGAGACCCGGCCAACAGCCCCCCAAAAAACCTCAACGCAACCCCCCCACCACCCGAACCATCAAGTCAATCCCCTCCCCAAACCGAGGCTCCAAAAACCCCGCCAGATGCGGCATCAACAACTGCAACATCCATATCCCCGCCAGCAGCGTCAACGGAAACCCCACAGCAAAAATACTGAACTGCGGCGAAGCCCGATTCAAGATCCCCATCGCCAGGTTGATCGTCAGCAACGCAGTCACCAGCGGCAACGACAACATCAACCCACTGGCAAAGATCTGCCCCCCACCCACCACCAGCACCATCCACCCTTGCCCCGCAATCGGCGCATCCCCGATCGGCAGCGCCTGGAAGCTATCCGCCAGCGCAGAAATCATCAGCAGATGCCCATCCACCGCCACGAAGATCAGCATCGCCAGCATGTTCAACAGCCGAGCCACTACCATCGTCGCCCCCCCATTCATCGGATCGAAGAAGGAAGCAAACGAAAGCCCCATCTGCAGCCCGATGTATTCCCCCGCAGCCATCACTGCGGTGAAGATGAGTTTCATCGTGAACCCCATCGCCGCGCCGATCAGCACCTGCTGCACGATGATCCAGACCCCGCCAGCCGACACCACCGGAACATCCGGCATCGGCCCGAGCGTGGGCGCAATCACCACCGCCAGCAGCGCCGCGATCGCTACCTTGACCTGCCGAGGCACCCACGATTCGCTGAAGACCGGCGCAGTGCTCACCAGCGCCAGCATCCGCACGAAGGGCCACAGAAAGGCCACCACCCAGGCGGTGAGCTGCGCCGACGTGACCGAGAAAACCTGAGGCATCAGGTCGGCGCCGGGCCGCCCCAAGGCGACCTGCGGCTCCCTCGGGGGCCAGCGATACACGAAGTGAGGAGCGTGGGGACCACAGTCAGCCGATGAGCTGAGGAATGCTCATGAACAGCGCGCGGATGTAGTCCAGCATTTGCTCGAGCATCCACGGCCCCGCGATGACCAGGGTCGCGAACACCGCCAGCAGCTTCGGGATGAACGACAGCGTCTGTTCGTTGATCTGCGTCGCGGCCTGGAAGATGCTGATGATCAGGCCGACGACGAGGGCCACCAGCAGCAGGGGCGCTGCGAGCACCAGCGATACCTGGATCGCCTGGTTGCCCATCGACATGATGGTTTCGGGTGTCATCTCGATGTCCCTAGGTGTAGAAGCTTTGCGCCAGCGCGCCGATCAGCAACTGCCAGCCGTCGGCCAGCACGAACAGCATCAGCTTGAAGGGCAATGCGATGCCGGCGGGCGGCACCATCATCATCCCCATCGACATCAGCACGCTCGCCACCACCAGGTCAATGATGAGAAAGGGAATGAAGATGGTGAAGCCGATCTGGAAAGCCGTCTTCAGTTCGCTGATCACGAACGAGGGCAGCAGGATGCGCAGCGGCACTTCTTCCGGCCCCTGCATCTCGGGCACCTTGGCAAGCTTGGCGAAGAGGGCGAGGTCGTTCTCGCGGGTTTGCCGCATCATGAAGGTCTTGAAAGGCTCGATGCCGCGCTCCAGCGCCTTGTCGGTGCTGATCTTGTTCTCGGAGAACGGCTTGTAGGCGTCGTTGTACGCCTTGTCGAACACCGGCGACATCACGAAGAAGGTCAGGAACAGCGACAGGCCCACGAGCACCTGGTTGGGCGGCGAGGACTGCGTGCCGATGGCGGTGCGAAGCAGGCCCAGCACGATCAGGATGCGCGTGAAGCTGGTCATGCTCAGCAGCAGCGCAGGCAAAAAGGTGAGCGAGGTCAGCATCACCAGCGTCTGCACGCTGAGCGACCAGGTCTGGCTGCCGCCGGGTCCGGGCGTGCTGGTGATGCCGGGCAGGCCCTGCGTCCAGGCGGCCAGCGGCAGCATGGCGGCGAGCAGCACGACGCCGCCTCGAAGGCTTCGACGAAGAATGTTGCGCATCACGGAGCCGGACGTGTCTTGCCGGTGAGGGATTCGCGCAGCTTCTGCGCGAAGAGGTCGAGGGGTTTCGATGCCACGAGTTCGGCGCCCGCGAGGGCATGAGGCACGGCCTGCGCGGGCAAGGTGTGCAAGGTGTTGATCTGGTTGGGCGTGACACCGAGCACCAGCCACGTGCCGCCGACTTCGACGACGACGACGCGCTCGCGCTGGCCGATGCTGGAACTGGACACCACCTTCACGACATGGCCACCACCGAAGCGCTGCAGCCCGAATCGCCTCGCGAGCCACGCGCACAGGAAGATCAGCCCGAGCACCACCATCATGCCCAGCCCGGCCTGCATCAGGCCCGACGCACCGACCGCTGGCGCGGCTTCGGCGCTGTGCGATGGCGCCGTCGGCAACACCGCATGCACCGGCAGCGCAGCAAGCGCCATCGCCGCCACCAGAACCCGCGCGCCAAAGCCCAGGAATCCCGCGGAACCGGCTTTGCCGGGCCGCTGGGATTGCCCCCTGGAAGGGGGTGTCCGAGCCACACGAAGTGGGCGAGGCTGGGGGTGAGCCATCACCTGGCGAGCTTCTGCATGCGCTCGGAGGGCGTGATGATGTCCGTCAGGCGGATGCCGTACTTCTCGTTCACCACCACCACCTCGCCCTGCGCGATCAGGTAGCCGTTGATCAGCACGTCGAGCGGCTGGCCTGCCAGGCCGTCGAGTTCGACGACCGACCCTTGCGAGAGCTGGAGCAGGTTCTTGATGGTGATGCGCGTGCGACCGATCTCGGCGGTGAGTTGCACGGGCACATCCATCACGCGCGCGACGTCCACCGCAGACACGCCGGCGGGCGCCGCGGGCGTTTCCTGGATCTGCTGGAAGACCTGCGTCATGGCCGGTGCCGGTGCGGGCTGGGTGGAGGAGGTCTGCTCGGCGAGCGCTGCGGCCCAGTCGTCCGCTTCGCTGACGGTAGAGGTGAAGTCAGTCATGGTCGTTCTTCAAATCGCTGTCTTGGTGAGTGATCATGTTTTTCACGCGCAGGGCGTAGCGGTCGTTCGATGTGCCGAAGCCGCACTCCATCACCGGCACGCCGTCGACCTTGGCAACCACGGTGGTCGGCAACTCGATGGGCAGCACATCGCCGACCTGGAGCTTCAGGACTTCGCCAATGGTCGAGGACATCGTCACGAAGTCGGCGGTGAGTTCGACGTCGGCTGCCTGCATCTGCCTTGACATCTGCTTGACCCAGCGCTTGTCGATCTCGACCTCGTCCTGGATCGGATTCGACAGAAGGTCGCGGATCGGCTCGATCATCGAGTAGGGGATGCACACATGCAGGAAGCCGCCGATGGGGCCGAACTCGATCTGCAGCGTGGTGTTGATCACCACTTCGTTGGGTGCGACGATGTTGGCCAGCTTGCCGTGCATCTCGGCGCGCACGTAGTCGAAGTCGAGCGGATACACCGGCTTCCACGCTTCGCCGTAGCACTGCAGCGAGAGGTCGAGAAGGCGCTTGATGATGCGCTGCTCGGTCCGCGTGAAGTCGCGGCCTTCGACGCGCACGTGGTAGCGGCCGTCGCTGCCGAAGAGGTTGTCCACCACCAGGAACACCAGCTTCGGGTCGAACACGAAGAGGGCCGTGCCGCGCAGCGGCTTCATGTGCAGCATGTTGATGTTCGCCGGCACCGGAAGATGCCGGACGAACTCGCCGTATTGCTGGATCTGTACCGATCCGACCGTGATGTCGGGGCTGCGGCGCATGAAGTTCAGCAGTGCGCCGCGCAACCCGCGCGCGAAGCGGTCGTTGATGACCTCCAGCGTATGCATGCGGCTGCGCACCACGCGGTCGGGCGCACCGAGGTCGTAGGCTGGGAGCCCGTCGGTCGGCGGCGCGGGCGATGCGGTCTGGTCGACGCTGCCGCCGGTGACGCCTTGCAGCAGGGCATCGACCTCGTCCTGCGAGAGGACCTGTTCATAGGCCATGTGTCGCTTGCCTGGAGGTGATCACTGCACCACGAAGGTGTTGAAGGAGACGCTGGCGATGCCCTGCTCGGGCAACTTGTCGCTCAGGGGGCGGTTCAGCTCGGCGCGGATTTCATCGGCGAGCCTGGTCTTGTCGTCGGTCGACACCAGCGAATCAGGCGCACGGTTGGACAGCAGCATCAAGGCGCGGCTGCGCAGCTCGGGCATGAACTCGACGACCTGCGCCTTGGCGGGCTCGTCGCGCATCTTGAGGGCGATGCCGACGTGCAGGAACTTGCCGCGGCCTTCGCTCTGGAGGTTCACGGTCAGCGGTTCCAGGGTCACGAAGATCGGCTTCTCGGGTGCCACATTGGCAGCCTCGGTCGATGTGTCCTTGTGGCCGAGAAAGACGTAGGCCGCGCCGCCGGCGGCGAGGAGGCTGACCCCGACCAGAAGGCCGATCAGCAGCTTCGAGGAGCGGGGTGCGGCAGCGGCGGGGGTTGCGACAGGAGTTGAGGTAGCCATGATGAAGCTGATAACTTGTTCGGTCTATTCTTGGCGAACTGTCCGGCAGGCGAATGGCTGATCAAGCGTGGAAAAGCGCTTCAGATCCGTCCTTTGGTGCGTCTTCAGGCGAAGGTGTCGAGGCCGGAACCCGAGCGGCCCACGGAGGCCGCGGCGGGCGCAATCCGCGTCGTCGCGGCCGCCGTGTCGGCGCGGTTCGCGCCCGGATAGTCGGACGGACTCTGCTGCGGCCGCGATGGGTTCTGGTCCGCAAAAGCGCCGCCTTGGCCGAAAGGCTGGCGCGTCTCTGCGCCGACCGAAGTCTGGCCGAGGCTGATGCCCTGTTCTGCCAGCGTCGTGCGCAACTGCGGAAGCGCAGCCTCGACGGCCTTGCGCACGCTTTCGTGTGCCGACATGAACATCGCCTGCGCCTGGTTGTCACCCATCGTCAGGGTGACCTTGAGCGGGCCGAGGCCCGACGGGTTGAGGTTGAGTTCCGCGACATGGTGGCCGCTGGCGCTCATGCGGATCATCTGCTGGCCGATGGCCGGACCCCATTCGTCGCTCCCGACGGGCGGCGCCACCGACAGCACCGGTGTAGTGCTTGCGGGTGCGGCGGCGCGATCGCTCGGGGCCGCGGCGAGCGCCTGGAGTTGCGGCAGGGGCTGCGGCGCCGCGCCGCTGTCTGCGTCGAGGGTGCTGGCCTCGGCTGATGCGGTGGATGCGAACGGCGCGGAAGTCTTGGCGCTTTCAGTTGCGACGGGTGGTGGTGTGGAGGAGATCTTGTCCGTCGCGACCGAAACAGACGCGTCCTTGGCGGACGCTGCCTTCGTCGACGAAGCGGCGGTCGTTGTCGCGGATCCGGCAGCCGGCTGCGGCGCGAGAGCGGCGACCGCTGACGTGACCGCAGCGTCTGCGTTCGCGGTCGGTGAGGGTGTGGCCGTCCCGGCGCCTGCCGGAATCTTCGGGTCGCCGGCAGACGCCTGTGCGGCGGCGCGAACCGTCGCGTCCGCAGCGCCGTCACCCGCGGCATCGTCCTTGGCCGCGTCTGTGGTCGCGGTTGCGGACGCTTGCTCTGCGCCGGCTTGCTGTGCGGCCGTTGCGAGGGTCGAGGCGTCGCCGGGCAGCGCGCGCCGAACAGCATCCGCCGCCAGACCATCGCTCGTACCGGAGGCCGCACCGCCCTTGGACCTGGCAGTGGCATGCGCGACGTGCGCGGGCAGCGGCGCGAGCATGGCCATCACGTCGGCGGGGCTGAGTTCGCTCTTCTGCTGGCCCGCGCGCGCCGGCTTGCGGCCCGCGCCTGGCGTGCGCAACGCGGTCTCGGCGGCCTCGTCCGTGTCGGCACGGCTCGCCGCGCGCGAACGGTCGAGGGCCGCGCCGAAGCTCTGGCCTTCGGGTTGCTCGGCACTGCGCCCGCGCGTGCCGGATGCGGGCGCCGAGGCGGCCGATGTGGCAGACGTGGTCGAGAAATTGACGGATGGCGAGGTGACGGTAGGCATGGGCGATTCCGGAAACTTCAAAGGGTCGGGTTGGCGGCGCGGTCGAAGTACTTCCGGGCCGATCGTTCGTCGCTGTCGCGCTGCTCGCGCTTGGCCTGGGCCAGCAGTTCCTGGCGGCGCACGCGCTCGGCGAGCGTGTCGAAGGAGGTGAGCCGGCGCTTGTGGTGCTGCCAGTCGTGGCGGCCCAGGTCGAGCCGGTTGTCCGCCTGGGCGACGATGGCGCGCTGCTGCTCGATGGCCCCGTCGAGCGTGCCGAGGAAGGCCTGGTAGTTGCGCCACTTCGCGGTGGGCAGGCCTTCGCTCATCAGCGCCTGCAACTGGATCTCGTAGTCCTTGCGGTATTGCAGCAGCATCTCGAGTTTCTGGACCGCGCTGAGTTGTGCGTTCTGCAGCACGCCGAGTCGTCGTGCGGCATCGTCGGTCTGCGTGCGGGCCAGGTCGGTCAGCGTGTCGAGGGGGAGTCGCTGGGGCATGGTGTTCCTTGCTGCGTTTGCGCGGGGTGCGGGGTTCAGGCCGCTTCGAAGAGCTTGCGCATGCGCTCGATCGAGGCGGTGTAGTCGGTACGCTCTTCCATGGCCTGCTGCAGGAAGGCCTCGATACGCGGGTACATCGCGATCGCCTGGTCAAGCTGCGCGTCGTGGCCGGGCGCGTAGGCGCCGACGCTGATCAGGTCGCGATTGCGCTGGTAGCGGGAGAGCATCTGCTTGAAGCGGCGCACCACGTCGAACTGCGTCGGCGGAATCAGCGCCGTCATCGCGCGGCTGATGGAAGCCTCGATGTCGATGGCGGGGTAGTGCCCCGCCTCGGCCAAGGTGCGGGAGAGGACGACGTGGCCGTCCAGGATGGCGCGCGCCGAATCGGCGATCGGGTCCTGCTGGTCGTCGCCCTCGGAGAGCACCGTGTAGAAGGCGGTGATCGAGCCGCCGCGCCCGTCGGCGTCGCGTGCGCCGTTGCCGGCACGCTCCACGAGCGCGGGCAGCTTTGCGAACACCGACGGCGGATAGCCCTTGGTCGCCGGCGGTTCGCCCACGGCGAGCGCGATCTCGCGTTGCGCCATCGCGTAGCGCGTCAGCGAATCCATGATGAGCAGCACGTCCTTGCCCTGGTCGCGGAAATACTCGGCCAGGCAGGTGGCATAGGCCGCGCCCTGCAGGCGCAGCAACGGCGAGTTGTCCGCCGGTGCGGCGACGACGACGGCGCGCGCCAGGCCTTCTTCGCCCAGCGTGTTCTCGATGAAGTCCTTGACTTCGCGCCCGCGTTCGCCGATCAGGCCGACGACGATCACTTCGGCGCTGGTGTAGCGCGCCATCATCCCCAGCAGCACGCTCTTGCCCACGCCGGAGCCGGCGAAGAGGCCCATGCGCTGGCCGCGACCGACGGTGAGCATCGCGTTGATGGCGCGCACGCCGACGTCGAGCACCGAGTCGATCGGCGCGCGCGACAGCGGGTTCATCGGCGGCGATGACAGCGGCACCTTGCGGCTGATGTCGAGCGGACCCAGGCCGTCGAGTGGCCGTCCGGCGGCATCCACCACGCGGCCGAGCATGCCTTCGCCGACCGGCAGGCGCTTGGTGTGCGCGTCGCCGGTCAGTGCGGAGCCGGCTGTGCCGGGCCGTGCGATGACGCGTGCGCCGGGCAGCAGGCCGGCCACTTCGCTTTGCGGCATCAGGAACAGGCGATCACCCGCGAAGCCGACCACTTCGGCTTCCGCATGGCGTTGCGGATGCCCCGGCGGCAATTCGATCAGGCAGTCGCTGCCGACGGGCAATTGCAGGCCCACGGCCTCCAGCACGAGGCCGACGGCGCGCGTCAGCCGGCCCGACTGCGTGGTCATTGCGCATTGGCTCACGTCGGCGCGGGCCTTCGCCAGCGTCGCGAGCCAGGACGCCAGATGGGGATTGGGAGCAGTGCCCTGGGCCGTCACGGTCGTCATCGGCTCAGACCCCTTGCGCGTCGGCATCGCGTTGAAGAGCGGCTGTGACGCTTTTCCAGCGCATCTCCAGGCTGGCATCGACTTCGCCGCTCGCCGATTGCACGCGGCATCCGCCACGCGAGATCGTCTCGTCGGCACGCACTTGCCAGCCCGCGGACTGAAGTTCATTGCCGAGACTGCTCTTCACCAGCGCCACGTCGTCGGGATGCAGCAGCAGGCGGGGTTCGCCCTGCAATGCAGGCTCGGCATGCAGCAGGTCCTGGACCAAGGGAAGCACCCATTCGGGTTCGGCGCGCAAGGTGCGGTGGACCACCTGCCGTGCCACGTCGAGGGCCAGGGTCATGAGCGCATCGGCGAGTTCGCTCTCGGCGCGGCGCATGGCTTCGGGGAGGCTCGTGGCGAGCGCACGCAGTTGCTCAGCGTGCGCGCTGGCAGCGGCAAGCCCGGCAGCCAGGCCTTCCGCACGGCCCTCGGCAAGGCCTTCGGCGTGGCCCTTCACCCGTCCTTCGCGACGGCCTTCGGATTCGCCGGCCGTGCGCGCTTCGCGGCGAAGTTGCGCCAGTTCCGCGGCATGGATCAGTACAGGGGAGGGCGCCATCTCGGCAGGCGCGATGGCAGGCCGCGCCGTGGACGTGGGCGGCGTGGGTTCGATCAGCGTGTCCATCTCCCAGCGCTGCCAGGCCGACAACACGGGCTTGGGATGTTTCGGCGCAGGAGGCGCACTGGCCGGGCTGGCGGCCGGCGTATAGGCGGACGCGAGGCGGCTGCGCGCGCCGGCCACGAAGTTGTGCTTAGACAAAGTCATCGGTACCCGGTGCGGCAATCACGATTTCGCCGGACTCGGCGAGGCGGCGTGCGACCTGCAGAATGGTCTTCTGTTCGGCCTCGACCTGCGACACACGGACCGGACCGCGAAGCTCCATGTCTTCGCGAAGCGTCTCGGCGGCGCGCTGCGACATGTTGTTGAGGAACTTGTCGCGCAGCGCCTGCGGCGCGGCCTTGAGCGCGATGATGAGCGAGTCGGACTCGATGTCCTTGAGCAGGCGCTGGATGCTCCGGTCCTCGAGGCTGAGCAGGTTCTCGAAGACGAACATCTCGTCGACGATGCGCTGCGCAAGGGCCTCGTCGGCCTCCCGCACATGGGCGATCGCTTCTTCCTCCTGCGCGCTCGCCATGAGGTTGACGATCTCCGCCGCGGTCCTGACGCCACCCAGCCGGCTGCGCTTGAGGCCCTGGCCCGAGAGCATTTCGGTGAGCACGTCCGTGAGCTCGTTGAGCGCCGACGGCTGCACGCCCCCGAAGGTGGCGATGCGCATGATGACGTCGTGCCGCAGGCGCGTCGGCAGCTTCTCGAGCACCTCCGAGGCCTTCATGCGGTCCAGGTGGATGAGGACCGTCGCGAGGATCTGCGGATGCTCGTCGCGGATGAGTTCGGCCACCTCGCTGGCTTCGAGCTGGTTGAGGCGCTCGATGCCGCTGTGCGGCTCTTCGGCCTGCAGGATGTCTTCGAGCAGATTGCTGGCGCGGTCTTCGCCGAGCGCCTTCCTGAGCACGGCGCGGATGTAGCTGCTCGATCCGAGGTGCAGTGCGGACAGTTGCTCGGTCTCGTGGCGAAACTCGGCCAGCACCGCATTGAGTTCATCCTTCGAGACCGAGTTGAGCTTGGCCATGGCCAGGCCCAGGGTCTGCACTTCGGCGGTGGGCAGATGGTGCAGCGCGGCGGCTGCACGGTCTTCGCCCAGTGCCATCAGGAGGATGGCGCTCTTGCGGGTTCCGGTTTCACTGATCATTGCTGTTCATCCAGTGCTGGATCAGCGTCGCCACCAGCTTGGGATCCTGGTTGGCGGTCTGATGTGCGTAGTCCATGTCGGCCTTCTGGCGCGTCGATTCGCGTATGCGCAGGGCTTCTTCGGGCGAGATCTGCGCCTGTTCCTCGGCGGGCGGCAACATCGCAGGTTCCTCGACCACGACCACCGGCGGAGGCAGCAGCTCCGGCGGTGCCAGGTGCTTGCGAAGCAGGGGCCGCAGCACGGCGAACCAGACGAAGAGCGCGAGCGCGGCGAGCACCAGGTATTGGCCGATGCCCTTGGCGAGTTCGATGTTGTCGCGGTCGCGCCAGTACGGAACTTCGGGTGCGGCCGGTTCGCGGTCGTCGGCGAAGGGACTGTTGACCACGTTGATCGAATCGCCGCGCTCCGGGCTGAAACCCATCGCTTCCCTGGTCAGATTCTTGATCTGGTCGATCTCGACGGGCGTCAATGCCCGCGCCGCCGTCTTGCCGCCGTCGTTCGCTTCCTTGTAGTTCACGACCACCGCGACCGACAGGCGCTTGACGGCACCGGCGCCTTGCTGGACATGGCGGATCGAGCGGTCGAGTTCGTAGTTCGTCGTGACATCCTTGCGCGAACTGCCGGGGCCGGTCGGCGTGGAGGCCGTGACCGACGAAGCGGCCCCAGCAGCGGCCGCTTTCGCAGTTCCCTGCGCACCTTGTGCACTCTGCGCACCCGGCGCGGCGGGATTTGGCGGCTTGGGCGTGCTGATCGGCGCAGTCGGATTCACCGGCGGCTGGTTCGTCAGCGCGCCAGGCACGCCGCCGGGCGGCGGGGCGCCGTGCTGGCTCGATTCGCTCGACTGCTGGCTGCGAATCGCGGTCGAGCCGGGGTTCTGATTGGGTTGGTACTTCTCGTCGGTGTGCTCGACGACTGAGAAATCCACGTCGGCCGCGACCTGTGCGCGAACATTGTTCGCACCCACGATCGGCTGCAGGATGGCTTCGATGCGGCGGATGTAGCCCTGCTCGATTTCCTGCACATACTTGAGCTGGCTCACGTCCAGGCCGCGCGCGCCGCTGTTGGCGGCCGAAAGCAGGTTGCCGCGCTGGTCGACGACCGTCACGCTCTTCGCGTCGAGCTCCGGCACGCTGCTGGAGATCATGTGGACGATCGCGCTGACCTGGCCTTCATCGATGCTGCGGCCACGTTGCAGCGTCAGGACGACCGACGCCGAGGGCTTCTTCTGCTCGCGCACGAAGAGCGACGGCTTGGGGAGCGCGAGATGCACGCGCGCCGCTTCGACCGTGCCGATGGATTCGATGGACCGCGCGAGTTCGCCTTCGAGCGCGCGCTGGTAGTTGACCTGTTCCGCGAACTGGCTGGTCCCGAACTTCTGGTTGTCCATCAGTTCGAAGCCGACGCCGCCCGCCTTGGGCAAGCCCTGCGCTGCGAGCCGCAGCCGCACTTCGGGCACCTTGTCGCCAGCCACCAGGATCGCGCCGCCGCCTTCTGCGAACTTGTAGGGCACGTTCATCTGCTGGAGCGACGCGATGATCGCGCCGCCGTCGCGGTCGGACACGTTGGTGTAGAGCACCTTGTAGTCCGGGCCGCGGTTCCAGAGCGTGAACGCCGCGGCCGCCGCCACCAGCGCGGCCGCGCCGAGGATCATCGGCAGCTTGGGTTGGGCGCGCAGCCGTTCGAGGACCGGGGAGAGCGAGGGCGCTGTCGGCGCCAAGCCCGCGGATGCCGCAGAACTCATGGGCGAGCCCTCTTCATGGCCGGGGCGCTGGCGCCGTCCGTCGTCATGTTGAAGGTAGGGATTCGTTGTTCAGGGTTCATGCCGGAGGTCGTTGATCGGGTCAACAGGCTTGTCGTTTCGCGATCGATTGTCAGCAGTCGTAACAAAATCGATGGGCTGAACAGCGGTGGGTTTTCCCGTCTGTTGGCGGCTTGCATAGGGACCTCCCCTTGGTACGCTGAAAGCCCTCAAGAGAAAGATCTCCCATGTCCATCGCCGCCATCGAGTCCGTCTTGCAACAGATGCGGGTCACCGCGCTGCAGGCGGACTGTGTTCCGACCACGTCCGCCGCCGCCTCCGTCGAGACGGGGGGGTTCGCCGCCGAACTCAAGCGTTCGCTGGACAACATCAGCGGCGCGCAGACGCAGGCCTACGGCCAGGCCGAGGCTTTCGAACTCGGCAAGCCGGGCATTGCGCTCAACGACGTGATGGTCGACTTGCAGAAGGCCAACGTCGCCTTCCAGACCGGCTTGCAGGTGCGCAACCGGCTGGTCGCTGCCTATCAGGAAGTGATGAATCTGCCCGCCTGATTTGTCGGCGCGCTTTTTTTCGCTCGCACCCTAAAGGTTTGAGAGGCCCGGTCGATAACTCATCCAACGGTGGAATCAAAAGCCTGCAAGGGCAAGAGCCAGCGTTACGGTCCAAGTGCCTTCAACCTTTCTTACTAGGAGTCGAGAATGACGCAAGTCATCAACACCAACTACCTCTCGCTGGTTGCCCAGAACAACCTCAACAAGTCGCAAAGCTCGCTGAATTCGGCGATCGAGCGTTTGTCTTCCGGCATGCGCATCAACAGCGCCAAGGACGACGCTGCCGGCCAGGCCATTGCCAACCGCTTCACCGCGAACGTCAAGGGTCTCACGCAAGCCGCCCGCAACGCCAACGACGGCATCTCGCTCGCTCAGACGACCGAAGGTTCGTTGAACGAAATCAACAACAACCTGCAGCGCGTCCGCGAACTGTCGGTGCAGGCCGCCAACGGCACGAACTCGGACAGCGACCTGTCCTCGATCCAGGCTGAAATCAAGCAGCGCCTCGACGAAATCGACCGCGTGTCGGCACAGACGAACTTCAACGGCGTGAACGTTCTCGCCAGCGACTCGAAGCTGAGCATCCAGGTTGGCGCCAACGACGGCGAAACCATCGACATCGACCTGAAGAAGATCACGTCCGCCACGCTCGGCCTGGGCAACCTCGACCTCACGAAGAAGTCGGTCGACCTGTCGACCGTGGCAACCGCTGCAACGACCACGCTGGTTCCGGCATCGTCCGCACCGACCAGTTTCGACCTGACGGCCGACGACACCAACGCCACCCCTGGCCCGTCGCAAGTCTTCGTCAGCGACACCGACCCGAGCCAGCAATGGGTCTCTGACGGCACCAACTACTACGCGGTAAGCGGCTACAACAACACGACCGGCGAGTTGGAATACGACTCGAGCACGGGTTCGACCACCGCACCGGCCGGTGCTACGCAAGTCACGTCGGGCAATCTGGCCGAAGGCACGGTCACCATCGACGTTGCCAACGTCAAGTTCAAGGACACGAACACCGCAGCGGCGCCGACGTTCTACGTGGACAGCTCCGGCAGCATGTACGCATCGACGGATGGCGGTACGACCTACTACTCTGCCAGCCTCGACATGACCAACGGCAAGGTCACGTACGACAGCAGCAGTGCCGCCGTGACGCCGGCCGCCAGCGTGTCCGTGGTCCAGAAGACCTCGGAAGTCCCGAACTCGACGCCCGCAGTCACGGCCGACCTGTCCGGCCTGAGCGCGACTTCGGTCGGCACCAACCTCTCGCTGCACAAGGTCACCAACGCCGACGGCACCGACGGCGGCTACGTGGTCAAGGGCACGAAGAACGGCAGCGACGTCTACTACAAGGCCGACGTCGACAGCACGGGCAAGGTGACGGTGAGCGACCAGCTCAACCCCGATCCGCTCGCTTCGATCGATGCGGCACTGTCTGACGTCGACACGCTCCGCAGCCAACTGGGTGCCGTGCAGAACCGCTTCGAATCGACCATCACGAACCTGAACAACACGACCAACAACCTGTCGGCCGCCCGTTCGCGTATCGAAGATGCCGACTACGCAGTGGAAGTGTCGAACATGACCCGCGCACAGATCCTGCAGCAAGCCGGTACCTCCGTGCTGGCCCAGGCGAACCAGACCACGCAAGGCGTGCTCTCGCTGCTGCGTTAATCAGTGCGGCGCGGGCGTGGGGCTTCGGCCGCATGCCCGCGCTTTTCCCTGCGGCTTGCCTGGTGGGCAGGCTGCAGAGAAAAGCGAAGAACAGAAAGAAGAGAAAGCAGCATGACCACTTCCATCAGCAGCCTGGGCGTCGGCTCCGGCCTCGACCTCTCGAGCCTTCTGACCCAACTCCAGACCGCGGAGAACCAGCCACTGCAGGACATCCAGACGCAGGCGACCAGCTACACCAGCAAGCTGTCGGCCTACGCGCAGATCCAGAGCGCCCTGAACACGCTCAAGACCGCCGGGGACAAGCTCGCAGACCCGACGCTCTTCAGCACGGTGAAGGCATCGGTGGGCAGCACCGACGTGCTTTCCGCCGTCACGGCGAGCAATGCCGTCGCGGGCAACTACGCCATCAACGTCTCGCAATTGGCGCAGTCGCAGTCGCTGGTTTCGACGGGACAGGCGAATTCGAAGACGGCGATTGGAAGCGGCACGATCACCATCCAGTTCGGATCGATCAGCGGCGGCTCGCTCGACACCACGACCGGCCAATACACCGGCGCCACCTTCGACGCGGATGCGAGCCGCACTGCCTTGTCGGTCACCGTCGGCGCCGGCTCCAATACGCTCGAAGGCATTCGCGATGCGATCAACAAGGCAAATGCCGGCGTCACCGCCAGCGTGGTGAACGACGGCAGCGGCACGCCGTTCCGCCTGGTGCTCACCTCGATCCAGTCGGGCGCATCGTCGAGCATGAAGATCTCTGTCGACGGTGACAGCGCGCTGCAAGGCCTGCTGGGCTACGACCCTGCAGGCACGCAATCGCTGCGGCAGACCGCGGCTGCGCAGGACGCCAAGCTCAACGTCAACGGCATCGACGTGGTCAGCGCGAGCAACAACGTTGCGGAGGCGATCCAGGGCACCACGCTGTCGCTGACGAAGGTCGGGACTACCAGCCTGAGCATGACGACGGACACCTCGGTCGTGAGCTCCGCGGTCAATGCGTTCGTCAATGCCTACAACACCCTGCAGAGCACCGCGACGAATCTCTCGGCCTACAACGCCGACACCAAGACCGGCGCGGCGCTGACGGGCGACCAGACCTTGCGCAACCTGCTGGCGCGAGTGCGCCAGACGCTGACCACGCCGCAGGGCGGCGGCCCGAACGACATGAAGGTGTTGTCCGAGGTCGGCATCTCGTTCCAGAAGGACGGCACGCTGGCGCTGGATGCGGCCAAGCTCAGCAGCGCCATGACCAGGAACATGAATGGCGTCGCCGCCCTGTTCTCGAGCGCGAGCAACAGCACCGCGGGCTACGGCAAGCAGATCAGCGCGCTCGTCACGGACCTGACCTCGACCCAGGGCGCGCTGACTGCCGCCACCGACGGCGTGAACTCCACGCTGGACGATCTCAGCAAGCAATACAACGACATGCAGGACCGCGTCAACGCGACGATGGACCGCTATCGGACGCAGTTCACGCAGCTCGACGTGCTCGTCAGCAGCATGAACAACACCATGACCTACCTCAAGCAGCAGTTCGATGCGATGAGCAGCAGCAGCAAGTAGCCCGGATCGCGAGGAGACGACCATGTACACCCCCCACAGCTTCAGGACGGGCGCGAATGCCTATGCGCGCGTCGGTGTCGAATCCGGCGCGATGAGCGCGTCGCCGCATCAGCTGATCTGCATGCTGTTCGACGGCGCGCGCACGGCGATCGGCATGGCGCGACATCACCTTGCGGCCAACGACATCGCGGCCAAGGGCAAGGCGATCTCCAATGCCGTCAACATCGTCGACAACGGACTGAAGGCGAGCCTCGACGCCGAGGCAGCGGGCCCGGCCGGTGCCGAGCTGGTGCGCAATCTCTCTTCGCTCTACGACTACATCGTCCTGCGGCTGCTCCACGCCAACCTGCGCAACGACGCCACGGCGCTCGACGAAGCCGATGGCTTGCTCGACAACATCGCATCGGCCTGGCGCGAGATCGATACCGGTCCCGCCTTGACGGCCTGACATGCACGAGACCCAACGAATCCACAAGGGAAGAAATGGCTACCAGGAGTGAAGTCGTGCATTGCTACAGCCAACTGGCCTCGAGCGTGTCGCTCATGGCCGAACTGGCGCGCGCGAAGGAATGGGGGCGGCTTCCTGCGTTGGAAGCCCAATGCGCGGTGATTGTCGACCGGCTGAAGGTTCTTCAGCCGCTGGAGACGCTCGATCCGACGCAGTTCGAAGAGACGCGGCGGCTCATCGAAAGCATCCGTGCCGACCAGGAGGAAGTGTGCGCGCTGGTCAAGCCGCAGATCGTGCAACTGATCGAGCGCATGAGCTTGCTGAGCCAGCAGCGCAGCCTCGGCAAGGCCTACGGCCCTGCGCACTGACCCGGTGAAATCGCCATGATCGGACTGTCCGGATTGATCGATTCCCTGCTGACCGCGAAGTCTTCGCCGCGGCCGGACGTGCTCGCGATCAAGGGTGAGACCGAGATCGGCGCGCCCGGTCCGGTGCTCGGCGTGGGCAGGGTCGACAACGACGTGCGGCTGCCGTCCAACGCGGCGCTCGACAGGTTGATTCCCGCTGGCAACACGGGTGTGCCACATCTGGAAGGTGGGCCGGGATCGGTGCAGGCGGAGCTCTCCGCCGCGGCGCGCGTCATCAGCGCCGTGCTGGCGGATCTTCATGGCGATGCCGGTCCCGTGCGCGGCCCGGCGCCCGCATGGCCTTCGGTGCAGACGCCGTCCGTAGCCGTGCTCGCAAGCACGCTTTCGCAGACGGTATCGGACAGCGGACTCTTCTATGAATCGCATCTGATCGAGTTCGCCGGCGGAACTCGCACGATCGAGCAGATGGCGCGCGAGCCGCAAGCGCAGTGGACACCGTTGATTTCGCCGAGCGCGGCCGACAGTGCGCCCGCGCCGCAGTGGCAGGGCGACCGATCGCCTGCTGCCGAGGTGATCCATCCACAAGCCGTGACGCTGGTGCACCAGCAACTCGATCTGCTGGCCACGGCCGTCTTCAGATGGAATGGACAGGCCTGGCCGGGCGTATCGATGGATTGGTCGATCCATCAGGAGATCGACGAACGCGAAGGTCGCGGTGCCACCGAAGAGGCGGAAGCGCCTCGACCATGGTCGACCACGGTATCGCTCGACTTGCCCCGGCTGGGTTCGGTGGACCTCCGCCTGAGCCTCGCCGGTCCGAGCGTGCAGGCACGACTGAAAGCGCGCGAAGCATCGACGATCTCGCGCTTGCGTGCCGACAGCGGCGAACTCTCGCTGCGTCTGCAGACAGCGGGGCTGCGCCTGCAGGAATTTCGTGTCGATGCGATGGAGCAGCCATGAACCTCCCTGCGGACGAACGTCAAGGCGCGGTCGCGCTGTCCCGCGCGGATCCCTCGAAGGCGCCGGTCGTCGTGGCCAAGGGCTACGGCGTGGTGGCGGAATCGATCATGCGAGAGGCGAAGGCCAACGGGCTGTACGTCCATTCGTCGCCGGACCTGGTCAAGCTGCTCATGCAAGTGAACCTCGACCGGCAGATCCCGCCGCAGCTCTACCTCGCCGTGGCCGAGATCATGGTCTGGATCCATGGTCTCGAACGTGTCGCGGGCGCCCCGGCAGGGCGTTTGGCATGAAATATTTCACACTATTTATTTTGAATTGATACTTTTAGTTTCATGAAAATGAAAATTCATTGAATCGGGATTCTCAATTCGGATGTCATTTCGAGCACAGATCGGATTGTTAATACTTTATTAATACTTTTAATTGAACGACTCCGGATGTTTGACTGTATGAAATTTACTTACATCGTGCAGTGCAACGGTTTCGCTTCCAAGAGGTTCCTGACGGGCCTGTCAGAAAAGTCTCACTTTCCGAGATGACTGTCTGACATGTGTTAAAGATGTTAAATTTTGTGTTTAGACTACATACTGAATCAAACGGAGTGCAGAGTGGAATTGGAAAATGACAGCGGCGTGACGAATGGCGAGATCTCGAAGGAGATCGGCGACATCAATCTCGCTTATATGCTGCTTGCACAGAAACTTGCCAAGCAAGATCGTGCGGCTGCAATGTATAGATTGGGTGTTGGTCGTGAGCTCGCGGATTTGTTGGCCAATATGTCGCTCACGCAAATCGTCAAATTGGCGGCTTCGAATTTCTTGCTTTGCAGCTTTCGCCTCGACGACCATCCCATGTTTGCGGTCTTCGGAGAGGGCAAGGACACGACGCTGCAGCAGGCGCACATGTCGATCCTCATGGCCGCGCGTCAAATGCAGGCGCGTGAAGCGGACGCATTGGCATGACAAAAAAGAGCGTTCTCGGCGAGGTTCGCCAGGTTCAATTGGCAATTGAGCTCATCGAGCTCGGCGCCCGCCTTCAATTCCTGGAGGCGGAAGTCGGACTCAGTCGTGAGCGCTTGATAAGGCTCTACAAGGAATTGAAGGGTGTTTCGCCACCCAAGGGCCTTTTGCCGTTTTCAACGGACTGGTACATGACCTGGCTGGCCAATATCCACTCGTCCATGTTCTACAACATGTATCGCTTCATGCTGGTCGAAGCCAATGAAAGCGAACTCCAGGCATTGATCAAGAGTTATCGCCTTTATCTGGAGCAAATCGAGGCGCACGGCGGCGAAGTTGTGCTGGATTTCACGCGCGCCTACACCATGGTGCGTTTTTTCGACAGCGACATGCTCCAGTTGAGCACGTGCAGCCGGTGCGGCGGTCAATTCGTCGCCCACGCGCACGACAACAAGCGCGGTTACGTATGCGTTCTCTGCCGGCCGCCTTCGCGCGCGGGCAAGGCGCGCGGCCCGAGGCGCATCGAGGCGGATCACGAAGCGCGTTCCATTTCCCAGGCTCCCGACGCGTCGATCCCCGAGGTGGTCGAACCCGTCCTCGCGGCCGCCACGGGGACCGGCGCCCACTGAACAGTTCCTGGTCCGGGATCCAAGCTTTTTTGATTTGACGCCTGAGGGCAAAGGGGACGCGTGTGCTCGTGCTGGTTGGTTATCTGGTGGTCCTCGGGGCCGTGTTCGGGGGCTACGGCATCATGGGCGGGCATTTCGGCGTCCTGTTCCAGCCGGTCGAGTTGCTGATGATCGGCGGCTCCGCGCTCGGTGCCTTCATCGCGGGCAACAACGGCAAGGTCATCAAGGCGACCATGAAGGAACTGCCCTTGCTGTTGCGCTCGTCCAAGCACAACCGGCAGCTCTACATGGACTTGCTCGCGCTCCTGTATGAGCTGCTCGCCAAGGCGCGCAAGGAAGGGATGATGCGGCTGGAGACCGACGTCGAGAGCCCCGGCGAAAGCGAGATCTTCAATCGCTATCCATCGATCATGGCCGACGCCGGCGTGATGGAGTTCCTCTGCGACTACCTGCGCCTGGTCATCAGCGGCAACACCGACGCCTTCGAGATCGAAGCGCTGATGGACCATGAAATCGAAACCATCCGCCACGAAGCCGAAGTGCCTTCGCACAGTCTCGCGCGCGTGGCCGATGCGTTGCCTGCGCTGGGCATCGTCGCGGCGGTGCTCGGCGTGGTGCATGCGCTCGGTTCGGCCAACCTGCCGCCTTCGGAGATGGGCGCGCTGATTGCGCACGCGATGGTCGGTACCTTCCTCGGCGTGCTGCTGGCCTACGGCTTCGTGACGCCGCTGGCGACCGTCATCGACCAGAAGGTGGAGGAGGGCATGAAGGTCTACCAGTGCGCGAAGGTCACGCTGCTCGCGAGCCTGAACGGCTATGCACCGCAACTGGCCGTGGAGTTCGGGCGCAAGGTGCTCTTCTCGACCGAGCGTCCTTCCTTCATCGAGCTGGACGACCACGTCCGCGAAGTGAAGGCGCGTTGAGCGCCGGGGCCGACACAGCATGAGCGCAGACAAGAACCGCATCGTCATCAAGCGTGTCGCCGCAGCCGGCGGCGGCGGCCATCACGGCGGCGGCTGGAAGATCGCCTATGCCGACTTCATGACGGCCATGATGGCCTTCTTCCTTGTCATGTGGCTCTTGTCCATTTCGTCGCCCAAGCAGCGCGAGGGCATCGCCGAGCACTTCCGCATGCCCTTGAAGGTCGCGCTGGCCGGCGGCGAGAAGAGCAGCCTGAGCACGAGCATGATTCCCGGCGGCGGCGCCGACATCGTGCAGACGGAAGGCGAAGTGAAGCTCTCCGACGCCGAGCGGGAAGAGATGGAAGACGCCGCGCGCTTGGCCGACATGAAGAAGCGGCTGGATTCCCTTATCGAGAACAGCCCGGTGTTCAAGCAGTTCCGTTCGCAGATCCTGATCGACATCACGACAGAAGGCCTTCGCCTGCAGATCGTCGACAGCGAGAAGCGCCCGATGTTCGATCTCGCCAGTGCACGCGTGGTGCCGCACATGCGCGCGATCCTGCGAGAGCTGGGGCCCACGCTCAACGACCTGCCGAACAAGATCACGCTGTCGGGCCATACCGATTCGATCGTCTACACCAACGGCGACAAGGCGTACGGCAACTGGGAGTTGTCCGCCGATCGCGCCAACGCATCGCGCCGCGAACTGGTGACCGGCGGCATGACCGAGGGCAAGGTCCTTCGCGTCGTCGGCTTGGCCGACAGCATGCATCTGGACAACGCGGATCCGCGCAATCCGATCAATCGGCGCATCAGCATCATCCTGCTCAACCGGCAGACACAGGAGCGCATCGAACGCGAGAACAGCGGCGAAGTCGCCACGACCCGGGCCGGCACGTCGCTGTCCGCGGATGCCGGCAGCGACAACATGAAGTCGACGTCCTTCAAGCCTTCGGCCCCGACGCAATAACAGCGAACATCAAGATGGACCTCAGTCAGTTTTCCCAAGCATTCTTTGTCGAAGCGATCGAGCTTCTGGCGCAGATGGAGCAGTTGCTCCTCGAAATCGACGTGGCGGCGCCGGACAGCGAGCAACTCAACGCCATCTTTCGCGCGGCCCATTCGATCAAGGGCGGCGCGGCCACCTTTGGCTTCGCCGCGCTGACCGAAACAACGCACTTGCTGGAGAACCTCCTGGACCGGGCACGCCATGGCCAACTGCGCCTGAGCGGTCCGATGATCGATGCCTTTTTGGAAACGAAGGACGCCTTGCTGGAACAACTCAACGCCTACCAGGCGGGCAAAGAGCCCGAGCCTGCGAGAGTCGCGCAAATCTGTGCGGTGCTTCAGCAGCTTGCGCTGGAAAACGGCAACGGCAATGACAAGGCCGTCGCCGCATCCATATCCGCGCCGGCGCCTGCGCCGGTTGCTGCGCCTGCCGGTGCACCAGGCACCTTGCGCATCTGCCTGTCGCGCCTGTCGGAGAGCGAATGCGACCTGCTGGCCGACGAGTTGAGCAACCTCGGCAAGGTCGTGTCGCGCACGCGTGCCAACGACCTGTTGACCGTGATGCTCGAAACGACGTGCGAGCCGGACGACATCGTCGCGGTGTGCTGCTTCGTCATCGACGAATCGCAGATCGACATCGCACGCGAGCCCGCCGGCGCCGCTCCTGTGCTTGTGCCGGTCGTGGCGCAACCTTTCGAGATTGCCAAGCCGCAGGCGCCTGCGGCCGCGCCGGCGGCCGCGGCACAGGCCGCCGCACCGGGCGCCAAGGAATCGAGCTCGATCCGCGTGGACGTCGAGAAGGTCGACCAACTCATCAATCTCGTGGGCGAACTCGTCATCACGCAATCGATGCTCACGCAGGCGGCCACGATGCTGGACCCGGTGGCGTACGAGCGCTTCCTGAGCGGCCTCGGACATCTGGAACGCAACGCGCGCGACCTCCAGGAATCGGTCATGTCCATCCGCATGATGCCGATGGACTATGTATTCAGCCGGTTCCCGCGCGTGATCCGCGATGTCAGCGCCAAGCTCGGCAAGCAGGTCCGGCTGGACACCTTCGGCAAGGAGACGGAGCTCGACAAGGGACTGATCGAACGCATCGTCGACCCGCTCACGCACCTGGTGCGCAACAGCCTCGACCACGGCATCGAGACGCCCGACATCCGGCTCGCCAAGGGCAAGGAGGCGACGGGCCAACTGCTGCTGTCCGCGCAGCATCACGGCGGCAACATCGTGATCGAGGTGAGCGATGACGGTGCCGGGCTGAACCGCGAGAAGATTCTCGCCAAGGCCATGCAACAGGGCCTGGCCGTGAACGAGTCGATGCCGGACGAGGAAGTCTGGCAATTGATCTTCGCGCCCGGCTTCTCGACGGCGGAGCAGATCACCGACATCTCCGGGCGCGGCGTCGGCATGGACGTGGTCAAGCGCAACATCCAGGAGATGGGCGGACACGTGGAAATCCACTCGCGCGGCGGACACGGCACCACGACGCGCATCGTGCTGCCGCTGACGCTGGCGATCCTCAACGGCATGTCCGTCAAGGTCGGCAACGAGGCCTACATCCTGCCTTTGAGCTATGTGATCGAGTCGCTGCAGCCGCTGCCGGAGCACCTGCATTCGATCACCAGCGACGGCCATGTCATCAAGGTGCGCGGCGAATACCTGCCGCTGATCGAACTGCACCGCGTGTTCGACGTGACTGGCGCGCAGGTGAACCCGACGCAGGGCATCCTCGTCATCGTGCAGGCCGACGACGCGCGCTTCGCGTTGCTGGTCGACGAACTGCTCGGCCAGCACCAGGTCGTGGTGAAGAACCTGGAGACCAACTACCGCAAGGTTCCCGGCATTTCCGCGGCGACCATCCTCGGCGACGGCAGCGTGGCTTTCATCATCGACGTCGCAGCGATGCCGCGCATCCAGCGCGCGCAAGCAGCGGGCGCGGCAGCGCTGGCCGGTGCTTCGAGGATGACGGCGATCGCGGCTTGAGCCTCTTCGACATCCACATGCATTGCCCCGGCCATCCTGTTGCGACGGGGTGCTTGATTCGAGCTTCTGACGGAGATCCCCGCAATGCGCTTTGATTTTTTCCGCCGTTCGACACCGATGGCTGACACGGTCGTTCCCGACTCCGCAGTGCGCCCGACCGATGAACCTGTCCAGCGGGACGCCGACGATGCGCTGCAGCCGTCCGAGGCCGACGGCTATGTGAGCTACACCCTGCAGCTTGACGCGCGGATGCGCGTCAAGGGCTATCGCTTCGGCTGGCGCGTTGTCGCTGGTGGGGCGGACGCATCCAACACCTCGGCGCAGTTCAGGGCGCTGCTTTCGTGCATCTCGAAGCACCTCATTTCCGCCAATGGCGGATGGCGCCTTGGGCAGTTGACCGCGTATTTCGATGTCACCGTCGATGCGCTCTTCCTGAACGAGCTCCAGAGCCTTCCATCCGAGAACGTGGTCCTTTGCATGGACATCGAGGACATGGCGGATGCCGATACGCGCTCGATGCTTCTCTTCCTGCGTGAGCAGGGCTTCGGGTTCATGCTGCGCGATGCGCACGGGTTGCCGCAGGAGCCGGAGTTGCTGGAAATCATCACGCACCTCGACGTGGGGGCAGGCGACCCGGCGCTGATCGCCCGTATCCGCGACGCCGAACAGCCGGGTCGCCCGCCCATGCAGCTGCTCGCCACACGCATGCGGAGATGGGAAGACTTCGACGCCCTCGCCGCCCAGCGCGTGGATGTCATCGTCGACGGCATGCAGGCCCGCCCGCCCGTGGAACCGACCAGCGACACGCTGCAGCCGGAGTCGGTGCTGATCGTGCGGCTCATGCAGATGCTTCAGCGCAACGAGAACGTGCGCTCGATCGAGTCGGCGCTGAAGCGCGACGCGGCACTGACCTACCGCCTGCTGCGCCACATCAATTCGCCGGCCATCGGCGCGGGTGTGGAGATCACGTCCTTGCGTCACGCGGTCGCGATGCTCGGCTACTCGCCGCTTTTCCGGTGGCTGTCGCTGCTGCTCGCCACCAGCAACAAGGCCAGCTCGCCGTTCATGATGAAGAAGGCCATCCTGCGTGGGCGCTTCGTCGAACTGATGGGGCAGGGCATGCTGCCGCCCAGCGAGTCCGACAACCTGTTCGTGGTCGGCATGCTTTCGCTCATCGACCAGTTGCTGGGCATCCCGATGGCGGAAGTGCTGGCCAAGGTTCAGCTGGCCGAATCGGTGCAGCAGGCGATTCTCTCCCGCGGGGGAGTCTACGCGCCGTTCCTCGCACTCGTCGAGGCCTGCGAGACGGATGGCGACGAGGCGGCGCGCCGCGCCGAGGCACTGTTCGTGAGTGCCGGCCAGGTCAATGCGGCGCATCTTGCCGCAATGGTCTGGTCGCACGAGGCAAGCGCACTGGACAGCGTCGATTGAGCGCACGTCGCGATATGCGCCGCAATTGCCCCGTTGATCGACCCATTGCAACGGGAACCCGCTATGTACATTGAAAGCCATGCACAGACATCGGCCGTGAACACTGAATTTCTTTTCACCGATAGCGACTTCTCGAAGATCAGGACGCTCATCCATCGCCGCGCAGGTATCGCGCTCGGCGAGCAGAAGCGGCAGATGGTCTACAGCCGCCTCTCGCGTCGTCTGCGAGAACTTCAACTCGCGGGGTTCTCGTCGTATCTCGACCTGCTGGAATCTCGCCAGGACGGTGAGGAATGGCAGTCGTTCATCAATTCGCTGACGACTAACCTGACCTCCTTCTTTCGCGAGGCGCATCACTTTCCGGTGCTGGCCGAACATGTGCGCAAGGTTCAGCAGCCTGTCACCGTCTGGTGCTCGGCAGCGTCGACCGGCGAGGAACCCTATTCGATCGCGATCACGCTGATCGAAGCACTTGGCGAACGCGCGGGTTCGGCGAAGGTGATCGCGACCGACATCGACACGGCCGTGCTCGCGAAGGCTTCCGCCGGCGTGTTCACCAATGAGCAGGTCGCACGGCTGTCGCCTGAACGCCTGCGGCGCTTCTTCAACAAGGGCACCGGATCGAACGCCGGCAAGGTGCGCATCCGTCCCGAAGTGGCGGCGATGGTGAAGTTGTCGCGGCTCAACCTGCTTGACCCGTCCTGGTCGGTGAAGGAGCCGGTGGACGCGATCTTCTGCCGCAACGTGATGATCTACTTCGACAAGCCGACGCAGAAGAAGGTGCTGGACCGCTTCGCGCCGCTGCTGAAGCCAGGTGGCTTGCTGTTTGCCGGTCACTCCGAGAACGCCTCGCTTGTGAACCAGACCTTCAAACCGCTCGGCCATACCGTGTATGAACTCGCGCGGGGCAGCGCCAAGGGGCCTCCATGAGTGCCGTGCCGGGCGCGGTGGCGACCCATCACTACTTCGATCGCGACGTCGGCGAGATGGCGGTGAAGCTGCTGCCGTCGGAGTACTACGTGACCACGACCGACACCGTGCTCACGACCGTGCTGGGTTCCTGCGTGTCGGCCTGCATCGTCGACATCGACAACGGCGTCGCGGGCATGAACCATTTCATGCTGCCCGAGGATGGCGAGGCCACGGCGCGGGACCAGACCGAATCGATGCGCTACGGGGCCTACGCGATGGATGTGCTCATTCGCGAGCTCATCCGCTCGGGTGCACGCCGCGACCGCCTGCAGGCCAAGGTGTTCGGCGGCGCCGCGGTGCTCGCGAACATGACCACGCTCAACATTGGCGACCGCAACGCGGACTTCGTGCTGCGCTACTTGAACGCCGAGCGCATCAGCGTCGCCGCGCAGGACTTGCGCGGACAGCACGCGCGCCGCGTGTGCTTCATGCCGGCCAGCGGCAAGGCGGTGGTGCGAAAGCTTCGCGGGCAAGCCGGCGTGCGGCTCGTTCAGAAAGAGGAAGGCGAGCTTCTCCGCAAGCTGGGCGCGCCTCGCGCGGGCGTCATCCCTTACAGATCCAACAATGCCACGGCCGAGGCGATGTCCGTGGTCAAGAACAAAGGAAGCTGGTGAGCGCGAACAAGATCAAGGTGCTGTGCGTCGACGATTCGGCGCTGATACGCAGCGTGATGACCGAAATCATCAACAGCCAGCCCGACATGGTCGTCGTCGGCACCGCGGCCGATCCGCTGGTGGCTCGCGACCTCATCAAGGTGACGAACCCCGATGTGTTGACGCTGGACGTCGAGATGCCGCGCATGGACGGTCTCGAATTCCTCGACAAGCTCATGCGCCTGCGGCCGATGCCTGTGGTCATGGTGTCCTCGCTGACCGAGCGCGGCTCGGAGATCGCGCTGCGCGCGCTGGAACTGGGC
This sequence comes from Variovorax sp. 05L425, assembly GCF_056397705.1. Lineage (NCBI taxonomy): Bacteria > Pseudomonadati > Pseudomonadota > Betaproteobacteria > Burkholderiales > Comamonadaceae > Variovorax > Variovorax sp. 05L425. Next base: position 22,835 of record NZ_JBFTNY010000035.1, on the reverse strand, counting down.
GCCATCGATTTCGTCACCAAGCCGCGTCTCGGCGTGCGCGACGGGTTGCTCAACTACACCGAGCTGATCACCGGAAAGATCCGGACGGCCTCCGCCGCGCGCCTGCTGCCTGCACGTCACAGCGGATCGGCGAAATCGACGGCCGAGGCGCCCCAGGAGGCGCCGCTGCGCAGCCCGCTGCTGAGCACCGAGAAGCTGATCATCATCGGCGCCTCGACCGGTGGCACCGAGGCGATCCGCGAGGTGCTGCAGCCGTTGCCGCCGGACTGCCCGGCCGTGCTCATCGCACAGCACATGCCGGCGGGATTCACGCGTTCCTTCGCGCAGCGGCTGGACGGCCTCTGCCGCATCACCGTCAAGGAAGCGGAGCACGGCGAGCGTGTGCTGCCGGGCTATGCATACATCGCGCCCGGCGCATTCCATCTTTCGCTTGCTCGCAGCGGCGCGAACTACGTCGCGCATCTCGACCAGGAGCCGCCGGTGAATCGCCATCGGCCGTCGATCGACGTGCTGTTCGACTCGGCCGCCAGGCACGCGGGCAAGAACGCCATTGGAATGATCCTCACGGGCATGGGCAAGGACGGCGCCGAAGGCTTGCTGCGAATGAAGCGGGCCGGCGCCTACACCCTGGCACAGGACGAGGCGAGCTGTGTCGTCTTCGGCATGCCGAAGGAGGCGATCGCATTGGGCGCGGCTGACGAAGTCGCGCCGCTGGGAGAGATGAGCCGGCGCGTGCTGGCCCATCTGCGCACCTTCGGTGCGCGAACGAATCGGGTTTGAAAAACGAACTGTTGGAGTGAGAGAAATCGTGATCGACAAGAGCATCAAAATTTTGGTTGTGGACGACTTCCCGACCATGCGCCGCATCGTGCGCAACCTTCTGAAGGAACTCGAGTTCCTCAACGTCGACGAAGCGGAAGACGGCGCGGCCGGCATCGAGAAGTTGCGCGGCGGCAATTTCGGTTTCGTCGTCTCGGACTGGAACATGCCCAACATGGACGGCCTGACAATGCTGCAGACCATCCGCGCCGATCCCGATCTGGCCAAGTTGCCGGTGTTGATGGTCACGGCGGAGGCCAAGAAGGAAAACATCGTTGCAGCAGCGCAGGCTGGTGCAAATGGCTATGTCGTCAAGCCTTTTACCGCCGCCACCCTCGAAGAAAAGATCACCAAGATCTTCGAGAAACTTAACAAGTAAGGGGCATGCCATGAACCCAAACCCCTCCGACACCGAACAGGGGAACACCGCCGAAGAGTTGCTGGGCCGCATCGGGCAATTGACGCGTCAGTTGCGTGAAGGCATGCGCGAACTGGGCCTCGACAAGCAGGTGGAAAAAGCTGCCCAGGCCATTCCCGGCGCACGGGACCGGCTGAACTACGTGGCCGAGACCACCGAGCGCGCGGCGCATCGTGCGCTCAACGCCATCGACGTCGCGCAACCGCTCCAGGAAGGCCTCGCGAACGATGCGAAGGGGCTGAGCAAGCGCTGGGACGAGTGGTTCGCGAATCCGATCGAACTGGACTACGCCCGCGAGCTGGTGATGGACACCCGCGACTACCTGCAGGATGTGCCGCAGAAGGCCGGCGCGATCAACACGCAGCTCATAGAGATCCTCATGGCGCAGGACTTTCAGGATCTGACCGGGCAGGTCATCAAGAAGATGATGGAAGTGGTCAACGAGGTCGAAACGCAACTCCTGCAGGTGCTGATCGACAACTCGCCGGCCGAGAAACGCCAGGAAATCAGCAGCAGCAACCTGCTGAACGGGCCACAGATCACACCGGGCAACCCCGATGCCGTGACCGATCAGTCGCAGGTCGACGACCTGCTTGAGAGCCTCGGTTTCTGACCACTTGATTCGCAGAGAAGGAGGGCGATAGCACGCTTGATCGGGCGATTGTTCCGGCCCCTTGAATCGAATAATCAGCCATGGCTGAGGAAAGCGATCTCGAAAAAACGGAACCTGCTTCTGCGCGACGCCTGGAGAAGGCGCGCGAAGAAGGCAACGTGGCCCGCTCGCGCGAGCTGACCACACTGGTCATGCTGGGCACCGCCATCGGCGGCCTGTGGTTCACGGCAGCGTCTCTCGGGGGCACCCTCGACGCCGCGCTGCGAAAGGGCCTGCACTTCGAACGTGACGCGGTGTTCGACCCGTCCCAGATGATGTTGCGGACCGGGGCGATGGCGCTCCAGACGCTGCTGGCGCTGGCCCCGCTCTTCGCGATGATGGTGGTGGCCGCGGTGGTCGCGCCGATGTTGCTTGGCGGTTGGCTGTTCTCGGGCAAGGCGGTCTCGCCCAACTTCGGCAAGCTCGATCCGTTCGCCGGCATCGTGCGCATGTTCTCCACGCAATCGCTCGTCGAGTTGACCAAGGCGCTGGCCAAGTCGGCGCTGATCGGCGGCGTGGCGTACCTGGTCATCTCCCGCAACATCGACGGCGTGATGCAGCTGATGGCGCTGCCGGTGAGTGCCGCGCTGCCGCAGACCATCATGTTCGTCGGGCGCAACTGCGCATTGATTGCGGCCGCGCTCCTGCTTGTGGCGCTGATCGATGTGCCCTGGCAGCTGTGGACCTACTACCGCAAGCTGCGCATGTCGCGCGAAGACCTTCGCCAGGAACACAAGGAGAGCGAGGGCGATCCGCACATCAAGGCGCAGATCCGCCGCCAGCAGCAGGCGATGGCGCGGCGCCGGATGATGTCCGAGGTGCCGAAGGCCGACATCGTGGTGACGAACCCGACGCACTTCGCGGTCGCGCTCAAGTATGTCGACAGCGATATGCGCGCGCCGCGCGTGGTGGCCAAAGGGACCGACCAGGTGGCGCTGCGCATCCGCGAGATCGCCGCGGCGAACAAGGTCGCGATCCTCGAGGCGCCGCCGCTCACTCGGGCGCTCTACAAGCACACGAAGCTCGGCGACGAGATCCCGTCGGGCCTCTACACGGCGGTGGCCGAGGTGCTTGCATGGGTCTACCAGCTCAAGCGCTGGAAGGACGAAGGCGGCGAAGCGCCGCGCACGCCCAAGGACCTGCCGATTCCCGAATCACTCGAATACACGCTGAAGGCCGCATGAACTCCATGGCAAACCTCATGCGTCTGCCGACGCAATTGTTCTCCGGCAACCAGTTCAAGGGACTGGCGGGGCCGATTCTCATCATCATGATCCTGAGCATGATGGTGCTGCCGCTGCCGGCCTTCCTGCTGGATCTGCTGTTCACCTTCAACATTGCGATGTCCGTGATGGTGCTGCTGGTCAGCATGTACACGATGAAGGCGCTCGACTTTGCTGCCTTCCCCGCCGTGCTGCTGTTCTCGACGCTGTTGCGGCTGTCGCTCAATGTGGCTTCCACCCGCGTGGTGCTGATGCATGGTCACACCGGGCCGGATGCGGCGGGCAAGGTCATCGAGGCGTTCGGGCACTTCCTGGTCGGCGGCAACTTCGCGGTCGGCGTGATGGTCTTCATCATCCTGGTGCTCATCAACTTCATGGTGATCACCAAGGGCGCAGGCCGTATTGCCGAGGTCGGCGCGCGCTTCATGCTCGATGCGATGCCGGGCAAGCAGATGGCCATCGACGCCGACCTGAATGCCGGCCTGATCGGCGAAGATGTCGCACGCAAGCGCCGCACCGAGGTCGCGCAGGAAGCCGACTTCTACGGCTCGATGGACGGTGCGAGCAAGTTCGTGCGCGGTGATGCCGTTGCGGGCCTGCTGATCATGGTCATCAACATCATCGGCGGCCTCGTGGTCGGCGTCGTCCAGCATGGCCTGGATTTCTCGACCGCCGGCACGACCTACACGCTGCTCGCGATCGGCGACGGGCTCGTCGCGCAGATTCCGGCACTGGTGATCTCCACTGCGGCCGGTGTGATCGTGTCGCGCGTCACGACCGATGAAGACGTGGGCCGCCAGCTGACCGGCCAGCTCTTCTCCAATCCGCAAGTGCTCTTCCTGACGGCCGGCATCATCGGCCTGATGGGGATGATCCCCGGCATGCCGAATCTGGCCTTCCTGCTGATCGCCGGAGGCCTCGCCTGGGCAGGCCGGCGCGTGCTCCTTCGCAAACCGGTGCAGACGGCGCAGCAGGTCGCGGCCGCGCAGGCCGCCGTGGTGCCATCGACCGAAACGACCGAGGCCACATGGGACGACATCGCGCTGGTCGATCCGCTGGGCATGGAAGTCGGCTACCGCCTGATCCCGCTGGTGGACCAGTCGCAGCACGGCGAACTGCTCGGCCGCATCAAGAGCATCCGCAAGAAGATCGCGCAGGAGATCGGCTTCCTGGTGCCGGTGGTCCACATCCGCGACAACCTGGAGATCAAGCCCAACAGCTATGTCATCAGCCTGAAGGGTGTGGAGATCGGACGGGGCGAGGCCTTCCCCAATCAGTGGATGGCGATCAATCCGGGGCAGGTCACCGGCACCTTGACCGGCACCGTGACGCAGGACCCGGCCTTCGGCCTGCCCGCGGTGTGGATCGACGGCAATCTCCGGCAGCAGGCGCAGATCTACGGCTACACGGTGGTCGATGCCTGCACGGTGATGGCGACGCACCTGAATCACCTGATCCAGACCCACGCCGCCGAGTTGCTTGGCCGCCAGGAAGTGCAGCAGTTGATCGACCAGATCGCCAAGACGGCGCCCAAGCTCACCGAGGACCTTGTGCCGAAGGTCGTGTCGCTGAGCACGCTGCACAAGGTGCTGCAGAACCTGCTCGACGAGGAAGTGTCGATCCGCGACATGCGCACCATCCTCGACGTGATGGCCGAGCACGCGCCGACCGTGAAGGATGCGACCGAACTCACGACGCTGACGCGCCTTGCGCTCGGCCGCGCCATCGTGCAGCAACTGTTCCCGGGCGATACGGAATTGCAGGTCATCGGACTCGACGGCTCGCTCGACGGCGTGCTGCAGCAGGCCATGACCAGCAGCAGCGGCATCGAGCCGGGTCTCGCCGACAACCTGCTGCGCCAGACGCAGGCCGCCATCGCACGACAGGAGCAGATGGGCCTCGCGCCGGTGCTCGTGGCTCAACACGGCCTGCGCGTGCTGCTGTCTCGTTTCCTGCGGCGCAGCCTGCCGCAACTCAAGGTGCTCTCCCATGCGGAGATCCCTGACGCTCGCAATATCAAGATCACCGCCACCATTGGAGGAAGAGGTTGAGTATTTCCACAGACGTGCGGGCCACGGCTCGCAAATTCGTTGCCGCGACCAGTCGCGAAGCATTGCGCCTGGTGCGCGAAGCCCTCGGCGCCGAGGCCATCGTGCTGAGCAACCGTGCGTTGCCCGACGGCGTCGAGATCGTGGCCATGGCCGAAGGCGAAGTCGCGCAGGCGCTTGAAAGCGTGGCGCCCATGGTGGCCGCGAAGGCGCCGGTGCCTGTCGTGCCCGACACGCCGGCTCAGCCGGTTGCGGCGATCACGGCCGTTGCCTCCGCCGTGACTGCGGCGACGGCGAAGTCCGAACCGCAACCTGCCACTGTCCACACCGACGTCGTTCTCAACGAACTGCATTCGATGCGCGGCATGCTCGAAGAGCAGCTTGCGAGCGTCGTCTGGAACGACAAGCAGCGCCAGGACCCGGTGCGCGGCCGCCTGCTGCGCACGCTGCTCGGCGCCGGCTTCAGCGCACGGCTGTCGAAGGCCATGCTGGAGAAGCTGCCCACGGGCCAGACCTACGCGCAAGGCATGACTTTCGCACGTGCCGAGTTGATTCGCGCGGTGCCCGTGTTCGAGGATGAGGATGCCCTTTTGGCGCAAGGCGGCGTCTATGCGCTGATGGGGCCCACCGGCGTCGGCAAGACCACGACGACGGCCAAGCTGGCGGCACGCTGCGTGATGCGCTTCGGCGCCGACAAGCTCGCGCTGGTCACCACCGACAGCTACCGGATCGGCGCCTACGAGCAACTGCGCATCTACGGCCAGATCCTCAACGTGCCGGTGTACGGCGTGAAGGATGCCGCCGACCTGCACCTGGTGCTGCAGGATCTGCGCGACAAGCACATGGTGCTCATCGACACGGTCGGCATGAGCCAGCGCGACCGCGCCGTCTCGGACCAGATCGCGATGCTGTGCAACAGCCATCGCCCGGTCAAGCGGCTGCTGCTGTTGAATGCGACCAGCCACGGCGACACGCTCAATGAAGTGGTGCACGCCTATCGCCACGGCGGCAGCAACGAGTTGGCGGGCTGCATCTTCACCAAGGTCGACGAAGCCACGCATCCCGGCGCGCTCATCGACACCGTGATCCGCCATCGGCTGCCGGTGCACTACATCTCCAGCGGCCAGAAGGTGCCGGAAAACCTGATGCCCGCTGATCGCGCGCAACTGGTGGACAGCGTGTTCCAGCCTCGCCGGCACAACCCGTTGTTCGTGCCCGCGGAGATCGACATGCAGGACGAGCCTTCGGGCGTCGCGCCGTCGGCACAGGTCGTGCAGGCACGGGCGGAGGCCGACCGGCTCCGCGTGCAATACCAGAACCTCATTCGTGCCATGGCACACGACGCGCAGGAACTGGCGACCGTGGCCGGCGCGCTCGCGGGCGCACCGATCGGCTTCGAGGCCGCGCGCCGCTTCTGGCGTAACGCGGGCGACGAGAACATCGGGCACAAGGCCGTGCTGCAGGATCTGATGGTGCACGCCCGCGGCGAGGTCGCGGGCGGCTGCGACAAGCATGTGCTCGCGTTGAGCGGACAGGTCGGCCTCCGCTCGAACGAAGGCGGCGACGCCTACGAGTGCCAGAGCAGTCTCCTGCTGTCGGACCGCAGCGGCCAGCCGCTTTCGGCGCCGAACCAATGGCTGGCGACGGCGGCTGTCCGAGGCGGCGCAGACACTCGACGCAAGCCCGGTACGCGGCAAGTGCAATGGCTGCGCCAGCAGGACCTCGGCAAGTCGGTCGTGCACATGCTGCCCCGGCTACCCGCCGTCGAGATCATCGCCGAGTGGCAGGCGCAAGGACAGAAATGGCTCGCGCGCGCACCGGGTTCGACCGGTGTGATCGATCCGCAGACCGGTGCGTCGAGCACGCTGGCGCGCGTCGAATACGCGTTCGGCGAGGCGAGGGTGGTCATGTTCCGTGGCAAGGCCGCGATGCAGTGCGAAGCCCATGCGGAAGTGCAGCTTCGCGTAGGCCCGGACAAGTCCGCGCCGCCGACGCTGCGCTGCGTGGTGACGCGCATGACCGACGCACACGGGCACAAGATCATTGCGCAGAGTTACGTGCTGACGAACGTCGGCATGCAGGTTCCGGCGCGGCAACTCGCGCAATGGCAGGCATGGGCCGCCGATGCGGATCCGTGCTTCCGCCTGCTCCGCCAGGGCGTGCAACTGGTGGGCGGCATCGGCGAACTGGGCGACCCCGACATGATGAAGCGGCTGCTGATCGCCGGCCAGGTCAGCACGACGGTCTGGCGTCTGCTGCACGCGAGCGGCGAATGGGCCGACCGCACGCGCGGGCTGCTCAACCAATTGACCGGACGTCCCGTGCGATCGAGCCGGCCTCTCACCGGCAACGCGTTGTATGGGGGCGTGAGCAAGCTCTTTCTGCTGCTGGAGGCGCTGGGCACTGAATCCACCGCGCCGACCCAGCAACCCAGGGCCGCGGAGAAGCAAGATTGAGGAGCGCTGCATGACCAAGCTGGTGACAGATCAGGCGGACGGGCTGCGCCGTCTCTTGTCGCACACGCCCACGCGTGTCATTGCCGTTGCGGGCATGCGTCGCGGCGACGGTGCCACGACGGCGGCCATGAACCTGGGCGCGGCCCTGGTGCATCAAGGCAAGGACGTGCTGCTGATCGATGAACACCGTCCGGCTGCGGATTCCATCGCCGCCCTGTGGGCGGTCGATCCACCCGGCGTGCTGGCCGACGTGGCCGAGCGTCGGCTGACCTGTGCCGGTGCGGCGGCTCGCGCGGCCTGCGGCGTCGACGTGCTCCCCGCGCCGATCGGCATGAGTCATTCCCGGATCGACCCGCGCACACTCTGTCGCGGGGGCGTGGTCCTGATCGATGCGGCATTCGACGACGAGGGACGGCTGTCGACGCTGGTGCAGCGCGCGGACGAACTGGTGCTCGTGCTCCAACCCAACGCCGCTTCCGTCACTACGGCGTATGCGGGCATCAAGAGGCTGCATTACGCGCATGGCCTGAAGCAGTTGCGCTTTCTGGTGAATGGCGCATCGAGCCCCGACGAGGCGCGTACGGTCATGGGCAACCTGGCCAACACCGGCAGCCGCTACCTCGCGGTATCGCTGGAGCCCGCCGGTTGGGTTCGCGCCGATGCGCACCTCGCCGATGCACGGCGGCTGGGCCAGACGGTGGTGGAGGCCTTTGCCGCGAGCCCGGCTGCGGTGGACTTCCGGCGCGTTGCCGGCGACATGAGTCTGTGGCCATGGCGCATGCAGGAGGCATCCACGCGCGAACGCCGCATGGCAAGGCCGGCTGCCGGTGCGCTCCGCGCGACGCGCACAGCCGTCGCCTGAACAGCGAAACCTGAACAACGGAACAAGGATCGGACGTGTACACCGCCCAGGGAACCATCGAGAAGTCCCATCTGCTGGCGCAGCACCAGCCGCTTGTGCGCCGCATCGCGCTGCAGATGATCGCCAAGCTGCCCGCCAGCGTCGAACTCGACGACCTCATTCAGGCCGGCATGATCGGTCTGCTCGATGCGTCGTCCCGCTACCAGGACAACAAGGGGGCGCAGTTCGAGACTTTCGTCAGCCAGCGCATCCGAGGGGCCATGCTCGACGAACTGCGCGCCAGCGACTGGGGATCGCGGGGCCTGCGCCAATCGGCGCGCGGCGTCGAGAAGGCCATCCAGGCGCTGGAGCATCGCCTCGGCCGGCCCCCTACCGAGGGCGAGATCGCACGGGAGTTGAAGATCGACCTGGAGGCCTACCAGTCGCTGCTGCAGGAGATTCAGGGCTGCCAGTTGCTCTACGTCGAAGACTTCGCGAAGGGCGATACAGAGAACCCTTTCATCGACCTGCATGCGCAGGGCGCTCGCCGAGGACAGCGCGACAGCGACGACCCGCTGGAGCAATTGCTCGAAAGCGGATTTCGCCACCAGCTCGTGGAGGCCATCTCTGCACTGCCCGAGCGCGACCAGTTGCTGCTGAATCTCTATTACGAGGAAGAACTCAACCTGCGCGAGATCGGCGCGATCCTCGAGGTGAGCCAGAGCCGCGTCTGCCAGTTGCACAGCCAAGCCATCAGCCGCTTGAGGGCTCGCCTCAAGGAGTTGCTCTGAGGGCGCTGTCCAGGCTGGGTCAAAGCACGGCGCTGCTGCTTCGCGCGGCACGCGCCCAGCCCGCGGGCATGGCATGCAGGACCGCCTGGGCGTCGAGCGACCGGATCGCGACCGATGTGTCTGCCGGGATGCGCCCTTGCGCGACCATCGCTTCATAACGCAACGCGCTGACGCGAAGGAAGGACGCGAAGTTGCCGACTTCGCCGCGTGCCGCGACCAGTTCGTCGTAGAGCTTCTCGATCAGTTGCACGACGCCCATGTCGTCGCGCGCCGCGATCTCCTCCAGCACCTGCCAGAAGAGGTTTTCGAGCCGGATGCTGGTGACAACGCCATGCAGCCGGACCGACCGCGTGCGGCTGTCGTAGCTCTGGGGATCGGCGCTGATGAAAACTTCGCACATGAGACTTCTCCTGTGGCGTGGCAGGTGACGCGACTTGAGACTGTAGCGCCACCTGCGGATTCGGATCAGGTCTCGATGCGCGTCCCGAGCACCTTGAGGAACTGGCTGATCCATGCGGGATGCGCCGGCCAGGCTGGTGCGGTGACGAGATTGCGGTCGGTCACGGCCTGATCGACCGGAATGCCCATGTACTCTGCGCCCGCGAGTTCCACCTCGACCTGGCAGGCGGGGTAGGCCGAGACCTTGCGGCCCTTCAGCAGCCCGGTCGCGGCCAGCAGTTGCGCGCCGTGGCAAACCGCCGCCAGCGGCTTGTCGGCCGCGAGGAAGTGCCGAGCGATCTCGACCACGCGGCTGTTCATGCGCAGGTACTCTGGCGCGCGGCCGCCGGGGATCACCAGCGCGTCGTAGGCTTCGGGCCGCACGTCGGCGAAGTTCGCGTTCAGCGTGAAGCGGTGGCCCGGTTTCTCGCTGTAGGTCTGGGCGCCCTCGAAGTCGTGGATCGCGGTGTAGACCCAATCGCCGGCCTTCTTGTCCGGTGCGACTGCATGGACCGTGTGGCCCACCGCCAGCAGCGCCTGGAACGGCACCATGGTTTCGTAGTCCTCTGCGTAGTCGCCGCAGAGCATCAGGATCTTGCGTGTCATCGTGTCTCCTTCAGAGGGTGTGGACAAGGCGAATCCGTGAGGATTCGACTGGGATCCATTGTTCGGAAGGAGAGGGGATGGGTGGTAGCAGTCGGTTGTTACCCGCTATCGCCGCAATTCGATCGGGCCCAGGAATTCCGTCTTCGTGAACGACGAGCTCTCCGACGGAGGGGTGTTGAGACCGGAGAACTCCGTTCGTGGAAAGGCCTCGCCCTGTTCCGAGGGCTCGGCGCGAGATTCCCCAGGCAGGCCGGAGAATTCCGTTCGCGGGAACGGGTCTCGAGAGTCGCGGTGGGCAGTCTGCGCCTTTGGCAACTCGGCGGCCGGGGTGGGAGATTGGGAAGGCGTCGCAAGAAAGTCCGGCGGCGCCACGCTGACGGGGACAGCCGCCTGGCGCATCCTGGCGCTCTCCCGAAGCCGGGCGAGTTCGGCGCGCAGTTCATCCATCTGACGCAGCCCCGAGGACGGCGCTTCCCGGGTTGGTACGGGCTCAAGCGGAGACGCCGAGAACAGCTTGGCGAGTTCTGGCTCGAGCGGCGGTCCCTCGACAACCACCACGACGGGTTCAGGTTCGGGAGGCGCAATGTGGCGCTCTTTGGACTGCTGCGCGGCAACGCGCAGGGCTGCCAGCCTGGCCTCGAGTTCTGCGTCCTCATCCTCCTCGTCGTCATCATCATGATCACGGCGGCTGGGCATGATGGGCGCGCGGACCGACTCGTACATCGGCTCAGGCATGGGAATGGAGCGAGCGCCCACCAGCGGGCGCCGAAGCGCGGCGAACTTGGTGAAGCTGAGCATCGCCAGAAAGATGGCGGTGCTCGCGCCTATGAACCCGTAGCCGCCCAGCAAGTGGGCCCAGCCCAGGCAGGCAATGCCCCCGGCGAGAGAAGCCAGTCCGAGGATGGCGAAGGAATAACCGGCGCGACTGTTGTTCATGGGGTTCCCAAGCGTTTCGACCGGATTCTGCGAAAGGCGGGCCCGTTGCGGTTGGCGCCCCGGTGGATTTAGTACCGAAGTGTGCACAAAACTTCACGGCGGCACGGTCCGAGAGGCCTCCCTAGCGGCTGACGTCGACGTCGCGCGACTCTGGGAGCATTCCCATGGCGACGACGCTGATGGCGCAGATCACCATCACGTAGTAGGCCGGCGCCATCGGGTTGTGGGTCAGGGCCAGCAGCCAGGTGACGACGAATTGCGTGGTGCCGCCGAAGATCGAGGTGCTGATGGCGTAGACCAGCGACAGGCCAGTGCTGCGCACGGCGATGGGCATCAGTTCGGGCACCGTCACTAGACCGGCCGCGCCAAAGATCGCGGTGAGGGCAGCAAGCACCGCGGAGACGCACAGCAGCGTGGCAGCGCTTGGCGCGCCGGACAGCCAAAGGAACATTGGCACGATCAGCAGGGCCAGCCCGATGCGCGGCAGGACGTTGGTGAGCTTGCGTCCATAGCGGTCGCACAGAAGGCCGCCAAGCAGCGCGAAGATGAAGGTCATGACGCCGCCCATCAGCACGCTGCCCTGTGCCAGCGCCGGCGGCAGCTTCAACACCTGCACCGCATAGGTCACCATGTAGTTGCCGACCTGCGAGGCGACCGCGGTGGAAGCCGAGATGAGGATGCCCAGTACCAGAAGGCGCCGGTGCTGCCGGAACACGGCGCCGACGATCTGCTTGCCGGTGCGGTCATGTGCACCGGCGTGCGTTTCGGGCAGGCTGCGTCGGATCACGATGGCGATGGGAATCAACACGAGGCTCAACAGGAAGGGAATGCGCCAACCCCATGCGGCCAAGTCGTCGTGCGGCAGCAGCAGCGAAAGCGTGACCCCGAGCACACCGCCCACGGCGACTGCCAGGCCCTGGCTGGCGATCTGCCAGCTCGAATAGAAGCCGCGTTTGCCCGGCGGCGCAGCCTCGATCAGCAGCGAGGTGGCCGGACCGACCTCTCCACCCAGGGCCAAGCCCTGCAACAGCCGACAGAACACCACGATGACCGGCGCCGCGATGCCGATGCTGGCGTAACTCGGCGTGGCCGCCAGTCCCAGGGTGCCTACGGTGATGAGCGCGACGGTCAGGATCATCGCGGGCTTGCGGCCGGCCTTGTCTGCAAAGGCACCGATCAGCACGCCGCCGAGCGGCCGCGTGAAGAAGCCGACGCCGAAGGCCGCCACTGCCGCCAGCAGGCTGCCGAACTCGCCGCCCACCGGAAAGAAGGCGCGGCCGATGTAGACCGCGAAATAGGCGTAGATGACGAAGTCGTAGAACTCCAGCGCGTTGCCGGCGACGGCGGCGGCAATTGCCTTGCGGCTGATGCCAGGATGGCCCGCCGCCGGGTCGGCGGCCAGGGAGGTGGGGGAAAGGCGCTCGGGCATGGTCTCGCGCGCCAGTGTCGTTGCACTCATGAAATTGTCTCCGTTGTTGTCTTTGGAATGAGGTCTGCTGGCGCTCAGACGGCGAGGGCGATGCCGGTCTGCTCCTGCAGGCCGTGCAGCGCTTGCAGGCAGGCCTGGGAGCCCTGTTGCCACACGGCGCTCTTCCAGTCGTCGGCGTCGGGGTAGAACGCGTCGCGCATCTCGCGCCGGATGGCCGCCGCCTCCGCAGCGTCGCTGCTGCCATGACGGTGCAACCAGTGTTCAGCGCGCATGGCTGCGGCGACGCGCTCCATCGGGTAGGTGCCGTACTCGAGGCAGATGCCGATGTGCTGCGCGGCGGGGCATTCCTCGGTGAGGGCCGCCTGAATCGGTCCGGTGAGGGGAATGCTGGTCGAGGTGCCGGTGGTCACTGAAGTGAGTTCGCCCCACCAGCGCCGGCCGCACTCGAGGACCGCGGGGTCTTCGTCGAAGCTGGCAAAGATGCGCTCCCCCACGCCGTACGGGCCCAGGCCGGTGTGAATGTCGATGGAAGCAAGCTGGCGCGCCTGCGAGGCGTAACGTCGCAGGATGGCGCGGAAGGTCGTGTTGCTCCAGGCCGGCTCCAGACCGCCGTAGTGCAGGCCATCGGCGTGGCTGTGCTGGCCGAGCGACATCGCCCGCTGCAGGCCGCGGGCACCGTGGCGCTCACGGTAGCTGGCGAGTCGCGCTTCGACATCCGGCGTCGGCGGCCACTGTGCCGGGAGCAGCAAGTCGTGAATCTCGTCGTAGCCAGCATTGACCGGCAGCGGCCGCGAGAAATCGACGAAGTTGCGGTTCAGGTCGATGTTCTCCTGCGTTGCGCGACGCAGGTGCGAGAAGCCGTAAGGGTTGACCGCGTGGACGTGCAGAACCGCGGTGTCCGCGGGAAGCGCCGCATCGGCTCGGCTCAGCATGCCGGTCTGGATGGCGGAGCCGCAGAAGCCCTCGACACCATGCACGCCGCTGATGACCACGAGCAACTTCGAGGCGTCTGCCGGGCCGTCGAGTACCGCGTCGGTGGCAAGCGCCTCGCCCTGCGCGCCGGCCAATGGCAGCACATGACTGTCGACTGCGAGGCCGCGCTGGCTGGCGGCCTGCAGGAATTTCTGGCGCGCCTGGGCGTAGTCAGGGCTGAACAGGTCCGCGACCTGGGTGTCGTTCATGTCGTTGTCTCCGGATTTGGGGGATTTGGGGGTGTTGGTTCAGGTAGTGGCGCAGGCGCGTCGGCGTTGCTGCTGGCGTTCGCGGCAGGCATCGCCGAAGGCCGAGAAGATGGCGCGGGCCAGCGGGCTGTCGTCGATGCGCATCTCGGGATGCCACTGCACGGCCAGCGCGAAGGAGGTAGCTTCCTCGACGGAAAACGCCTCGATGAGTCCGTCAGGCGCCTTGGCCTCGACGCGCAGACCTTGTCCAAGGCGCTCGATGCCCTGGTGATGCAGCGAGTTCACGGCGGCGTGCGTGCCGCCGGCCAGGCGCTCAAGCACGCCGCCGGGGGTGATGTGCAAGGGATGGCTGTCGTCGTACCAGCGCTCGACCGGACGCGCGTGGTCGCCTTCGCGGTGGTCGAGTCGACCGGGTAGTTCATGCACGGCCGGATGCAGCGTGCCGCCGAACGCCACGTTCAGTTCCTGAAAGCCGCGGCAGATGGCCAGCACCGGCACACCGGCGGCCAGCAGGCGGGGCAGCAGAGGGAGGATGGTCGCGTCGCGCTCCCGGTCGAGCAGCATCGGCGCGTGCGGTTCCGGGGCGCCGTAACGGGCCGGATCGACGTTCGAGGGACTGCCGGTGAGCAGGATGCCGTCGATGGCGCCGATCAGGCTGTCTGCGTCCAGCGCATCGCCGATGGCAGGCAGCACGAGCGGCAGCGCTTGAGACGCCTCGGCCACGGCCCGCACGAACCCATGCGTGGCCGCGTGCGAAGGATGGCCATGCCGCTCGATACGGTCCGAGGCGATGGCGACGATGGGTCGCAGGGCGGGGCTGTCGGACTCGTGGGATTTCATGGTGACGGCGATCTGTTGTCTTCGTGGGATCGCAGTCTAGGAAGCGATTCTTGTTGCGTAAATCGCAATATAGTTAAGTATTAATTGCAAGAATTGCAACTCAAACACGTATGAACACTCGGCAACTCAGGCACTTCCTCGCCGTGATGGATCTCGGCTCGCTCGCTGCGGCCGCTGAGCGCGTGCATTTGAGCCCGCCTGCGCTGTCGCGCAGCCTGCGTGCGTTGGAAGACGGATTGCGCGTGCCGCTGTTCGACCGCCAAGACAGGCGGCTCACGCCCACGCCCTATGCCCACGCCTATGCCGAGCGTGCGCGCCGCATGGTGTTCGACGAGAACGAGGCGCTGCGTTTGCTGGCGCTGATGAGAGCGGGTGAATCGGGTTCGCTCTCCTTCGGGATGGGCTCGTCGATCTCTCAACTGCTGCTCAGTCCGATGATGCTGCAGCTCACCGAGCACGCGCCGGGACTTCGACTGTCAGCCATGGTTCAGAGTTCGGATGTGCTCTATGGCGCGCTGCTGAGCGAGCGGCTCGATTTCATCATCGGCGACATCCGCATTGCGGCCCACGATCCTGAGATGGCCGTCGAGCCGGTCTACGCCAGCACCTTCGGCTGGTATGCG
Source organism: Variovorax sp. 05L425 (assembly GCF_056397705.1). Lineage (NCBI taxonomy): Bacteria > Pseudomonadati > Pseudomonadota > Betaproteobacteria > Burkholderiales > Comamonadaceae > Variovorax > Variovorax sp. 05L425. The sequence goes on along the minus strand of NZ_JBFTNY010000035.1, from coordinate 7,534 downwards.
CGAAGCGGTCATCCGCTGGCCGGGCAGGCGCGCGTCGGCATCGCCGCGCTGTTGCAACACCCATGCGTGCTCGCGGGCTACACAGACCCGCAGGTGATGCGCCGGATGGGCGAACTCTACGGCCTGTCGATGCCACTGGAAGAGCACTTCATGCTCAATACCGACGACGTGGGCACCATGCACGCGCTGGTCGTCACGAGCAATGCGATCGCGCCGTCAACCGACCTGGCGGTCCTGTCCGCCTTGCAGGCTGGCCGCGTCGTTGCGCTCGACGTGGCGCCCGCGCTGGAACTGGAGATGACATTGGGAATCATCCGACGCGCCGGGCGCACCCTGGTGCCGGCCGCCGACCGCGCCTTTGCCATCGTGCGGCGCTTCTTCACGGATGCGGCGGATGAGATTTCGCGGCAGCGGGGCCGTGCCAGGCCGGCTGCGCCAAGGAAGCGGGCGCCGGGCTCCGGCCGCTAGAGGGAAGCTGCTCGACGGCAAGCACTAGCCGCCAATAGCAAAGGCCCCGTCGCTGTGAAAGCAACGGGGCCTTGTCTAGTTGTTGGTGCCGGAGAGATGAATCGAACACCCGACCTTCTCATTACGAATGAGCTGCTCTACCGACTGAGCTACACCGGCTAAGCCCGTGATTATAGCGTGTCGTGATAGCGAGTGACTCGCTCGACTTCGTTCTTTGACCCCAACACGACAGCGACGCGTTCATGGAGCTTCTTCGGCGCGAGGTCGAGGATGCGTTCACGGCCGTTGGTTGCAGCGCCGCCGGCCTGTTCGACGAGCCAACTCATCGGGTTGGCCTCGTACATCAGTCGCAGCTTGCCGGCCTTTTCGGGCTCGCGCTTGTCCCACGGGTACATGAAGACGCCGCCGCGCATCAGGATGCGATGCACGTCGGCCACCATGCTGGCGATCCAGCGCATGTTGAAGTCCTTGCCGCGCGGACCCTCCTTGCCGGCCAGGCATTCGTCGATGTAGCGCTTCACGGGGGCGTCCCAGTGGCGCATGTTGCTCATGTTGATCGCGAATTCCTTGGTGTCGGCCGGGATCTGGATGTCCTCCTGCGTGAGCATGAAGGAGCCTTGCTCGCGGTCGAGCGTGAACATCGCAACGCCGGCGCCGACAGTCAGCACGAGCGTGGTCTGCGGGCCGTAGATGCAGTACCCCGCCGCGACCTGCTTGCTGCCTGCCTGCAGGAAGTCGCCTTCCTGCACGCCCGGCGCGTCGTCCGGCTTCTTGAGCACGCTGAAGATGGTGCCGATGCTGACGTTCACATCGATGTTGCTCGATCCGTCGAGGGGATCGAACAGCAGCAGGTACTCGCCCTGCGGATAGCGGTTGGGCACGACGTAGATGCTGTCCATCTCCTCGCTCGCCATGGCGGCGAGATGGCCGCCCCATTCGTTGGCTTCGATCAGCACCTCGTTGGCGATGATGTCGAGCTTCTTCTGCACTTCGCCCTGCACGTTCTCGCTTTCGGCCGAGCCGAGCACGCCGCCGAGCGCGCCCTTGTTGACGGCCTGGCTGATGCTCTTGCAGGCGCGAGCGACCACTTCGAGCAGCAGTCGCAGTTGGCCGGGGATGAGGCCGTCCGCGCGTTGCTGTTCGACGAGGTAGCGGGTGAGTGAAATCTTGTGTTGGGCCATGTAGTTGGGGTCCTTGATGGGTCAGGCCGTCAGCGCACGCGTCACGACCTCGTGCGTGTCCTTGCTGAGGTCGGGACGGGCGGCCACGCGGGCGATGGCTTCGCGCGCGGCGCTGCGGTAGGGTTCGGCGAGCTTGCTCCAGCGGTCGAGCGCGCGAGCGAGGCGGGCGGCGACCTGCGGATTGATGGCGTCGAGTTCGATCACGCGATCGCTCCAGAACACATAGCCCGCCGCGTCTGCACGATGCAGGGCGCCGGGGTTGCCGCTGCAGTAGCTGAAGATCACGCTGCGCGCGCGATTCGGGTTCTTGATCGAGAAGTCCGGATGCTTCATCAACTGCTTGACCAGCGGCAGGATGTCGCCGCCGCGATCGGGGGCGCCCGCTTGCAGCGAGAACCACTTGTCGATCACCAGCGCTTCATTCTTGAAAATCTCGTGGAAGCGCGCCAGCGCCTGTGCTGCAAGTGCATGGCCGGACGAGACCAGCGCGTTGAGTGCGTTGAACCGGTCGGTCATGTTGCCCGCGTCCTTGAAGCGCTGCAGCGTCTTGCCGGGCCATACCGCGTCGCCAGAGGCGCGCGCGGCAAGGCACAGATGGGTGAGGGCGATGCCCGCCAGCGCACGTCGGCCGGAGGAGACCGGGTCTGGCATGTACGCGCCGGTGTCGCGGTTCTGCTCGTAGACCTGCTCCCAGTCGGCGAACAGTGCCGCGGCGAGTTGCGCGCGCATGGCTTCACGCACCGCGTGCACGCGCTGCGGGTCGACCACTTCGATCTGCTCGGCGATGTAGGTCTCCGACGGCAGCGTCAGCACGAGTTCCTTGAAGGCCGCGTCGAGCTGCGGATGGCGCAGCACGCTGCGCATCGCATCGATGAACGCGTCGTTCAGCGGCAATTCGCCCGTGCCGGCCGGCGTGGCGATGGCGCGGAGCGCGGCGCGCAGTGCCAGGCGTTGTCCGGCTTCCCAGCGATTGAACGGATCGGGGTCGTTGGCGAGCAGCGTGAGCAGCTGTGCGTCGCTGTAGTCGTGGTCGAGGATCACCGGCGCGCTGAAGCCGCGCAGGATCGAGGGGACAGGCTCCGCGTCGACGTTGACGAAAGTGACCTGCTCGCCGGCACGCGTGAGCACGAGCGTACGCGTGCCCTGCATGGCATCGGCTTCGCCTTCGAGTTGCAGCGGCAGTTCGCGTCCGTCAGCAGTCAGCAGGCCGATGTTCACCGGGATCACGAAGGGGTCCTTGACCGGCTGGCCCGGGGTGGGCGGGCAGCTCTGCACGAAGCTCAGCGTGTAGCTGCGGGCGTTCGCGTCGTACACGCCGTGCGCGGCGAGTCGCGGCGTACCCGCCTGGCTGTACCAGCGCTTGAACTGCGGCAGCAGGCGCGCAAGGTCGGAATCCGGATTCGCATCGGCGATGGCCTGCGCGAAGTCGTCGCAGGTCACGGCGTGGCCGTCGTGGCGTTCGAAATACAGCGTGATGCCGCGCTCGAAGCCCTTGCGGCCGACCAGTGTCTGCATCATGCGCACGACTTCGGCGCCCTTCTCGTAGATCGTGACGGTGTAGAAGTTGCTGATCTCGATGTAGCTGTCGGGGCGCACCGGGTGGGCCATCGGGCCCGCATCTTCGGGGAATTGCGCAGTGCGCAGTACACGCACGTCCTCGATGCGCTTGACGGCGCGCGCCGATGCGTCGGCGCACAGGTCCTGGCTGAACTCCTGGTCGCGGAAGACGGTGAGGCCTTCCTTGAGCGAGAGCTGGAACCAATCGCGGCAAGTCACGCGGTCGCCGCTCCAGTTGTGGAAGTATTCATGGCCGACCACGCTTTCGATGTTGCTGTAGTCGGCGTCGGTGGCGGTGGCCTGGTTGGCGAGAACGTACTTCGTGTTGAAGATGTTCAGGCCCTTGTTCTCCATCGCGCCCATGTTGAAGTCGCTGGTCGCGACGATCATGAAGCGGTCGAGGTCCAGCGGCAGGCCGAAGCGGGCTTCGTCCCACATCACCGAGTTGATGAGCGAATTCATCGCGTGCTCGGTCTTGTCGAGGTCGCCCGCGCGCACGTAGACCTGAAGCAGATGCTCCTTGCCGTTGCGCGCCTTGATGCGCTGCTCGCGCGCGACCAGTTTGCCGGCGACGAGTGCGAACAGGTAGCTTGGCTTGCGGAATGGGTCGACCCATTTCGCGAAGTGGCGGCCTTCGGGCAGGTCGCCCTGCTCGACGAGATTGCCGTTGGAGAGAAGTACCGGGTAAGCCGCCTTGGCGGCACGCAGCGTCACTGAATAGCTCGCCATCACGTCGGGACGATCGAGGAAGTACGTGATGCGGCGGAAGCCCTCGGCTTCGCATTGCGTGAAGAAGGTGTCCTCGCTCACGAACAGGCCCATGAGCTTGGTGTTCTTGATCGGGCAGCAGGTGGTGAAGATCTCCAGCTCGAAGGTCTCGGGAAGGTTGTCGATCACCAGTTGATCGGCCTCCATGCGGAACGACGCGCCCTGGCCGTCGACCAGCACCCGGGCGAGATTGAGTTCGTCGCCATCGAGCCGCAACGGCTCCGGCGCAATGGCTGGATTGCGGCGCAACCGCATGCGGTTGAGCACTCGCGTCTTGGCGGGGTCGAGGTCGAAGGTGAGATCGACGGTATCGATCCAGTAGGCAGGCGCGCTGTAGTCCTCGCGACGAATCGCCATGGGCTGGTCTTGGGCATCACGCAACAGCATCGAATGTCTCCAGAAAGTTTGAGTTTGCGAGTTCGTTGTAGTCACGCACGGCCGCAATCACGTGCGGCCCTGCGAGTTCGGAGGCGCTGTGGGTGGTGCAGACCGCCACGGCCATCATGCCGCCGCGGCGTGCGGCCTCGATGCCGAAAGGCGCGTCTTCGAATACGACGCAGCGCGCAGGCGCCACGCCGATGCGGCGCGCGGCCTCGAGGAAGATGGCAGGCTCGGGTTTGCCGGGCAGGCCCTCGTCGCCGCCCACGATGGCGAGCGGGTGCGGCTCCATGCGCAGTTTCGACATCGTGAAGGCGATGTTGTGCTTGTCGCCCGCGGTGCCGACCGCGGTCTTGAGGCCGCGTGCTGCCGCGGCCCGATTGAAGACGCTGAAGCCTGGCACCTCGCGGAACTGCGCGCCGAACAGTTCGCGGTAGATCGATTCCTTCTCGTGCGCGATCTCGGCGCTTTCGGCCTCGGTGACCTCGCGGCCCATCAGCTCGCGGGCGCATTCGAAAGCCGTGCGGCCGGTGGTGCGGCGCATGAAATGCGGCACGTCGATGTCGAGGCCGTTGCGCCGCCCGTACTCGATCCATGCCTTGGCGTGCCAGGGCATGGAATCGACCATGGTGCCGTCCATGTCGAAGATCAGGGCTTCTACCTGGTGCGTCGCGCCTTGCATCAGACTCCTTGTTTCAACGAGGCTTCGATGAAGGCATCCAGGTCACCATCCAGCACTTTCTGGGTTGCAGAGATTTCGACGTTGGTGCGCAGATCCTTGATGCGGCTGTTGTCCAATACGTAGCTGCGGATCTGGTGGCCCCAGCCCACATCGGTCTTGCTGTCCTCGAGTTTTTGCTGTTCTTCCTGGCGCTTGCGCATCTCGTGGTCGTACAGCCGCGAGCGCAGGCGCTTCCAGGCGACGTCGCGGTTGCTGTGCTGGCTGCGGCCGTCCTGGCACTGCACCACGATGCCGGTCGGGATGTGCGTGAGCCGCACGGCGGAGTCGGTCTTGTTGATGTGCTGGCCGCCCGCGCCGCTGGCGCGGAAGGTGTCGGTGCGGACGTCGGCCGGGTTGATCTCGATCTCGATCGAGTCGTCGATTTCCGGATAGACGAAGATGCTCGCGAAGCTGGTGTGCCGCCCGCCCGACGAGTCGAAGGGCGATTTGCGTACCAGCCGGTGCACGCCGGTTTCGGTGCGCAGCAGGCCGAAGGCGTAGTCGCCCTCGACCTTGATGGTCGCGCCCTTGATGCCGGCGGTATCGCCCGGCGTCTCGTCTTCGATCTGCGTCTTGAAGCCCTTGCGCTCGGCGTACTTCAGGTACTGGCGCAGCAGCATGCTGGCCCAGTCGCAGGCTTCCGTGCCGCCGGCGCCGGCCTGGATATCGACGAAGGCGTTCAGCGGATCTGCCGGGTTGTTGAACATCCGGCGGAACTCGAGCTGCTTGATGTCGGCTTCGAGCTTGGCGGCGTCATCGGCGATGGCCTGCAGGCCGTCCATGTCGCCCTCTTCCTTCGACATCTCGAAGAGCTCGGTGTTGTCCGACAGCCCGCTGGTCAGCCGGTCGAGCGTGACGACCACGTCGTCGAGCGACTTCTTTTCCTTGCCCAGTTCCTGGGCCTTCTTGGGGTCGTTCCATACGTTGGGATCTTCGAGCGATGCGTTGACCGTCCTCAGACGTTCGGCTTTGGCATCGTAGTCAAAGATACCTCCGTAAATCGACCGTGCGGGCGCTCAGGTCCGCAAGGGTTGCGCCGATTTGGTTGATTTGCTCTGCATCCATGGGGTGTCCTGACGGTGTTTGGGAAAACCGCGCATTTTCTCACGCCCACCATGGCCGGATCGCGGGGAGGGCGCGTGCAACACAGGGGTGTTCACGCAGCGCAAAAGTTCTCGATCAGGGACGCCACCCGCTCAGGCTGGTCATGGTGCAGCATGTGGCCGGCGTCCTCGACCTTTGCGATGCGCGCATCGCGCACTTTTTTCAGGCGTTCGTGGTACTCGGCTAGCGTGTAGCGGCCCTTCCACCATCGCCCGAGGCTGTCGTCCGAGGCTTCCACTGCCAGCAGCGGCGCGGTGATGGCGGCGTAGAGCGCCAGCATCTCGTCGACCCGGAAGATGTGGGCATTGATGATCTTGTGCGCCGGGTCGCCAAGGATTTCCCAGCGGTCGACGCCGTCGGCATGCGGCTTGCCGACCGACCAGTGGGCGGCGAGCCAGTCGGCCTTGTCCTGGGTGAGACGCGGGTTGGTCTTCATGAGCCGGCGGGCGACGCCTTCCACGCCCGGGTAGCTGGCCAGCGCCATCTCTCCGTGGTGCAGGCGCTTGAGTTCGTCGATCCACTTGCCGTAGCGCTCCGGCGCCTGTTCCGGGAGGAGGACCGGCATGCCGAAGCCTTCGAGGTTGACCAGCCGCCGGATCCGCTCCGGCCGGACGCCGGAATACTGCATCGCGACGTTGCCGCCCATGCTGTGGCCGACCAGGTCGACGGGCGTGTCGCCCGCATAGTGGTCCAGCAGCCAGTCGAGGTCGGCGAGGTAGTCGGGCATCCAGTAGTTGTCCACCTTGCCGCCGTCGGTGAGGCCGAAGCCTCGCCAGTCCGGCGCGATGATCCAGCGCTTGGCGGCCATTGCGTCGACAACGAACTGCCAGGATGCGGCGACGTCCATCCAACCATGAAGCAGCACCAGCGGCGGCCGCGCGTTTGAGGGCGCACCCCACAGACGCACGTGGTAGTTCAGGTTGCGGACGGGAACGAATTCGCTGCGCGACGCGCGGAGAGCTTGGTACATCGGGGCCGAATGATACGGAAGCACCAGTGGCCGTGCAGTCCGATGCACGACACGCCATTCGCGAGACTCGCGGACCTCGCGTCATCGAGGCCTCACCATGTCATTTTGCACAGCGGTGCTGCTCCCAAACGCCGGTTTAGGAACTTTCTCATGTACTTGCAGCGCATGGATAGATTGAATTCGACCCCGGCAATTGGTGATTTCCCTGGGTATCACTTTCTGCCGAATCTAACTTTCCTCAACTTTAGTGAATATTCGAAATGAACCGCAAACTTCTCTCCGTTCTGATCTTGGCCAGCACCGCGATGGCCGCCCAGGTTGCCTCTGCTGCTGACGGCACCATCACCTTCAACGGCGAAGTCACCTCGAACACCTGCACCATCAATG
>NZ_JBFTNY010000034.1:0-51179 GCF_056397705.1 Variovorax sp. 05L425 | reverse complement strand
ACGCTGGGCATCCCGCCCAACGCCGTGATGGCGCTGATGGTGGGCGCGATGACCATCCACAACATCCAGCCCGGCCCGCAGGTGATGACCAGCAACCCCGAGCTCTTCTGGGGCCTGATCGCCTCGATGTGGATCGGCAACGCGATGCTCATCATCCTGAACCTGCCGCTGATCGGCATGTGGATCAAGCTGCTGTCGGTGCCTTACAAGTACCTGTTCCCGGCCATCGTGCTGTTCTGTGCGATCGGGGTGTACTCGACCAACAACAACACCTTCGACATCTGGATGGTCGCGATCTTCGGCTTCGTGGGCTACAGCTTCTTCAAGCTGGGCTGCGAGCCTGCGCCGCTGCTGCTGGGCTTCATCCTGGGGCCGATGATGGAAGAGAACCTGCGCCGCGCGCTGTTGCTGTCGCGTGGTGACTGGGCCGTCTTCGTCTCGCGGCCGATTTCGGCGGGCCTGCTGGCTGCTGCGCTGCTGCTGCTGGTGATCGTGCTGCTCCCGGCCGTCAAGTCCAAGCGGGAAGAAGCCTTCCACGAAGAAGAGGCCTGATCGCGGGCCTACCGCCTCTTCACCCCTCCAACGGCACCTTCGGGTGCCGTTTCCTTTGAATGGCCGAGGCTGGGCGTGAGTTCATTTCTTTGGCTTCATGTGCTGCCGCGCCATCGCGAGGAATGCCATGGCGGCAGGGTTGAGCGGATGCTTGGCCAGACGCACGGCAACCACCGGGTATTCGAGCGTGGGGCGCGTCACGGCCACCGCGCGAAGGTTGGCGGGCATGAGCACCTCCACGTAGCGAGGCAGCAGCGCGACACCGGCGCCGGCCTGGATGAGGCCGAAGGCAGTCGACAGCATCGACACGTGGTGGACCACGCGCGGGTACACGTTGGCCATGCTCGAAAGCTGGCGGCTGACGGAACGCCAGATGTTGGCGTCCGGATTGACGTGAATGAAAGGCAGCCCGTCCAGGTGCCTGGCATCGATCACGACCCGCTGCGCCAGCGGATGGTCGTCCCGCGCAAACAGGGCCATGCGCTCGCTGAAGAGCGGTTCCGTCGCGAGTTCCGAATGCTTCTGGCCGATGTCGGAGCCGAAGCCGAGGTCGGCCTCTTGCGAAAGGATCCGCGAAATCATCTGCTCGGCCGTGCTGTCCAGCAGCGCGGTCGCCAGCGCGGGGTGCTGTTGCGAGAAGCGACTCAGCAATGGCGGCATCAGTGCGCCGGCTGTGAGATGGCCCACTGCCAGCACCACGCGCCCTTCCCGGAGCTGGGATTGCGACCGGCAAGCGCCGACGGATTCATCGATCAGCCGAAGCGCGCGAACGGCCGTGTCGACCATCATCTGACCCGCGCTGGTCATGCGGATGCGGCGCCCGCGCACGACCAGGGGCTGACCGAGCTCGTGCTCCATGCGCTTGATCAGATGACTGATGGCGGGCTGCGTGAGCTGCAAGGTCTCTGCCGCCAGCGTGAAGCTGCCTGACTCGGCGACCGCCGCCAAGGCCCGGAGCTGCTGCAGCGAGATCTCTTCCGAGGCGACCTTTGTCATAAGCCTGACTCATAGTTGGATAAGGCAGATTATCTGGTTTGATGCCCTGGCGCTGAATAGCATTCGAGACCATCACAGGGGACACAATCCAGCACCATGAATCGAATCCAGTTCCTTCAGGCCATGGCTGCCGCACTTTGCGTGGCCGCGTCGCCCGCCGCCTTGGCGGACAGCTTCCCGACCAAACCGATCCGGCTGATCGTGCCTTTCCCGGCGGGAGGCGCCACGGATCTGTTCGCGCGCACGCTGTCGCAGAAGATGGGCGAGAAGCTCGGCACGACGCTGATCGTCGACAACAAGCCGGGCGCGGGAGGTGCGATCGGCTCCGATGCCGCCGCAAAGTCCACCCCCGACGGCTACACGCTGCTCCTGGCGACGACCAGCACCCACTCGATCGGCCCGGCCATCTACAGCAAGCTGCCCTATGACACGGTGCGCGACTTCACGCCGATCGTTCATGTCGGCGACGCCCCGAGCATCATGCTGGTGCCCAACAATTCGCCGGCCAAGACCGTGCAGGAATGGATCGACTACGCCAGGAAGAACCCCGGCAAGCTCAACTATGCGTCGAGCGGCAACGGCACCATCGTGCAGCTCACGGCCGAACTCTTCCAGTCGCAGGCCGGGATCTCGGTGCTGCACATTCCGTACAAGGGGACGGCGCTCGCCATTCCAGACCTGATCAGCGGAAAGATCGACGTCCTGTTCGATGCGCTGCCGACCGGGATGCCGCATGTGCGCGATGGCCGCTTGCGCGCACTGGGCGTGACGTCGCTCAAGCGCAGCCCGCTGGCACCCGACCTGCCGCCGATCGCGGACACGCTGCCGGGCTTCGAGTCGAACACCTGGTTCGGCCTCTACGGGCCCAAGGGCATGCCGGCGGATCTGGTGACGCGCATCAACACGGCCGCCAATCAATCGCTGAGCGATCCTGAAGTGCGCGACAAGCTGGCCAAGCTGGGAATTTCGCCGGCCACCAGTACACCCGCACAGTTCGCAAGCATGGTGGCCGAGGACGCGGCCAAGTGGAAAAAGATCATCGTCGATCGCAAGATCACGGGGGACTAGGGCTCGCCCCCAGGTTGGCTTACTTCGTGTAGCCGCCCACCCCCTGCCGGGGGCAACACCAGCGGCCCGGCGAAGCCGGTTCCGCGGTGTTTCTGGAAGAGGCCAGGCTTCGCCGGCCGGTGTTTGTACTGGTTTTGAATTGAAGGTATTTATGAAATTCGACTACGCCAATCCCTACACCTCGACGCGGATTCCGGTTTTTGCTCGCAATGTCGTTTCGACTTCGCATCCCTTGGCCGCCCAGGCTGGGCTGCGCATTCTTCAGCAGGGTGGGAACGCGGTGGATGCGGCGATTGCGACTGCAGCTGCGATGACGCTGGTCGAGCCGGTCAGCAATGGGCTTGGGAGCGATGCCTTCTGCATCCTGTGGGACGGCAAGAAGCTTCACGGGTTGAACGGCTCCGGTTGCTCGCCTGCGGCTTGGACGCCTGACTACTTCCGTCGCAAGTACGGCGCCGGTGCCGCTACCCCGCCTCAGCGCGGCATGGACTCGGTCACGGTGCCGGGGGCCGTGGGGAGTTGGGTCGCGCTGTCCGAACGCTTCGGGAAGTTGCCCTTTGCAGACCTGATGGCACCGGCGATCGAGATCGCCGAGCGTGGCTACCTCATGCCGCCGGTCGTGCAGCAGAAATGGGCCGCTGCCACGCCGGTCCTGCAATCGCAACCGGGGTTTGCGCAGAGCTTTCTGCCGTGGGGGCGTGCGCCCGAAGTCGGGGAACTGTTTCGCTTCCAGGCCGCGGCCCGTGCGTTGAAGGCCATCGCGGCGACCAAGGGCGAAGCGTTCTACAGCGGCGAGATTGCCGAGGCGCTGGAGAAATTCTCCAACGAGAACGGCGGCAGCCTGAAGGTGCGTGACCTCGCCGACTGGAAGCCCGAATGGGTCGAGCCGATCGCGCAGGACTACCGCAACCACACGCTGCACGAGATCCCGCCGAACGGGCAGGGCATTGCGGCGCTGATCGCCCTGGGCATCCTCCGGCACTTCGACATCGAATCGATCCCCGTCGACTCGGTCGCATCGCAGCACCTGCAGATCGAGGCCATGAAGCTCGCGTTTGCCGATACCTACCGCTATGTGTCGGACCCTTCGTCAATGGAGGTGACACCCCTGCAGATGCTCGATGACGCCTACCTCGCTTCGCGTGCCAAACTCATCGACGTGAACAAGGCGCAGGACTTCAAGGCGGGCAACCCGGTCAAGGGCGGCACGATCTACCTCACGGCCGCCGACGAGAGCGGAATGATGGTGAGCTTCATCCAGAGCAACTACATGGGCTTCGGCTCGGGTTGCGTCGAGCCCGGATATGGCATCAGCCTGCAGAACCGTGGCCACGGCTTCAGCCTGAAGGACGGCAGCCCGAACATCGTGGCGCCGGGCAAGCGGCCCTTCCACACGATCATCCCGGCCTTCCTCACGAAGGACGGCGCGCCGGTGATGAGCTTCGGCGTGATGGGCGGCAACATGCAGCCGCAAGGTCACATGCAGACGCTGGTTCGGATGCTCGACTACAAGCAGAATCCGCAAGCCGCCTGCGATGCGCCGCGCTGGCGCTTCAATTCGGGGCTGGAGATCAACGTCGAGGCGGCGATGAACCCGGCGACCGTGCAGGGCCTGACCGATCTCGGTCACAAGGTGGACGTGATCAACGACTCCTACCAGGACTTCGGCGCGGGCCAGTTCATCTGGCGTGCGGGCGATCCGGCGGTCGAGGGCTACGTGGCCGCAAGCGATGCGCGACGCGACGGCCTCGCGGCCGGTTTCTAGAGGTGCTGCCGGAGCACCACACGCACAAGAATCTCGCGCCGGGCCTCGCACTCGCGACGCTCGGTGCGATCGCATTCAGCGGCAAGGCGATCATCGTCAAGCTGGCCTACCGCTATGGCGTGGATGCGGTCACGCTCATCATGCTGCGCATGCTGTTTGCGCTGCCGCTGTTCGTCGTGATGGCGTGGTGGGCCGGCCGGGGCAAGCCGCCGCTGACTCGGCGCGACTGGATGGGCGTGATCGGGCTGGGCTTCTCGGGCTACTACCTGGCGAGCTTCCTGGACTTCGCCGGGTTGGCCTACATCACTGCGAGCCTGGAACGGCTCATCCTCTATCTCAACCCGACGCTGGTCTTGCTGTTCGGCTGGATCGTCTACGGGCGGCGCATCACGCGCGGCCAGGTCGCCGGCATGATGATCAGCTACGCCGGTGTGTTGCTGGTGTTCGGCCACGAAGTCAGCCTGGGGCAGAGCGCATCCGCGGCATGGGGCGCGCTCCTGGTGTTCCTGAGTGCCGTGAGCTACGCCATCTATCTCATTGCGAGTGGGGAATTCGTCAAGCGGCTGGGCTCGCTGCGCCTCGTGGGGTTGGCGACCAGCGTGGCGTGTCTGCTCTGCATCGTGCAGTTCATGCTCCTGCGGCCGATGAGCGCAGCCTTCGAGGTGGCGCCGGAGGTGATCTGGCTGTCGATCCTCAACGCCACGTTGTGCACGGCATTGCCGGTCCTCGCCGTCATGATGGCGATCGAGCGCATCGGCCCCGCATTGGCCGCGCAAACGGGTATGGTCGGGCCGATGTCGACGATCCTGATGGGTGTGGTGATCCTCGGCGAACCCTTTACCCCGTGGATCGCAGCCGGTACCGTGCTGGTGATCGCCGGCATCTTTGTATTCACACGCATGGGCCGTTGAGCCCGGAGGACTGAACATGGATTTGGGAATTGCAGGCAAGACCGCCCTGGTGTGCGGCGCGAGCAAGGGCCTGGGCTACGGCTGCGCGGAGGCGCTGGTGCGCGAAGGCGTCAACGTGGTGATCGTGGCGCGCGGCGCCGAAGCGCTGGAGGCTGCGGCGAAGAGCTTGCAGGTGACGGCCGCCACGAGCGCGGCCAAGCCGTTCGTGAAGCATGCGGCCGCAGACATCACTACTGTCGATGGCCGCGCGGCCGCTTTCGCGGTGCACAAGGACTTCGACATCGTGGTCACCAATGCCGGCGGTCCGCCGCCCGGCGACTTCCGCGAGTGGGACCGCGAAGCGTGGGTCAAGGCGCTCGACGCGAACATGCTGACGCCGATCGAACTGATCAAGGCGACGGTGGATGGCATGGCGGAGCGCGGCTTCGGTCGCATCGTCAACATCACGTCGAGTTCGGTCAAGGCGCCGATCGATATCCTGGGCCTGAGCAACGGGGCGCGCAGCGGGCTGACCGGGTTTGTGGCGGGCGTCGCGCGCTCGGGCATCGCGGGCAAGGGCGTGACCATCAACAACCTGCTGCCGGGATCGTTCGATACCGATCGGCTCAAGGGCACCATGATCGGCGCCGCGAAGAAGACGGGGCAGGACATCGATGCGATCCGCGCCAGCCGGCAGAAGGGCATTCCCGCGGGCCGTTTCGGCAATCCGGCCGAGTTCGGCGCGATCTGCGCGTTCCTGTGCAGCGTGCACGCAGCCTACATGACGGGGCAGAACGTGCTGGCCGATGGCGGCGCGTACCCGGGGACTTACTAGGCCAACCACGACAAGGAGCCATCCATGAGCAAAGCCGTCCGCATCGACCGCAACGGCGGTCCCGAGGAACTGAAGATCGTCGACGTCGAGGTCGACGACCCGGGACCCGGCGAGATCCGCATTCGCCACAAGGCAGTCGGTCTCAATTTCATCGACACCTACCAGCGCAGCGGTCTCTACCCCTTCCCGATGCCGCTGCAACTCGGCATGGAAGCTTCAGGCGTCGTCGAGGCGGTGGGCGAAGGCGTGTCGCACCTCAAGGTCGGCGACCGTGCGGCGTATGCCAGCCAGCCTCCGGGCGCGTATTGCGAAGCGCGCGTGATGCCCGCCAAGTTCGTCTGCAAGCTGCCGGATGCGATTTCCTTCGAGACCGGCGCGGCGATGATGCTCAAGGGCCTGACCGCGCAGTACCTGTTGAAGAAGACGCTTCCGGCCGAAGGCCTCCAGCCCGGCGATTTCATCCTGTTCCACGCGGCCGCCGGTGGCGTGGGGCTGATTGCATGCCAATGGGCGAAGGCGCTCGGGTTGCAACTGATCGGCACCGCAGGCAGCGACGCCAAGTGCAAGATCGCGCTGGCTCACGGCGCGGCGCATGCGATCAACTACAGCACCGAGAACTTTGCCGAGCGCGTCAAGGAAATCACTGGTGGCAAGGGCGTCAAGGTTGTCTACGACTCGGTGGGAAAGGACACCTTCGAAGGCTCCCTGAACTGCCTGCGACCTTTCGGCCTGCTGGCGATCTTCGGCAATGGATCGGGCCCGGTTCCACCCTTCAACCTCGGCTTGCTGGCCTCGAAGGGTTCGCTCTACGTCACGCGACCCACGCTGTTCACGCACACTTCCAGCCGTGAAAGCACTCAGGCGATGGCCGACGACCTCTTTGCCGTGGTCGAGAGCGGTACGGTGAAGATCCCGATCGACCAGCGCTATCCGCTGGCCGATGTGCAGCAGGCGCACCGCGACCTCGAGGCGCGCAAGACCACTGGCTGCACCATCCTGACGCTGTGAGAACGGCGCGCGCCGCCTCTGTTGCCCTTACTGCAACTGGCCCAGGCGTGATTGCCGCATACGCGTCGGTGCCAGTGCGCCGGCGGATTCGAGAATAGGATAGGCGATCGAGCAGATGTGCGAGTTGATGCGCTTGAGATCGCTGATCAGGTCGATGTGCAGCGAACTGGTCTCGATGCTCAACGCGGTCTGGTCGGTCAGCCGGCCGAGATGGGTCGTGGCGTAGGCGCGCTCCAGGTCGCGGAAGCGCGCCTTTTCTTCGAGCAGCTTCTGGGCGTCGCGCACATTGCCGTTCAGGAACACGCTCATGCTCAGCCGCAGGTTCGCCACCAGACGTTCGTGCAGCTCGACGATCTCGCGCATGCCGGCTTCCGAGAAATTGCGCTGCGGCCTGATCTTCTTGTCCTCTATGTCGATGATCACCCGCTCGATGATGTCGCCGATCTGCTCCATGTTGATCGTGAAGCTGATGATGTCGGTCCAGCGACGGCTCTCTTCCTCTCCCAGGGCTTCGCGTGAGATCTTGGTCAGGTAGTACTTGATGGCTGAATAGAGCTCGTCCACCGTGTCGTCGAGCTTGCGCAGCTCCTGGGCGAGCCGGAGGTCGTTGTTCTTGATCACGTTGAGCACGCCGATCAGCATCGTTTCCACCACGTCAGCCTGATGCAATGCCTCGCGCGCGGCGTTGGAGATGGCAAGCGTCGGTGTCGACAGCGCCGAAGGGTCGAGGTGCTGCGGGCGTCGCATGGCCGCGGGTTCCTCGGGTACGGGCAGCAGGCGGGTGGCCAGCCGGGCCACGATGTCGGTCAGGCCGATGAAGGCGACGCTCATCACGATATTGAACGCCAGATGGTAGAGAACGACCAGCTGCGTCGCATCGCTGATGAATGGCCTGACCTCGCGCAGCCACAGTCCGACGAAAGGCCCCGCGATGATCACGCCCAGCAGCTTGAACATCAGATTGCCGACAGTCACCTGCCGCACCGCGACCGACGACTTCGCCGTGGTGAGCACTGCCAGCAAGCCGCTGCCAAGGTTGGCGCCAAGCACCAGCCCGAGCGCCACATCGAGCGGCACCACGTTCGAACTCGCCATGGCGGCGACCAGCAGCACGACCGCAAGGCTTGAATAAGCCAGGATGGCGAGCGCGGCGCCGATGGTGATCTCCAGCAGCACGTCGCTGTTGAGCGACTCGAGCACGGCGCGCATGGCCGGACTTTCGAACAGCGGACCGGTGGCCTCGACCACGAGCTGCAGCGCGAGCAACATCAGTCCGAGCCCGATCAGCACACGACCGACGCGCCCCGCCATGCTGGAAGGGCGTGTGATGAACAGCACCACGCCCACGAAGATGAAAAGCGGGGAGAGCCATGAAAGATCCGCCGAGAACAGCACCGACATCAGCGCCGTACCGATGTCCGCGCCGCGCATCACGGCGAGCGCCGCCGGCAGCGTGACCAATCCCTGGCCGACGAAGGACGAAGTCATCAGCGAAGTTGCCGTGCTCGACTGCACCAGTGCCGTCACCCCAACGCCCGACAACGCCGCCGTGAAGCGATTGCGCATGCTGTGCACGAGGATCCTGCGCAGATTGGCGCCGAAGACACGCAGGACGCCAGTGCGAACGAGTTGGGTACCCCACACCAGCAGCGCGATGGCCGCCAGCAAATTCAACAAGTGCTTCATGGAATGGAAGCACTATAGAGCACCCACCTGCGCGAATACGAGAAACACCGCGGAACCGGCTTCGCCGGGCCGCTGGTGTTGCCCCCGGTGAGAGCTAGGTTTTTCGGACGCGCCGCAACTCGTCAATGATCAGGCAGATCGCGCCGATCGTGATGGCGCTGTCCGCCACATTGAAGGCGGGAAAGTGCCGGCCCGCGAGGTGGAAGTCGAGGAAATCGACGACATAGCCGTGCATCATGCGATCGATCACATTGCCGATGGCGCCGCCGAGGATGGCCGCCATCGAAAACGAAAAGAGCTTCTGCCCCGCGTGCGACCTGAGCATCCAGATGATGAAGAGCGCCGCGGCGATGCCGATGGCCATGAAGAACCAGCGCTGCCAGCCCGCGGCATCCGCGAGGAACGAGAAGGCCGCGCCGGTGTTGTGGGCGCGCACGACGTTGAAGAAGCTGGTGACGTAGGTGGCGTCGCCGTACTTGT
This sequence comes from Variovorax sp. 05L425, assembly GCF_056397705.1. Taxonomy (NCBI): domain Bacteria; kingdom Pseudomonadati; phylum Pseudomonadota; class Betaproteobacteria; order Burkholderiales; family Comamonadaceae; genus Variovorax; species Variovorax sp. 05L425. The sequence goes on along the minus strand of NZ_JBFTNY010000034.1, from coordinate 41,899 downwards.
AGTAGCCGAGGATCAGTGTCTTGGTGAACTGGTCGATGATGACGATGACGAGCGCAAGGCCGAGCCAGGGCCAGATGCCGAGGCCCTGCGAGCCTGAAGACCGGCGGGCCATCAGGCGACGTTCCTTGCTTCGCCAGCGCCGTAGAGATTGCTCGTGCAACGTCCGCACAGACCCGGGTGCGTGGCGTCGTGCCCGACATCGTCGCGCCAGTGCCAGCAGCGCTCGCACTTCGTCGCGGTGCTTGCCGTCACGGTCGCCGACAGCGCATCGCCGGTGGCCAGGGCGACCGCCGAGGTGATGAAGACGAACTTCAGGTCATCACCGAGCGACGTGAGCAGCGCATGGTCATCGGCGGGCGCGATGATCGTGACGTTGGCCTGCAGCGACGAGCCGACCTGGCCCGCCGTGCGCACGGTCTCGATCTCCTTGTTGACCGCGTCGCGGACTTCGCGGATGCGGGTCCACTTGGCGAGCAACGCTTCGTCGGGCGTGCCGAGATCGCTGTAGGTCTGGACGAAGATCGATTGCCCGTCACCGCAGAACTTCCAGGCTTCTTCAGCCGTGAAGCTCAGGAAAGGCGCCATCCAGCGCAGCATCGCCTGCGTGATGTGCCAGAGCGCCGTCTGGGCGCTGCGGCGCGCATGCGAGCCCGGTGCGGTCGTGTAGAGGCGGTCCTTCAGCACGTCGAGGTAGAAGGCGCCCAGGTCTTCCGAGCAATACACCTGCAGCTTGGCCACCACCGGGTGGAACTCGTAGACCTTGTAGTGCGCGAGCACATCGGCCTGGAATTGCGCGGCCCGGCTCAGCGCGTAGCGGTCAATCTCGAGCAATTGATCGAGCGGCACCGCATCCTTCGCGATGTCGAAGTCGCTGGTGTTGGCGAGCAGGAAGCGCAGCGTGTTGCGGATGCGACGATAGGCATCCACCACGCGCGCGAGGATCTTGTCGTCGCCGGCGATGTCGCCGGAGTAGTCGCTCGCGGCCACCCAGAGGCGGGTGATCTCGGCGCCGAGCTTCTTGTTCACGTCCTGCGGATCGATGCCGTTGCCGAGCGACTTGCTCATCTTGCGGCCCTGGCTGTCGACCGTGAAGCCGTGCGTGAGCAGGCCGCGATAGGGAGCGCGGCCTTCGAGTGCGGCGGCAATCAGCAGCGACGAGTGGAACCATCCGCGATGCTGGTCGTGGCCTTCGAGGTAGAGGTCGGCTTCGGGTCCGGTCTCGTGGTGCACGTTGGGGTGCGTGCCACGCAGCACATGGAAGAAGGTCGAGCCGGAGTCGAACCAGACTTCGAGGATGTCGGTGCTTTTGGTGTAATGCGGCGCGTCGGTATCGCCGAGGATTTCTTCGGCAGTGACGCGGCTCCAGGCCTCGATGCCGCCCTTCTCGACAATGTCGGCGGCCTGGTCGAGGATTTCCATGGTGCGCGGGTGCAGCTCGCCCGAATCCCTGTGCAGGAAGAACGGGATCGGCACCCCCCAGCTGCGCTGGCGGCTGATGCACCAGTCGGGCCGGTTGGCGATCATGTCGTGCAGGCGCGCCTTGCCGTTCTCCGGATAGAAGCTCGTCTGCTCGATGGCTTCGAGTGCCGTTTGGCGCAGTGTCTTGGGCGCCTTGTCCTTGGTGAAGACGCCTTCGCCTTCGTCCATGCGGATGAACCACTGCGCCGCGGCGCGATAGATCACGGGCGTCTTGTGACGCCAGCAGTGCGGGTAACTGTGGGTGATCTGCTCGGTCGTCATCAGGCGGCCCGCATCGCGCAGCGCGTGGATGATGACCGGCACGGCCTTCCAGATGTTCTGGCCGCCGAAGAGCGGGAAGTCGAGCGCGTACGACCCGTTTCCTTGCACCGGATTCAGGATGTCGTCATAGGCGACCCCGTGCGCGATGCAGGAATTGAAGTCGTCCACGCCATATGCCGGTGACGAGTGGACCAGGCCGGTGCCGTCATCCGCCGTCGCGTAGTCGGCCAGGTAGACCGGTGACAGGCGGCGGTAGCCCGCATCCACGTCGTACAGCGGATGTTCGAACTCCAGGCCACCCAGCTTCTCGCCCTTGACGGTGGCCAGAACCTTGCCGTCGAGCGCATAGCGAGTCATGCACATCTCGACCAACGAGGCGGCAAGCACGAGCAGGCCGCGCTCGGTGTCGACCAGCGCGTAGTCGAGCTCGGGGTTCAGGTTGATCGCCTGGTTGGCGGGGATCGTCCATGCGGTGGTGGTCCAGATGACCGCGAAGGCGTCCTTGGTCAGTGCCGGCAGGCCGAAGGCGGCCGCGAGCTTTGCCGGGTCGTGCGCCTTGAAGGCGACGTCGAGTGTCTGCGACTTCTTGTCGGCGTACTCGATTTCGAATTCAGCCAGCGAAGAACCGCAGTCGAAGCACCAGTACACCGGCTTGAGGCCGCGGTAGACGAAGCCGCGCTCGATCACGCGCTTGAAGGCACGGATTTCGCCGGCCTCGTTGGCGAAGTCCATTGTCTTGTAGGGGTGGTCCCATTCGCCCAGCACACCCAGGCGCTGGAAATCGGACATCTGCTGCGCGATCTGTTCGGTGGCGTAGGCGCGGCTCTTGGCCTGCATCTCGTCGCGGCTCAGGTTGCGGCCGTACTTCTTTTCGATCGCGTTCTCGATCGGCAGGCCGTGGCAGTCCCAGCCGGGCACGTACAGCGCGTCATAGCCTTCGAGCTGGCGCGCCTTGCTGATCATGTCCTTCAGGATCTTGTTGACGGCGTGACCCATGTGGATCTGTCCGTTGGCATAGGGCGGTCCGTCGTGCAGGATGAACTTGGGCGCGCCGTGGCGTGCGTCGCGCAGGCGGTGGTAGATGCCTTGTTCGTTCCATTCCTTGACCCATCCCGGCTCACGCTTGGGCAGGTCGCCGCGCATCGGGAAGGGGGTGTCGGGCAGGTTCAGCGTGGCGCGGTAATCGGTGCCGCCGTCGGTCTTGTTGTCAGCCATGGAAGTTCCAGAAATCTGCGCTGCCTTGCAACGCGCGAGGGGATCGGGAGCGTGCGGCCGTTGCAATGAAGGCGCGGCCGGACGCGGCGGAAAGCGAAGGTTCCGCTTTAAATTCGGTCGCGCGTGGTCTGGCGATGGGTCTCGGCGTGGGTGGAAGCAAAGAATGCGCGCGCGTCGCGGCCATCCTTCGCGATGCCCGCCGTGAGGGCCTCGAGACTGGTGTAGCGCAATTCGTCGTGCAATTTGTGCAGCAGTTCCACGCGGACGATTTTACCGTAGGCCCCCTCGGAACCGAGATGGGCAGGCCAGTCGAGACAGTGGGTCTCGAGCAGGACCCGGCCGGCGTTGACGTCGTTGGCGTCCAGGGAAGGGCGCACGCCGAGGTTGGCGACGCCGGGAAGCGGGGCTTCGGCCAGGCCATGCACAAGCACCGCGAAGATGCCATTGGCCGCCGGCTTCCAATGCTTGAAGCGCAGGTTGAGGGTGCGAAACCCGTCGTCGCGGCCCGGTGCGGAGGCACCCAGCGCGCGGCCCAGCTTGCGGCCGTGGACTACGTGCCCGGAGATGGCGTAAGGCCGGCCCAGCAGAGCCTGCACGTCGGCCATCCGGCCTTCGGCGAGGGCCTCCCTGACCGCGGAACTCGAGACGCGAAGGCCGTGGACCTCATAGCTATTCATGCGCGCCACGTCGAAGCCGTGTTGGTCGCCGGCCCGATCGAGCATGGCGTAGTCGCCGGCGCGCTTGGCGCCGAAGCGGAAATCGTCCCCGACCAGCACGTAGCGCGCGCCCAGGCCCTCGATCAACACGTGCTGGATGAATTCGTCGGGCGTCTGCGAGGCGAGGGCAGTGTCGAAAGGCAGCACGATCGTCTGCGCCACGCCGCCGGCGGCAAGCGCGGTCAGTTTGTCGCGCAGCGTGCCAATTCGGGCGGGGGCCAGTTCCGGGCGCTTGGTGATCGCTGCGAAATAATCGCGCGGATGAGGCTCGAAGGTCATCACGCAACTGGGCAGGCCGCGCAGGCGCGCCTCGGTGTTCAGCAGCCCGAGCATCGCCTGGTGACCGCGGTGGACACCGTCGAAATTGCCAATGGTCAGGGCGCAGGCCGGTGCCACGCCCGGATGCCGAAAACCCCGGAAAATCTGCATTGGTCGGTATCTTTTTGATAGCACTTTGCGCCCGTGGAATGGGCACATCAGGGCGTTTTGTCACAAAGCCGGTATATTGTGACGCAGTGCGTCATGCGCAAGCCCTTTTGGGCGAGCGTTGTGTGCAGGTCTTTCCGTGGTTCTCTTTGCTTGAGGAGGCGTGTGGTGAAGGTCTTGAAGCTGTCGGCCCAAGGGCTGCCCCAGTCGTGGATTTCGCTTGAACAGGCGGTGATCCACTACGCCTCCGACGAGGTGCGCTGGGAGGTGGGCGGGCAGGTCGCGGTCTTCCGGGGCGGTCACAACGCGATCACGGGCCAGCAGTCGCAGATCGCCATCAACAGCATCATCGGCACCAAGGGCGTGCCTCGCATCAACCCCTTCACCCAGCGGCCTGGACTGACCAACAGCAAGCTGTTCGCGCGAGATCGCAATGTCTGCGCATATTGCGGCGGTCACTTCCACGAGGAAGAACTGACGCGCGAGCACATCATTCCCTTTGCACAGAATGGAATCGATACCTGGATGAACGTGGTGACGGCCTGCCGGCCTTGCAACCACCGCAAGAGCAGCCGGACGCCGGAGCAGGCCGGAATGCCTCTGCTGTATGCGCCCTACGTGCCCAGCCTTTGGGAAGACTTCATCCTGCGCAATCGCCGCATCCTCGCGGATCAGATGGAATTCCTGATGGCGCATCTGCCACAGACCTCGCGTTTGCACGGCGAGCTTTTCGCGCTTCGCGTTCAATAGGTCAATTCGAGCACGCTCACTTTGTTTTGCGCCGTGGGCCAGGAAAGGCCTGCAACGCGTTCGCCATTGAATTCGGCCGCCACCGTGCGAGGCGAATCGCTGGTCAGCCTGATGGTCGAGGTCGAGACGCCCGAGCCCTGAAGGGGGACTCCGGGCGGTACCGCGTGGCCGTCGAAGCGCATGGTGTCACGCTCTGCGTCGAAATAGCCCCGCGGCCGGGTGAAGATCACCAGCGCCTTGGCGTCGCGGTCGGCTTCCGGGATCCGCTCAGGCCGCAGTTGCACAACGGTGCTCGATCGTGGAAACGGGCTGCGGTAGATGTGAGTCGTTGCGTAGCCCGCTGCGCTCAGGACGAACTCGTAGGCTGTGTCCGGTTGGGCGGCGAGCGGCCCCCATCTCGCGTCCGGCCCGATGGTCTGCGCCCAAACCGCAGGGCCGTGTCGCTTGCCCGTCGCGGCGTCGATCGGGAAGATTTCGAGGCGGGCGCCGGTCAGCGGCAGGTTGTTGACGAATGTGCCGCTTGTCGGATCCTGCGGGTCGAGCCCCAGCCCTGTGACCCTGCCTGACAAGCTCACTTGCGCCTCGGGGACTGGCTGCAAGGTCTTCGGGGCTTCTCCGGTCAGAAAGCGCCAAGTCGCTGCGAATGCAGCCGGCGAGAAGGAGGTTTCACGGTGATCGACGCGCGGCAACACGACGTTGACCGCGCCCTTGAGTGCCGGTCCGTCGAACCCTATGTGGGTCGGCGTGCCTTTGGCACCGATCCAGATGCCGTCTGGCTGCGCGTATTTGTCGTTGTTGTCGGAGCGCAGCGTCAGCCATTTCACGCCGGGCGTGACTTCGTCGCCATTGCCGTTCTTCGCTGAATTGAGCTGCTGCAGGAAGGGGCTCAGCCCGGAGAACTCATTGCCTTCGCGGAGCCCCTTGATGGCCCAGATGCCGTGCGCCGGGTTGCCGCCCAGGACCACATGGCTGACAACGCGGTCGCCGCCGCCGTTCTGCACGTAGTTGCGGATCGCGTTGCCCCCGCGCGAATTGCCGATCAAGACGACCTGGCTGGCACCGGTCGATTTCAGGACGCGCTCGACTTCCTGCTTCAGGAAGGCCATTGATTCGGCGCTGGAACTGCGTCCCGGCTGCGGGACGGTGTCATCGTCCCGAGCAAGAGGAAAGGGCTGGTCGATCGCAAACAACCGATCACGCGGCCAGCCGTTCGATTCGAACCGCCAGATCGTCGTCTGCCAGAGCGCAGCCGAATCTCCGTTGCCGTGCATGAACACGATCGGTGGCCGATCTTTGGACGGCGGTACGCTGGTACAGGCGGCGAGCATGGTTGTGGCGAGGGTGCCAAGGATCAATGACCGACGAGTGTGCACGGCAATCTCCGATTCAAGAAAAAGCGCCCGCGAGCTCGAGGCCGGCGGGCGCTTCGCTACGGGCGAAGAGGGCAGTGGCTACTCACGCAAATACGCCGGCCGTGTCCTGCATGCGGGCCGACACTTCACCCAGATGGTGCAGCGTGTCGCCGAAGGTCATTTCCAGTTGCGTGAGCTTCTTGAAATAGTGGCTCACGATGTATTCGTCCGTCACGCCGATGCCGCCATGCAGTTGCACGGCCTGCTGGCTGACGAAGCGCATGGAAACGCCCAGCTGGTACTTCGCCCGCGCCAGTGCCTGACGACGCTCGGCAGGCGGTGCGTTGAGCTTCAGGCTGGCGTAGTAGCTCATCGAGCGGGCCAGTTCGAGTTGCATCTTCATGTCGGCAATGCGATGGCGCAGCGCCTGGAAGGTCGCGATCGCCACGCCGAATTGCTTGCGCGTGTTCATGTACTCGACAGTGATCGCGAGCGTCTTGTCCATCACGCCGACAGCCTCGGCACAGGTGGCGGCGATGCCGATGTCGACCGCATGTTCGAGGGCCGGCAGCCCGTCCTTGGCGATCAGCGTGGCCGCCGCCTTGTCGAACACGACTTCGGCCGCACGGCTGCCATCCTGCGTGCCGTAGCCACGGGCCGCGACGCCGTCGGCCGCACGTTCGACGAGGAAGAGGGCGATCTTGCCGTCGAGCTGTGCGGGCACGATGTAGGCATCGGCCTCGTCGCCTGCGGGCACCAGGCTCTTGGTGCCGCTCAAGTTCCAGCCGTCACCGGCCTTCGTGGCCTGTGCGTCGCAAACGTCGACGCGGTAGCGTGCCTTCCGTTCCTGGTAGGCCAGCACGACCATCGCCTGACCGCCCGCGATGCGCGGCAGCCAGTTGTCCTTGGTGTCCTCGTCCGCATGGCCTGCGAGCACCGCGCCTGCGATGAACGATTGCGCCAGCGGCTCCAGCACGATGCCGCGCCCGAGTTCTTCCATGACGACCATGCCCTCGACCGGGCCCATGCCCAATCCGCCTTCGTCTTCGGGGATGTAGAGACCGCCCAGGCCCAGTTCGGCCAGTTCGTCCCAGGCCTCACGAGAGAAGCCGCCCGCTGCCTCGGTGGCGCGGCGGCGCTCGAAGCCGTAGCCTTTTTCGACCCACTTGGCGACCGCGTCGCGAAGCTGTTGCTGGTCGTCGCTGAAATTGAAGTCCATTGCCTGATCCTTGTGAGCCCGCGTTCAACCCAAGACCGTCTGCGCGACGATGTTGCGCTGCACTTCGTTGCTGCCGCCGTAGATGGTGGTCTTGCGCATGTTGAAGTAGGTCGACGAAAGAGGTGCCAGTTGCGGATGACCGCCGGGGAAATCGCCTTGCCAGCCGGCTTCCATCGCTTCGCGAATCAGCGGCAGCGCGTAGGGGCCGCCTGCCAGCATCATCAGTTCGGAATAGCGCTGCTGGATCTCGCTGCCTTTGATCTTGAGCAGACCGGCGATGTCGAGCGAGTTCTTGCCCGACGTGGCGGCCGAGAGAACGCGCAGCACCAGCATCTCAAGTGCGACGACGTCGACTTCGAGCTTGGCGATCTCGTCGCGGAAGCGCTGGTCTTCCCAGACGCCTTCGCTCTTCGCGATGCGCTTGAGGCGTTCCAGTTCGCGCTTGGCGCGGTTCACGTCGGCGATGTTGGTGCGCTCGTGCGAGAGCAGGTGCTTGGCGTAGGTCCAGCCCTTGTTTTCTTCGCCGATGAGGTTCTCGGCTGGCACCTCGACGTTGTCGAACCAGACTTCATTGACCTCGTAGCCGCCGTCGAGCAGCTTGATCGGGCGCACCGTGACACCGGGCGACTTCATGTCGATCAGCAGGAAGCTGATGCCGGTCTGGGGCTTGCCCTCATTGCTGGTGCGGACCAGGCAGAAGATCCATTCGCCATATTGGCCGAGCGTGGTCCAGGTCTTCTGGCCGTTGACGATGTACTTGTCACCCTTGCGTTCGGCCTTGGTCTTGACCGAGGCCAGATCCGAGCCGGAACCCGGTTCGCTGTAGCCCTGGCTCCACCAGACTTCGCCGCTGGCGATGCCGGGCAGGAAGCGCTTCTGCTGTTCAGCGTTGCCGTAGGCCATGATCACCGGCGCCACCATGACAGGGCCGAAGGGAATGATCCGGGGCGCGCCGGCGAGGGCGGCCTCTTCTTCGAACAGGTGCTTTTCGACCGCGGTCCAACCCGGACCGCCGAATTCCTTCGGCCAGCCATAGCCCAGCCAGCCCTTCTTGCCGAGGATCTTGGCCCAGCGCTGCAGATCGTCGCGCGTCAGTTCGAGCGCGTGATGCACCTTATGGGAAATCTCTGCGGGAAGGTTTTCTTTGACCCAGGCGCGAATCTCTTCGCGGAACTTCTGTTCTTCGGGCGTGAAGCTCAAATCCATGCGTGCCTCGCTGTGTTGATCGAACGCCGCAGGGGGCGGCGTGTCTCCGGAATCGGCGGTTTTAGCACGGTCGTGCTAGTTCGAGGTGTCCGCGCGGCGACAAGGCCCGGACCCGCCGAACGAGCACAGATAATCCCGCGTCCCATGAAGAACATTGTGATCCTGATCTCCGGCAGCGGCTCCAATATGGCGGCCATCGTGCGGGCTGCCGAGAGTGGTCGCTGGGCCGCGCGTTTCGGCGCGCGCGTCGCGGCCGTCATCAGCAACAAGCCGGACGCCCAGGGACTGCTGATTGCCCGCGAGCACGGAATCCGCACGGCCGTGGTTTCGCACACGGATTTTTCGAGCCGTGAGGACTTCGACGTGGCGCTCGCCCGCGCGATTGACCTTCATTCGCCCACCCTGGTCGTCCTCGCGGGCTTCATGCGGATTCTTACGCCGGGTTTCGTTGCGCACTACGAACGCCGGCTTCTCAATATCCACCCATCGCTCTTGCCGGCTTTTCCGGGACTTCATACCCATCGGCGGGCCATCGAAGCTGGCTGCCGGGTGGCCGGGGTGACCGTGCATGAAGTGACCGTCGAACTGGACCATGGGCCGATCCTGGCCCAATCCGCGGTGCCGGTGCTGCCCGACGACACGCCTGAAACATTGGCCGCCCGGGTGTTGGCGCAAGAACACAGGGTTTACCCTCAAGCCATCGCAAGCTGGCTAGAACTGGAAACAAACTGACACAATCGAGCATCTCGTGTGCTCGGGGGAGTGTTGGATTGAAAAGTTCTCGTCGCTCATGGCCTCGGTCGACCCGGGCCCGTCGCGTATGCGCTTTCTCGCCTAGTCGAGCTTGACGAAGCGCAGCCGTGACGACCCCTCGACATCCACTGTTTCGCCGAACATGGCCGCGGGTCTCACCCAGAGCCCGCGCTCGCCATAAAGCGCCCGATAGAGCGTCATTGGCTCCAGCGTCTCGCTGTGGCGCACGGTGCCAAGCACTTCGTATTCACCGCCCTTGTAGTGGCGATACCGCCCCGGCGGTGTTTCGATCAGGGGCGGCAGGTTTTCGTCTGTCACGTGGTTTGTTTCCTTCGATAGGCTAAAAGGTCAGGATGAATCGGGCAGATTTTGTTCATCTCGTGCGACTGAGCGAGCACGCCAGCGCGGATGACAGCACGGGCTACCGGCGCGGCGTCGCCGTATTTGCCGCGCTCGGGTATCTGTGGGTGATCGCCTGTTTGGCGCTCGCAATTGGCATCATCGTCTGGGTCGCCGGTTCTTTCGGGGCGGGCGGGCGATTTGGCGTGACGCGAGGCTGGCTTCTGCTGTTCGCGCTCGGTTTGCTCTGGGCCACGCTGCGCGCCCTGTGGGTGCGTCTCGAAGAACCCGAGGGGATCGTGCTGGAGCGCGAAGACGCGCCAGGCCTCTTCGAATCGCTCGATCGCATCCGGCAGAAGATCGACGGACCGCAAGTGCATCGCGTCTATCTGGACAGCGAATTCAACGCGAGCATCCGCCAGTTGCCGCGATTCGGCCTGTTCGGCGGCGCCATCAACTATCTCAGCGTGGGGCTGCCGCTCCTCATGGCGCTCGACCGGCGACGCGTGCTTTCTGTCCTGGCCCATGAATATGGTCACCTGCGCGGAAACCATGGCAAGTTGAGCGCGTGGATCTACCGTACGCGCCTTTCGTGGCTGCGGCTGGACGCGAACTTCCAGCGCGACGACGGCGTGATGGCATTCGCATCGCAGGCCTTTTTTCGCTGGTACTTTCCGCGCTTTGCCGCAAAGACCTTCGCGCTGGCGCGACAGGATGAATACGAGGCCGACCGCGTCGCCGCCCGACTCCTGGGTACGCGCGTGGTCGCCAGTGCGTTGAAGGAGATTGCCGTCAAGAGCGCTTGGTACGCGGAGCAATTCTGGCCCGCGCACTGGGGACGCGCAGTCGATGATTCCTTGCCGGTCGGGCCTTTCTCCGCGATGGCCCCCAGGTTTTGCGCACCTGTCGAAGAGGACTTTGCCCGCGCTGCGTTGCGTGATGCGCTCCGCAGCGTGAGTGACGTCGACGACACCCACCCCGTATTGCGCGATCGCCTCGAAGCGCTGGACGAAAAATCCGCCATGCCGTCCTGGTCGGAGAACTCGGCGCTTGGACTCTTGGCCGACGCGCCGAAATGGATCAAGCATTTCGACAGTGAATGGTGCAGCGATCACGCGAGCGACTGGAAGCAGCATCACGCCTACCTGGTCCGCGTCCGCGAACGCGTTGAGGCGCTCTCAGCCAGCGCCGGCCGGAACAATGCCGACGAGATGGTCGAGTGGGCCGATTGCGCGCGGCGAATCGATCGGGCCGCTGATGTGCGGCGTTTGTATGAGCGCGCACTGGAGATCACGGCGAACCACCCCGGGGCGCTGCGCGGTCTGGCCCAGGTGCTTCCTGCCAGTGATCGCCAGGCTCGCCTCGCCTTGCTGGAGCGCTTGCACGAATCGAGCACAGCCAGTCGGTGGTGGGCCGCCAAGACGGCGGTGGCGGCCCTCGAGGACCTGGACACCGGAGCGCACGACGACCGGGCGCTCAGGCTCTGGCGTGAACGAGCCAAGACCGCGGAGGCCGCCGAGCAACGCGCCTGGGAAGAAATCACCGAGACGCCGTTTTTCAGCCAGATCGCACGCCACGACCTGAGCGAGTTCGAACTCGGCGAACTGAGGGCGGACTTCGTCCGTTGCAGCGCAATCACGCGGGCCTGGGTGGTCCGCAAGAACCTGCGCGAGTTTCCATGGCGCCGCGCCTATGTCATCTTTGTCGAACTGCCAACACTCGCGGACGAAGAGCGCTGGAATCTGTGCCGCGAACTTGAACACACGTTGAGCATTCCCGGCGCGGCGCTGGTTCTGTGGGCCGGGCACTCGCCGACGCTTGCAGAGATCGAGCGACAGGCTTACGGAGAGGTTTGGACACGCGCATCCGCTTGATGTCGGCTTCGGCTGAGACAATGGGGCATGCATCCCAAAGCCCTGCTTGAGGCCAGCGCCGACCTGGTCGGCCTCGTCCTGAAATTCGATCATCCGGCCGATCAGGTCGTTTCCCGGTTCTTTCGCGATCATCGCGAGTTGGGGCCGCGCGAGCGCGCCACGCTGGCGGAGACCGTCTATACCGTTCTACGCAAAAAGCTGCTGTTCGACCATTTGTCACCCTCCGGCAGCGGCTCCAAGGAGCGCCGGATGGCGATCCTGGGCTTTCATGGTCCTCGCGACTTCCTCAAGAGTGCGTTGAACGACACCGAAAGGCGATGGCTCGACAACTGCGATGCCGTCAAGCAAGACGATCTGCTCGAACGCCATCGGCACAACCTGCCGGAATGGCTTGTCGCGCCGCTCAAGGCGCAGCTCGGTGGTCAGTTCTGGCGACTGGTGGAAAGTTTGCAGCAGCCGGCCCCGCTCGATCTGCGAGTCAACGCGCTCACGGACAAGCGCCCGGACGTGCAGAAAGAACTGGCGCTGGCCGGCATCAAATCTGTTGCGACGCCGTTCTCGCCCTGGGGGCTTCGAATCGAAGGGAAGCCGGCGCTCACCAAGCTAGACGCTTTTGCCCGAGGCGCAGTCGAAGTCCAGGACGAGGGATCTCAATTGCTCGCGCTCTTGCTCGACGCAAAGCGTGGCGAAATGGTGGTCGATTTTTGTGCGGGCGCGGGCGGGAAGACGCTTGCGATCGGCGCGACGATGCGAAATACCGGCCGCCTCTATGCCCTCGACACCTCGGCGCACCGTCTCGACGCCCTGAAGCCCCGGCTGGCGCGCAGCAAGCTTTCCAACGTCCACCCAGCGGCAATTGCCCACGAACGGGATGACCGCATCAAGCGCCTGGCGGGCAAGATCGACCGCGTACTGGTCGATGCGCCTTGCTCAGGCCTTGGTACTCTGCGGCGCAATCCCGATCTGAAGTGGCGCCAGTCGCTGCAATCCGTACAAGAACTCACCGTCAAACAGGCTGCGATTCTGCAAAGCGCGGCGCGGCTCGTGAAGTCGGGAGGACGGCTTGTCTATGCGACCTGCAGCATCCTGCCCGAGGAGAACGAAGCCATTGCCGAAGCTTTTGGCGCCGCGAATCCCGATTTCGTGGCGCAGGACACCTCCGAATTGCTGCAAGGACTCAAGGTCGCGAATGCCGAATCCCTTTGCGCTGGAGGCGAAAGCGGCGGCCGTTTCCTCCGCCTCTGGCCTCATCGCCATGCGACCGACGGCTTCTTTGCGGCGGTCTGGAACCGCAAATAGGCACAAAGCTCCAAAGAAGGTCAAAACTTGCGATATATCAAGGCTTTAGCCCCCTTTTCAGGGCCGGACCCTTAAAATCACGGGTTACCTGGAGGCTGCACCTTCGTGCGGCCATGGAGTATGAATTTCAATGTTGCTTCCTGACTCTGCCGTACTGAGCGCGGCCATCGATTGGCTCGGACACGGCTTGTGGGACCTCACCTGGTGGCAGATCGTGCTGTACACGCTCGTCACTACGCACATCACGATCGCAGGAGTCACGATCTTCCTGCACCGCACGCAAACGCATCGGGCCATGGATCTGGGCCCGATTCCTTCTCATTTCTTCCGCTTCTGGCTCTGGCTCGGCACCGGCATGGTCACCAAGGAATGGGTGGCCATTCACCGCAAGCACCACGCAAAGTGCGAAACCGAAGAAGACCCGCACAGCCCGCAGGTCAAGGGTATCGACGAAGTCATGTGGCGCGGCGCCGAGCTCTATCGCAAGGAATCGAAGAACAAGGAAACGATGGAGCGTTTCGGCCATGGCACGCCGGACGACTGGCTCGAGCGCAATCTTTATTCGCGCTACAGCTGGCAGGGCGTCGGCCTGATGCTCATCCTCAACCTGGCGCTGTTCGGTGGTATTGGCCTGACGGTCTGGGCTGTGCAGATGCTCTGGATTCCGTTCTGGGCTGCGGGCGTGGTCAACGGCATTGGCCACTTCTGGGGTTATCGAAACTTCGAGGCCACCGACGCGAGTACCAATCTGATTCCGTGGGGCATCATCATTGGTGGCGAAGAGTTGCACAACAACCACCACACCTATCCGACTTCTGCGAAGTTCTCGGTCAAGAAGTACGAGTTCGACATCGGCTGGGTCTACATCAGCCTGATGCAGAAAATCGGCTGGGCCAAGGTCAAGAAGGTCCCGCCGAAGTTGCAGATTGGCGATGTGCGCCCCGTGGCCGACGCAAAGACGTTGGAAGCTGTCATCGCGAATCGCTACGAGGTCATGGCTGGCTACGCGCGTGAAATGCGCCGCACAACCCGCGACGAATTGGCGCTACTCAAGGCGAAGGGCGCTGACCTGTCGGTCCTGAAGGCAGCCAAGCGCTGGCTGCATCGCGACGACGACAAGGTGCCTGCAGCCGCCCGTTCGCAGTTGGTGCAGGCACGTGCTGCTCATCCGGTGCTCGACAAGATGATGACCATGCGTGAGGAGCTTCGCCAGCTTTGGCTGAACACTTCGCAGTCGCGTGAGCAGCTTGCTGCGGACCTCGCTGCCTGGTGCCATCGCGCTGAAGCCAGCGGCATTGCGGGCCTGCGCGAATTCTCGACACGTCTGCGAGCTGCGCGCGCCTAAGAGTCAACAGCGTCGGCAATGCCGATTCAAAAGCCGGCCGTCGAGCCGGCTTTTTTGCGCCTCGTGAAATTGCGCAGGCAACAAAAAACCCGCTGGGTCTCAGCGGGTTTTTTGTTGGAAGCAGGGCCGAATTACTTCAGCTTGATTTCCTTGTACTCGACGTGCTTGCGTGCCTTCGGGTCGAACTTCATGATCGACATCTTTTCAGGCATCGTCTTCTTGTTCTTGCTGGTCGTGTAGAAGTGGCCGGTACCCGCAGTGGATTCCAGCTTGATCTTTTCGCGTCCGCCTTTGCTCGTTGCCATGATTCAGCTCCTTAAGCTTGGCCGCGCGCACGCAGGTCTGCGAGCACGGCGTCGATGCCATTCTTGTCGATCAGGCGCAGGGCAGCGCTGGAAACGCGAAGGCGAACCCAACGATTTTCAGATTCGACCCAGAAACGGCGGTATTGCAGGTTCGGCAGGAACCGGCGCTTGGTTTTGTTGTTGGCGTGGGAAACGTTGTTTCCGACCATCGGGCCTTTGCCCGTTACTTCGCATACGCGTGCCATTTGGACACTCTTTCTTGAACAGCTGGCACCTAGGCGCAACGGAGGTTGCGAGGTGGTTTGCAGCTTGACCTCGCCAGAAACGGGTGGCGGTACCCCGACTTGCTGCAGAAAACCCAGTCCTAAACAGACCAGACAAATTCAGCAAAGCCATCGATTATAGCCCGCTCGCATGCTTTGATTGGGGAAAAAGAGAAACACTGCGGAACCAGCTTTGCCGGGCCGCTGGTGTCGCCCCCCGGTCGGGGGGTGGCGAAGCGACACGAAGTGCGCGCAGCTTGGGGGCGAGCCTTACTCTTGCTCTAGAAACCGCTGGGCATCCAATGCCGCCATGCAGCCGGTGCCGGCGCTGGTGATGGCTTGGCGATAAACGTGATCCTGCACATCGCCGGCGGCGAAGACACCCGGAACGCTCGTCATGGTCGCGAAGCCCTGCAACCCCGACCGGGTCAAGATGTACCCGTCCTTCATTTCGACTTGGCCCTGAAATATGTCGGTATTCGGATGGTGTCCGATCGCGATGAAGCACCCCTTCAGATCCAGCTGCTCGGTGGCGCCAGTCTGAGTGTTCTTGAGGCGAATGCCCGTGACGCCGGAGTCATCCCCCAGAACTTCATCCAGGGTGTTGTGTACCTTGAGTTCGATCTTGCCCTCAGCGACCCTTTCATGGAGCTTGTCGATCAGGATCGGCTCCGCGCGGAACTTGTCGCGACGATGCACCAGCGTCACCTTGCTGGCGATATTCGAGAGGTAGAGTGCCTCCTCGACCGCGGTGTTGCCTCCGCCGATTACGCACACTTCCTGTTCGCGGTAGAAAAAGCCGTCGCACGTGGCGCATCCCGATACGCCGCGGCCCATGAAGTGCTGCTCGGAGTCAAGGCCGAGGTACTTGGCCGACGCGCCCGTGGCAATGATGAGCGCATCGCAGGTGTAGGTGCCGCTGTCGCCTGTCAGTGTGAAAGGACGTTTGCTCAAGTCGACCTTGTTGATATGGTCGAAGACGATCTGGGTCTTGAACCGTTCTGCATGCTCCAGGAAGCGCTGCATGAGATCGGGACCCTGCACGCCGTGGACATCGGCCGGCCAGTTGTCGACATCGGTCGTGGTCATGAGTTGGCCGCCCTGGGCGATGCCGGTGATGAGCATGGGCTCGAGATTGGCTCTGGCAGCGTAGACTGCGGCGGTGTAACCGGCCGGGCCGGAGCCGAGAATGAGAACCTTCGCGTGGCGTGGGGAGGACATGAGTAGAAAACCTAAGATTGACGCTGCGGCAGCGTGTACATTTTCAGGGTGATAGATATGGAGTATCACCGTTCGGTTCAAGACCGGGCGGGGGCTGTTTTCAATGCGCGCGATTGTATTAATCCATGGATTTGTGAATCGTGCGGAATCCGGGAATTGATGAATGTCGATGCTGTCCAATCTTGAATTGCTCCGCCGCGTACCACTGTTCGCGGCACTGACGCCTACGCAGTCCGCGAGCATCGCGGATGCGATCGTCAAGAAGCGCTTCAAGCGCGCCGAGGTGATCGTGGAACAAGGCAAGAAGTCCGACGCCCTCTACATCATTCTGACCGGACGTGCCCGGGTGATGAGCACCGACAGTCGAGGCCGCGAGGTCATCCTGGCGACCTTGCAGCCGGGCGACTACATCGGCGAGATGAGCATGATCGACGACGAACCGCATTCGGCCACGGTGCGTACCGAGATCCAGACGGATGTGCTGATGCTGGGCCGCGAGGCCTTTGCCCGCTGCCTGCCTGAAAGCTCCTCGATGTCGTACAACATCATGCGAGGCTTGGTTGCGCGGCTGCGACACGCTGATCGAAAGATCGAGTCGTTGGCGCTGATGGATGTCTACGGACGCGTCGCGCGCTCGTTGCTGGAGTTTGCCGTGGATGATGGTGCGGGCAACCTCAAGGTGCGCGACAAGATTTCGAGGCAGGACCTGGCCAAAATGGTGGGGGCTTCGCGCGAGATGGTCAGCCGCGTCATGAAGGACCTCGAAGAGCGCGGATTCGTGCAGACGTTGCCCGATGGCGCCATGATCATCAAGGAACGGCTTTCATCGCTTGCCTGATCGTCCGGCCGGGACTGCTGCGGCGCACCGGCCCCTGCATCGACGGCCCTGACAACGCGGCTGCGATGGTATTCGTTGTAGTTTCCTCAGGCCACTGGTCCATCGATGACGGCCGGTCGCTGTGCCTTTCATGACTTATTCGCTCAACACTCTCCAATCGTCTTCCTCGGCCGAGGGGCAGCCGGTACGGTTGCGCGCGATGCGCTTCGCGCATGAGATCACGCTCATCGCGGGGTTCGTCGCACTGCTGTTCTGGCTTATGGCAATGCTGAGCTTCACCCCATCGGATGCGGCCTGGTCCACATCAGGTACCGGGGGTGAGATCAAGAACTGGGGTGGGCGCATCGGTGCGTGGCTCGCCGATGCCAGCTATTTCCTCGCGGGCTATTCGGTTTGGTGGTGCCTGGCCGCTGGCTTGCGCGTCTGGCTTTCCTCCCTGGCTGGCTGGATGCGCGGGGGTGGTGCCGCGATCCCGGACGAGCCTCCGCGCGGTCCGTTCAATCGCAACAGGCTTACGTTCTGGTTCGGTCTCATCCTGTTGTTGTGCGCCAGCGCGGTACTTGAATGGTCGCGTCTCTATCGACTCGAATTTCGGTTGCCGGGGCACGGCGGCGGCGTGTTGGGCTATCTGGTCGGACCAGCGAGCGTCAAATGGATGGGGTTCACCGGCTCGGCATTGATCGCCATTGCCGGCGGTGTGATCGGGTCGGCGCTCGTGTTCCGGTTTTCCTGGGGGCAGATCGCCGAGCGCATCGGGTCCCGCCTCTATTCGCTGTTCGAGTCACGCCGCGAGAGGCGTGAAATCGCGCAAGACATCGCCATGGGCAAGAAGGCCGTGCGCGAGCGCGAAGAACTGGCATCGATTGACCAGGGTGATGATGCCGAAGCACCCGATGCGGAACTGCGGGCTGTCCCACGCCCGAAGCGACGCGCGCCTTCGCCCCCAGTCCAGATTGAACCCGCACTCGCGGAAGTGCCCAAGAGCGACCGGGTCGCGAAAGAGCGGCAGAAGCCGTTGTTCCGCGAGTTGCCCGACAGTAAATTGCCGCAAGTGGATCTGCTCGACGCCGCGCAGGCACGACAGGAGACCGTCTCGGCCGACACGCTGGAGATGACCTCACGCCTGATCGAGAAGAAGCTGAAGGACTTCGGTGTGGACGTGCGCGTCGTGCTCGCTTCGCCCGGACCGGTGATCACCCGCTACGAAATCGAGCCAGCCACCGGCGTGAAGGGCTCGCAGATCGTCAATCTCGCGAAGGATCTTGCGCGCTCGCTGTCGCTGGTGTCGATTCGCGTGGTCGAGACGATTCCCGGCAAGAACTACATGGCGCTCGAACTGCCGAACGCCAAGCGGCAGTCGATCAGGCTGAGCGAAATTCTGGGCTCGCAGATCTACAACGAAGGCAAGTCGATGCTCACCATGGGCCTCGGCAAGGACATCGTCGGCAATCCGGTGGTGGCCGATCTCGCCAAGATGCCGCACGTGCTGGTGGCCGGCACGACCGGCTCGGGCAAGTCGGTCGGCATCAACGCGATGATCCTGAGCCTGCTCTACAAGGCCGAGGCGCGCGACGTTCGGCTTCTGATGATCGACCC
Source organism: Variovorax sp. 05L425 (assembly GCF_056397705.1). NCBI lineage: Bacteria > Pseudomonadati > Pseudomonadota > Betaproteobacteria > Burkholderiales > Comamonadaceae > Variovorax > Variovorax sp. 05L425. Next base: position 23,442 of record NZ_JBFTNY010000034.1, on the reverse strand, counting down.
GAAGATGCTGGAAATGTCGGTCTACGAAGGCATTCCGCATCTCTTGGCGCCGGTGGTGACCGACATGCGGCAGGCCGCCCACGGGCTCAACTGGTGCGTGGCCGAGATGGAGCGCCGCTACAAGCTCATGAGCAAGTTGGGTGTGCGCAACCTGGCGGGCTACAACACCAAGATCGACGAGGCGAAGGCGCGCGAGGAGTTCATCTACAACCCCTTCAGCCTCACGCCCGACAGCCCTGAGCCGCTCGCACGCGAGCCCCATATCGTGGTGGTGATCGACGAACTCGCAGACTTGATGATGGTCGTCGGCAAGAAGATCGAGGAACTCATCGCGCGACTGGCGCAGAAGGCACGCGCGGCGGGTATTCACCTGATCCTGGCGACGCAACGGCCCAGCGTGGATGTGATCACCGGTCTCATCAAGGCCAATATTCCGACGCGTATCGCGTTCCAGGTGTCGAGCAAGATCGATTCGCGGACGATCCTCGACCAGATGGGCGCGGAAGCGCTGCTGGGCATGGGCGACATGCTGTACATGCCGAGCGGCACCGGACTGCCGATCCGCGTTCATGGCGCGTTCGTCAGCGACGAGGAAGTCCATCGCGTCGTTGCCTACCTGAAGTCGCAGGGTGAGCCGGACTACATCGAGGGTGTGCTCGAAGGCGGCACGGTCGACGGCGACGGCGATATGCTGGGCGAAGGCGGCGGCGAAGGCGGCGAAAAAGACCCGATGTACGACCAGGCGGTCGAGGTCGTGCTGAAGAACCGCAAAGCCAGCATCTCGCTGGTCCAGCGTCACCTGAAGATCGGCTACAACCGCGCAGCGCGGCTGGTCGAGGACATGGAGAATGCCGGGCTCGTCAGCGCGATGAGCGGCAGCGGCCAGCGCGAGATTCTCGTGCCCGCACGCACCGAATGAGCCCGCACAGAAGAGTATGTCGATGAAGAAGTTGATTGCAGGTGTGGCGCTGACCCTCTTGGCTGCAGGCGCATGGGCCGGCGGGATGGAAAGCCTCGAGGCGTTCGTGAAGACTGCCAAGTCCGGGCGTGCCGAATTCACCCAGACCGTGACCTCGCCGCCGAAGGAAGGTGTTGCTTCGCGGGACAAGGTCTCTACCGGCACCTTCGAATTCCAGCGGCCGGGCAAATTCAGGTTCGACTACAAGAAGCCCTTCGTCCAGAGCATCGTCGCCGATGGAGAGACGCTCTGGCTCTACGACGCCGATCTCAACCAGGTCACGCAGCGCAAACAGTCGCAAGCCCTTGGATCGACGCCGGCAGCGCTGATCGCGGCCGCCCCCGATCTTCGAGCTCTTCAGGCGGATTTCGCTCTCGAAGGTGCGCCCGAGCGCGACGGATTGCAATGGGTCAAGGCCACCCCCAAGAACAAGGACGGCCAACTCCAGAGCGTGCAGATCGGCTTTCAGGGCGACGCACTGGCGGCCCTCGAAATCCTCGACAGCTTCGGTCAACGGTCGGTGCTGAAGTTTGGCAAAGTCGAGGTCAACCCGTCGCTTCCGGCCGGCACCTTCGTGTTCAAGCCGCCTGCGGGCGCCGACGTGGTACGGCAGTAACGTCCGCGACCCGCCGGACCGGCGGGCGGCTCTTCGATGGCTACCTCCACGCATCAACCTCTCGCAGAACGCCTTCGCCCCAAGACTTTGGGCGAGGTCATCGGGCAACAGCATCTGCTTGGCCCCGGCATGCCGCTGCGCATCGCCTTCGAATCCGGACAACCGCATTCGTGCATCCTGTGGGGACCGCCTGGAGTAGGCAAGACGACCATTGCGCGGCTGATGGCGGATGCGTTTGATGCGCAATTTCTCAGCATCAGTGCCGTGCTCGGCGGCGTGAAGGACATTCGCGATGCGGTCGATCGGGCCATCGCGGCACGCGATGGCCTTGAGCAGCGGCGCACGATCGTCTTCGTCGACGAGGTGCATCGATTCAACAAGAGCCAGCAGGATGCCTTCCTGCCTCACGTGGAGTCGGGCCTTTTCACCTTCATCGGCGCGACCACCGAGAACCCTTCGTTTGAGGTGAACTCTGCCTTGCTGTCGAGGGCGGCGGTCTACGTGCTGCAGCCGCTCAGCGAGGACGATCTCAAGCAGATCGTGACGCGCGCACAGGACATCCAGGCGGTGCCGGCGATCGAGGCGAAGGCCGTCGACCGGCTGATCGCATACGCTGACGGCGACGCGAGGCGGCTCCTCAACACACTCGAAACGCTATCGATTGCAGCCGGCTCAGAGTCGCTCGACAACATCACCGACGATTGGCTGATGCGCGTTCTCGGCGAACGCATGCGCCGCTACGACAAGGGCGGCGAGCAGTTCTACGACACCATTTCCGCGCTGCACAAGTCTGTGCGCGGAAGCGATCCGGATGCTGCACTCTACTGGTTCGTGCGCATGCTCGACGGAGGCGCTGATCCCCGATACATGGCACGCCGACTCGTGCGCATGGCCAGCGAGGACATAGGGCTGGCCGACCCTCGCGCATTGCGCCTGGCGCTCGATGCCGCAGAGGTCTACGAGCGTCTCGGGACGCCCGAAGGTGAACTCGCGCTGGCCGAGTGCGTGGTCTACCTGGCGATCGCTCCGAAGTCGAACGCGGTCTACAAGGCCTACAACGAGGTCAAGGCCTTGATCAAGTCGGACGGCACGCGCCCGGTGCCGATGCATTTGCGGAACGCCCCGACGCGCCTGATGAAGCAACTCGACTATGGCAAGGGCTACCGATACGCCCATGACGAGGACGGCGGATTCGCAGCCGGCGAAAGGTACATGCCCGACGGTCTCGACCCGCCGCCGTTCTACCGACCAGTCGAACGCGGACTCGAAATCCGCATCGCCGAAAAATTGCGTGAACTGCGCCGACGCAACAACGACGCTGGCCACTGATACGTAGAGTGAGGAGGGGCTATACCCTTATGCAAATCTTCTGCGCTTCCGACGTCCGAAGCGCTTGCGCCAGCGGGAAAACCCGATCGTAAATGCACCAAATCGGCGTTCCGCCGTGACTAAAATTCCGCCCACAAACCCGCCGTCGACACATGCTGGCGGGTTTTTTGCTAAGTGAAGCCTATGGCGTCAATTCAGGACGCCGGGTCAGCCGAGGCACCTCTCAAGGGTGCCACCACAAAAAAAGGGAATCCTCGTTATGGACATCTTGCTGCAACAGATCATCAACGGTCTGGTACTGGGCAGCATGTACGCCTTGATAGCCTTGGGCTATACGATGGTGTACGGCATTATCAATCTCATCAATTTCGCACACGGTGAAGTGCTCATGGTCGGGGCATTGACCAGTTGGACCATCATCGGACTCATGCGGGAATCGATGCCGAGCACGCCGGGGTGGCTCATCCTGATCGTCGCGCTCATCATTGCCTGCGTGGTCGCCGCCGCGCTCAACTTCGTCATCGAGAAGGTTGCCTACCGGCCGCTGCGCAACAGCCCCAAGCTGGCACCGCTCATTACCGCGATCGGCGTGTCGATCCTGCTGCAGACGCTCGCGATGATCATCTGGAAGCCGACCAACAAGGCCTACCCCAACCTGCTTTCGACAACACCGATCCATTTGGGCGGCGCCGTGATTTCGCCGACGCAGGTCATGATCCTGAGCGTTACCGCCGTTTGCCTCGCGATCCTGACCTGGCTGGTCAACTACACCAAACTGGGCCGCGCGATGCGGGCTACTGCCGAGAACCCGCGGGTGGCGGCGCTCATGGGCATCCGCCCCGACATGGTCATTTCGGCCACCTTCATCATCGGCGCCGTGCTGGCGGCGATCGCCGGCGTCATGTATGCCTCCAACTACGGCATCGCGCAGCACGCGATGGGCTTCATTCCCGGTCTCAAGGCCTTCACGGCCGCGGTGTTCGGCGGCATCGGCAACCTCGCCGGTGCCGTGGTGGGCGGCATCCTGCTCGGGGTGATCGAAGCCATCGGGTCAGGCTATCTCGGTGCGCTGACTGGCGACGTGCTGGGCAGCCAATACAGCGACATCATCGCGTTCGTCGTGCTGATCATCATGCTCACGCTGCGGCCCTCGGGCCTGCTCGGCGAGCGTGTGGCGGACCGTGCCTGAGGAGAAAGCCATGAAACAAGGCAAGAATCTCCTGATCATCGTGATCGCGGCCATCGCACTGCTGGTGCTTCCGCTGCTGCTGCAGTCCCAGGGCAATGCCTGGGTCCGCATCGCCGACGTCGCGCTCCTCTACGTGATGCTGGCGCTGGGCTTGAACATCGTCGTCGGCTACGCCGGCCTGCTCGACCTCGGCTATGTGGCCTTCTTCGCCATCGGGGCCTACATGTATGCGCTCTTGGAGTCGCCGCACCTGAGCGAGACCTTCCCGGCCTTCAAGGCCATGTTCCCGAACGGCCTGAACAGTTCGCTGTTGATCGTCGTACCGCTGGGCTTAGGCCTCGCCGCGACGTTCGGTGTGCTGCTCGGCGCACCCACGCTCAAGCTGCGCGGTGACTACCTCGCGATCGTGACGCTCGGATTCGGCGAGATCATCCGCGTGTTCCTGAACAACCTGGATCAGCCCTTCAACATCACGAACGGGCCGAAGGGCATCACGGCCATTGAGCCTGTCCATTTCTGGGGGCTGAACCTTGGCAAGGCGTTGAAGTTCAACGGCTTCACGATTTCTTCGGTCACGCTCTACTACTACCTCTTCCTGGCGCTGGTGCTTGTCACCATCCTGATCTCGCACCGGTTGCAGGTTTCGCGCATCGGCCGCGCGTGGATGGCGATCCGTGAAGATGAAATCGCCGCCAAGGCGATGGGCATCAACACGCGCAACATGAAGCTGCTGGCCTTCGGCATGGGCGCGAGCTTTGGCGGTGTGTCAGGTTCGATGTTTGCCGCCTTCCAAGGCTTCGTGTCGCCCGAGTCCTTCGCCCTCAGCGAGTCCGTGATGATCGTCGCGATGGTCGTGCTGGGTGGCATCGGGCACCTGCCGGGCGTGATTCTCGGCGCGGTGCTTCTGTCGGCACTGCCCGAGGTGCTGCGTTACGTGGCGGGCCCATTGCAGGCGATGACCGACGGCCGGCTTGATGCCTCCATCCTGCGCCAACTCTTCGTTGCGCTCGCGATGATCATCATCATGCTGGTGCGTCCGCGCGGACTCTGGCCGTCGCCAGAGCACGGCAAGTCCTTGGCGCGCAAGGGCATGGCTCCCGCGTCGGGCATGCCGGCCGCGGCACCGGGGGTTGAAGTCCCGTCCGACGAAGTCCCGGGCGTGGCCTCGCGCCCGATGTCGATCAATCCGTGAGGGATGGGAGAACGAACATGAGCGACACCGTCCTCAACGTCCAAGGCATTTCGAAGCGATTCGGGGGCCTCCAGGCACTGTCCGATGTGGGCATGAAAATCGAGCGCGGCCAAGTCTACGGACTGATCGGCCCCAACGGCGCGGGCAAGACTACTTTCTTCAACGTCATCACCGGTCTCTACACGCCCGACAGCGGCACGTTCGAACTGGCCGGCAAGCCCTATCAGCCGACCGCTGTGCACGAGGTTGCCAAGGCCGGCATTGCGCGTACCTTCCAGAATATCCGGTTGTTCGCGGAGATGACCGCGCTCGAGAACGTGATGGTGGGTCGCCACATCCGTACCCATTCGGGTTTGTTCGGTGCGATCTTCCGCACCGGCGGCTTCAAGGCCGAAGAGGCCGCGATCGCCAAGCGCGCGCATGAGTTGCTTGATTACGTCGGCATCGGCAAGTTTGCCGACTACAAGGCGCGAACCTTGAGTTACGGCGATCAGCGCCGACTGGAAATCGCGCGCGCACTCGCCACCGATCCGCAACTGATCGCGCTCGACGAGCCCGCCGCAGGTATGAACGCGACCGAGAAGGTGCAGTTGCGCGAACTGATCGATCGCATCCGCAAGGACGATCGCACCATCCTGCTGATCGAGCACGATGTGAAGCTGGTGATGGGCCTGTGCGACCGCGTTACGGTGCTCGACTACGGAAAACAGATTGCCGAGGGAACGCCCGCGGATGTACAGAAAAACGAGAAAGTGATCGAGGCTTACCTCGGCACGGGGGCACACTGAGATGGCGCAAACCCTCTTGAAAATCAGCGGCTTGAAGGTCGCGTACGGCGGCATCCAGGCCGTGAAAGGCGTGGATTTCGAGGTGCGCGAGGGCGAACTGGTTTCGCTGATCGGCTCCAACGGCGCCGGCAAGACCACCACCATGAAGGCGATCACCGGGACGCTGCCGTTTCTTGCCGGTGACATCGAGTTCCTGGGCAAGAGCATCAAGGGTCGCGGCGCGTGGGACCTGGTCGGCGAGGGCCTCGTGATGGTGCCCGAAGGCCGTGGCGTGTTCGCGCGCATGTCGATCACGGAGAACCTGCAGATCGGTGCCTACATTCGCAAGGACAAGGCGGAAATTGCGAAGGACATCGAGCGTGTCTTTGCGACTTTCCCGCGTCTCAAGGAACGGGCAACGCAACTCGCCGGGACCATGTCCGGCGGCGAACAGCAGATGCTCGCGATGGGACGCGCGCTCATGGCGCGGCCGAAGGTGCTGCTGCTCGACGAGCCATCGATGGGCCTGTCGCCGATCATGGTCGACAAGATCTTCGAGGTCGTGAAGCAGGTCTACGACCAGGGCGTCACTGTGCTGCTGGTCGAGCAGAACGCCAGCCGTGCATTGCAGCTGGCCGATCGCGGCTACGTGATGGAGTCGGGCCTGATCACCATGAGCGGCGACGCCAAGGTGATGTTGAGCGACCCCAAGGTCCGCGCAGCCTACCTCGGCGAATAACGCTGATCGCCCCCGGAGGGGCGATCAGCTCAATCCACCTGTGCGCCGGTGGACTTGACGACCTTCTCGTACTTCGCGAGTTCGCTCTTCATGAAGGCGCCGAACTGTTCGGGAGTACTTGCGACAGGTTCGGCCAGCAGAGACCCGAACTTGCTCTTGGTCTCAGGCGCATGGAGCGCGTCGACGAAAGCGTGATTGAGTTTGGCCACCACTTCTGGCGGCGTGCCGGCCGGAGCGACCAGGCCCCACCAGGTGTCCACCGAGAAACCCTTCAGCGTCGAGGCGACTGTCGGCACGTCCGGCAAGGCAATGCTGCGCTCGGCGGTCGTCACGGCGATGGCCTTGAGCTTTCCCGAGCGAATGTTCGGCGCCGCAGTCGCGAGGTTGTCGAAGTTGAAATCGACCTGCCCCGAGATCAATGCCAGTTGCGCCGGATTGCCGCCGTTGTAAGGAATGTGCACCGCGAAGATGCCCGCTTCCTTCTTGAACATCTCGCCGGCCAGGTGTCCGGCGCTCCCGTTGCCGCCGCTGCCGTAGTTCAGCTTTGCAGGGTTGGCCTTCGCATAGGCGATCAGGTCGGCGAGGTTGTTGATCTTCAGGCGTTGCGCGGTCTGCGCATTCATCACCAGCACGTTGGGCACGCGGACCATCTGGGTGATGGGCGCGAAATCCGTGGCGGCGTTGTAAGGCATCTTGGCGTACAGCCAGGGATTGACCGCATTCGTCGCCGTCGCGGCGATGCCGATCGTGAGGCCGTCGGGCGGGGCCTTGGCCACGATGTCCGCGCCGATGTTGCCGCCCGCACCAGGCTTGTTGTCGACGATGACGGGGCCCAGCGAGTCCTTCACGCGCTCGGCCAGGATGCGCGCCGTGACGTCGATCGGCCCGCCTGCTGCGTAAGGGACGACAAGGCGGATCGGGCGCTGCTGGGCAGTCGCTTGTGCTGTGACGAGGATAGCTGCCGTGGAGACGAGCGTGAGGAGGAAGTGTCTGGCGTTCATGAATCCGTTTTTGCTGGGTTGGTTTCTCGGTCGGGTGGGCGTCAGGGCACCGCCTTGTCCGCCTCTGTCGTGAAGGCGTCGGCGAAAAATTCCTCTTCGGGCAGTCCGCGCTCGGCCACGTAGTCGTGCTTCGCGGAATCGACGACGACGGGCGCGCCGCACGCATAGACTTGATGGCCCGAGAGGTCGCTGAAGTCTTCCATGACTGCCCGGTGGACGAACCCGGTTCGTCCTCGCCAGTTGTCCTCCGGCACCGCGTTCGAGATCACCGGCACATAGCGCAGACGGGGCATCTCCGCGATCTGCGCACGGATCCAGTCGTCCATGTAGAGGTCCTCGGGGCGGCGGCCGCCCCAATACAGGGTCACCGGCCGCTCGATGCCCTTGAGCTTCATGTGTTCGAGCACGGCCTTGATTGGCGCGAATCCGGTCCCTGAAGCGAGAAAGACCAGCGGCTTGTCGGATTCCTCGCGGAGGAAGAAGCTGCCATAGGGGCCTTCGACGCGAAGGATCTCCTTCTCTTTCATGGCGCCGAACACGTGGTCGGTGAACTTGCCGCCCGGGAGATGCCTGATGTGCAACTCGATACCCGTGCCCGGCTCCAGCAGCGTATGCGGCGCATTGGCCATCGAATAGCTGCGGCGCGTGCCGTCGCGAAGGATGAACTCGATGTACTGGCCCGCATGGAATTGCAGCGGCTCGCCGGCAGGTAACTGCAGGCGCAGCAACACGACGTCATGGGATCTCCTTGTCAGCGCGAGGACGCGCACCGGCATCTTGCGGATCGGAAAGGCACCTGCTTCCGTCACTTGGCGGGATTCGAGCACCACGTCGCTTTCCGCGCGTGCGCAGCAGGTGAGAATGAAGCCTGCCATTTCTTCTTCGGCGCTAAGGGCCTTGCTTTGGTGCAGCCCCAGCGTGACCTTGCCCGATAGCTTCTTGCATTTGCACGAGCCGCATGCGCCATCCTTGCACCCATAAGGCAGTCCGATGCCCTGGCGGATGCCGGCCGCGAGAATGGTTTCGTCCGGATGAGCGTCGAAATGGCGTCCGCTGGGCTCTACCGTGATGTGAAAGCCCGATTCGCTCGGCGCTGCGCTGGTCATGGTTATTCTTCGCTACTACTTCAAAAGGGAGATGGATTTTGCCCTCAATCAACAGCCCCCTGGGCGCGAGGCCCTCGCGCTTCCGGCGGGAGCGCGTGCTTGTTGTCGGTTGCGGCGACATCGGCCTTCGGGCTGCGCGCCTGCTCCGGGGGCGCGTGAATCTGATCGCGTTGACTTCTTCGCCTGGGCGCGTGCCCCTGCTGCGACAGAACGGCATTGCACCGCTCGTGGCGGATCTAGATGCTGCAGCCACATTGCGTCGCATCTCGGGCCTTGCGACCCGCGTACTTCACCTTGCCCCGCCGCCACGCGCCGAGGGGGCGCAATGGTGGCGTGATCCTCGCACGCTGGCGCTTGCGCACGCGCTGCGTCTGCGCTCGCTTCCTTCATCCTTCGTCTACGGTTCGACCAGCGGCGTCTATGGCGATTGCGGCGGCGCGCGAATCAGCGAGACGCGCGCGGTGCGCCCCGACACGCCGCGCGCGCACCGGCGCGTCGATGCCGAACGCACTGTGCGGTGGCTCGGACGGGCGGGCGTGTCGACGCGCATCCTGCGCATCCCAGGCATCTATGCACCCGACCGCGAAGGCGGTACGCCGCGAGAGCGGCTCCTGAAAGGCACACCGGTATTGCGCGCGGAAGACGACGTGTTCACCAATCACATTCACGCCGACGATCTGGCGCGCGCCTGCGTTGCCGCGTTGTGGCGGGGCGGCCCTCAGCGCGTGTTTCATGCGAGCGATGACAGCGAACTCAAGATGGGTGACTACGTCGACCTTGCGGCCGGCATCTACGGTCTTCCCCGCCCGCCGCGCATCGGCCGCGCAGAGGCACGGGCGCAGCTTCCTCTGTCGCTACTGAGCTTCATGGGTGAATCGCGGCGCCTCGACAACACGCGTCTCAAGCGAGAGTTGCGCGTCGGGTTGCGCTATTCGACGGTGATGTCAGGGCTTCAATCCGGCGCCTGAGCCTACGTCAGGGAAGTCGTGCCGCCGCGATAGAGGCAAAATCGCGGGCTTCCTGCAAGCACATCCACAACCCAAAGGCGCGGTCTTGCTCGGCCCATCGCTTTTCGGGCTTTTCTTTCCTGAGATGCAGCGCGCGCTCTTTCCCAAGGAGACGCTGGGCATGCTCTATGTGGGCGGGCAGTTGGGCGTGGGGATGTACATGTTCCTCGTCGGCACCGAATTCCGCGCCGATCATTTCAAGAGCCGCTTTCGCAGTGCCGCCTCGGTGTCGGCTCGCGCTGACTGCCGGCGCAATCGACGATGCGGCAGCGTGGTGCATTCTCGCGGTGGTGCGCCCTGACGCGCCATTGAGCGCGTCGCTTCTCGCGCTCGTGCTCGCCCTTTTCAGCCTCAGCGCCTTCGCGATGGATGCGATCGGCATCCATGCCGTCTTCGGCGGCTTTCTCCTGGGTGCGGTGCTGCCGCGCGGCGCGCTGACCGAAAAGCTGCGCATCAACATCGGGCTTCAGGCCGGCGTCATCTTGCCCGGCCTGTTTTCGATCCTGGTTCTGATGGCGATCCTGTCGACCTTGATGGCCACGCCGCTTTTCAACTGGGTGGAGCGCGAGCGCCGCGTGGGGCGCGCTGCCGAAGCGCCGATTTGAAGGCCTCCTCGGCGGGACGGATCTGCCAAGCTGCATAGGCCCCTTGCCATGGGGAATTTCGATTGCGACCTACAAACGCTCTTTGTAAGATGAATGCTTTCAGAAATTGACAAAAATTTCTGATGCTCACATTCATTTGAGGGTCCGGAAGCGGACCCAAAGGTTCGAAGATGCTGGCCAACCTCCCGCCGCTGCGCCGCCTGCGCGAATCAGCGTACCGTCGCAAGTTTGTCGACAACGTCGACCAGCACCTGTTCATGGGGTCGTATGAAAGTTTTGACGCCGCGCTGGCGGCGGCGCCAACGTCAAAGCCGATCGGTTTCGACAATGTCGCGGAAGCCAGGCGTCTCTTCACGCCGCAGGTCTTCTTCTATGACTACCCGGCCTTGTTCTGGTTGACCCGTTCATTCGAGAACGGGTTGCGTACCGTGTTCGACCTCGGCGGTCACGCGGCCATCAAGTACCACGCCTTCCGGCGCATGCTGCACTACCCCCCCGGCATGCACTGGAGGACCTGCGATGTGGAGGGCGTGATCCAGGCCGGCCGCGAGATCGCCGCCGAACGCGGCATTGGTGACGAACTGAGCTTCACCACCGACTACAAGGAAGCCAGCGGCTTCGATATTCTTTTCATTGCGGGCTGCCTGCAGTTCCTGCCCGAGCGCATGCCGGAGATCCTGGCTGCCTTGCCAGTCAAGCCCAAGCGCATCATCCTCAATACGACGACGGTGCATCCCGATCGCACGATCTTCACGGTCCACAGCATCGGTTTTGGATTCACGCCTTACCGGATCCAGAAGTACGACGAGTTGATCGCCGACCTGGTGCAATCGGGCTACGTGCGGCGCGACGCCTGGCGCAACGAGGGGAAGTCGATCGAGGTGCCCTTCGTAGAGGGCGGCGACCAGGCGTACTACGCCGGTTGCTGCTTCGACTTGCAGACGAACGCGGCCTGAGTCATTGACGTGGGGAATGTGTCCGAACCAGGGCGTAGCGCCGTGGTGCCCGGGGCCGGAATCGAACCGGCACGCCTTGCGGCGGGGGATTTTGAGTCCCCTGCGTCTACCAATTTCACCACCCGGGCAGGGAGGAGGGAAGCCCGAAATTATGGCACAGTGCCTTCCATGCAATATCCGACGATTGAAGACGCGATTGGTCGAACGCCATTGGTTGCGCTGCAACGCATTGACGCGAACGCGAACGTGAAGCGCGGCAACGTGATCCTTGGCAAGCTCGAAGGCAACAACCCCGCCGGGTCGGTCAAGGACCGGCCGGCACTGTCAATGATCAAGCGCGCCGAGGAGCGCGGGGAGATCAAGCCCGGCGACACCCTGATCGAGGCCACTTCCGGCAACACCGGCATCGCGCTCGCGATGGCGGCGGCCATCAGGGGCTACCGCATGGTGCTGATCATGCCGGAGGACCTGTCGGTCGAACGCGCGCAGACCATGAAGGCCTTCGGCGCCGAGTTGGTCCTGACACCGAAGAGCGGCGGCATGGAATACGCGCGCGACCTGGCCGAGCAGATGGTGCAACAAGGCAAGGGCCGGGTGCTCGACCAGTTCGCGAATCCTGACAACCCCCGCATCCACTACGAGACGACGGGGCCCGAAATATGGGCCGATACAGGCGGGCGTATCACGCACTTCGTGAGCGCGATGGGCACCACGGGCACCATCACCGGCGTGTCCCGGTTTCTCAAGGAGAAGAATCCTTCGGTGCAAATCGTCGGCGCGCAGCCCGAAGAGGGCTCACGCATTCCCGGCATCCGCAAGTGGCCGCAGGAATATCTGCCCAAGATCTACGACCCGAGCCGCGTCGACCAGGTGGTCAACGTGAGCCAGGACAACGCCGAAGAGATGTGCCGCAGGCTCGCACGGGAAGAGGGCATCTTCGGTGGCATCTCGGCAGCGGGCGCGCTCTGGGCCGCGCTCGAGATCGCGAAGACGGTCGAGAACGCAACCATCGTTTTCGTGGTGTGCGATCGTGGCGACCGCTATCTGTCGACCGGCGTCTTTCCGGCCTGAACCGCGATGAACGAGCCCCGCTTTTGCCCCTCTTGCGCGACGCCCCTGACCTGGATCGAAGCCCGAGAGGATGGCGGCCCGAAGTCGCGCCTGCGTTGCCCCGCCTGCGATTGGACGCACTGGAACAATCCGACCCCCGTGCTGGCCGCGATCATCGAATACCGCGGCCAGGTGCTCCTTGCGCGCAACGCGGCCTGGCCTCACAAGATGTATGCGCTGATCACGGGCTTCATGGAAGCCGGCGAAACGCCGCAGGAAGGCATCGCGCGCGAGATCAAGGAAGAAACCAACCTCGACGCAAGCGAGCTAAATCTCGTCGGCGTCTACGACTTCCAGCGCATGAACCAGGTCATCATTGCCTACCATGCGATGGCGGATGGCGAGGTGATGCTGTCGCCCGAGCTGGTGGACTATCGCCTGTACGACCTTCCCGCGCTGCGCTGCTGGCCGGCCGGCACGGGATACGCCTTGGCCGACTGGCTGCGCACGCGAGGGCATGAGCCCCAGTTCATGGAATGGCCGAGACCGGCCTCCTAAAATCGTTGGACTTTCAAGGAATGGCCATGCAGATCCACAAAGAGCTCGACGCCCGTGGGCTCAATTGCCCTTTGCCCATCCTCAAGGCCAAGAAGTCGCTCAACGAAATGGTGAGCGGCGAACTGTTGAGGGTCGTGGCCACCGACCCCGGTTCGGTGCGCGACTTTCAGGCCTTTGCGCGCCAGACAGGCAATGACCTGATCGAACAGCAGACTGTCGGAGACGAATTCATCCACGTGTTGCGGCGTCGGTGACATGGCCGCGACGGTCATTCGTCGATTCGAAGTTGCGGTCCGGGACCGGCTTCACAAGGACTTTCCGCGCGCCTACGTAGTCGTCAATTTCCTCCGCAACGTCGCGATCGACGTCGTGGTCGCCATCTTTCCCAGGAAGTTCATCGGCCGCTACGTGCTTGCGGACGAAGAGGCTGCCAAGGGAGGCGGTGTCCGCGACGTGCGCGTGATGCTGCCCGCGGCTCGGGTCCAGATCGGCACCGGCGACAAGGATCCGTTCGCACGAGTGGCCCAGTACTACAACGACGGCTGGTTCGATCGGCCCGATGTCTTTGTCTGCGAGATACCCGACGCCAACGTATTCGTGCGCAGCGGCATGGTGTGCACCAACGATTTCAAGTTGATCGCGGACAAGGGCATGGAGCACCGGCGCTTCCTCTATCCCGCCTTCCGCAAGCGCCGCCCCAGGTCGGTGCGGCGGGTCGAGGGCGCCTGGACCACACTCGCCTATTGCAATTCCGAGAACTTCTGGCATTGGATGATCGACTGCCTGCCCAAGCTCCGGACCCTCGAGCAGGCGATGGCGGGCCAGCCGCTCACTGTTTGCATGCCGTCGACGGTGCTCGGCTTTCAGCGCTTTGCGCTGGAGTCCAGCCTGCCGCCGAACTTCCACCTCGTATACCTTGATCCCGAGACCGATCCCTGGATACAGCCGGAACGCTTTGTCTGGGCTTCCATGATTTCGGGCCTGTGCATGGGTGTATTGCCGCAGGACTACTACGACGCAATCCGCGGTCCGATCTTCAAGCGCCTGGGTCTGCCGGCGACGCATATGAAGACAGAGCGCCTCTACATCAGCCGGCGCAACGCGGGCCATCGCCGCGTCCGCAACGAGGATGCGCTGGTCGAGCTGCTCGCCGACTACGGCTTTCGCAGCGTTCAGCTGGAAAAGCTCCCGTTCGAGGAGCAGGTCGCGCTGTTTCACCGGGCGGAGATCGTCGTTGGACCGCACGGCGCCGGGCTCGGCACCATCTTTTTCTCAGGCGACATCGATCTCGTCGCCCTCTACTCAACCAACAACCCGGGCAACTACTTTCATTCGCTGGCCTGCGGGCTCGGTCAACGCCACCATTTCCTCTGCAGCAACGAAGCCCACGAGGACGACTGGCTGGAAGCTGACCTCCCGGCCGTGCAGCGCTTGCTAGAGACCGAGCTTGGGCTCGTCAGGACGAGGGCAATTGCATGAGCGTGAAGCTGCTGCTCGTCGGCGGCGCTTTCGTCCTCGCTACGGCTGGCCTACTGACTCTCGCATGGTGGCCACAGGGAGATGCCGGCCGTGATGCGCGGCCATCCAGCCCTGGCGCGATCCCCTTGGCGGTGGTCGGTGATTCCGGTAGTCACTCCTATCAGGACCAGATCTCCTTTCCGCCAGGGTCTGCGGATCGCGGCGGGGCGTTCCGGTCGAACACCTTCCAATGGACCGAGATCATCGCGCGGCTGCGCGGCAGGGAGCTTGATCTCGGGCCTTGGGTCGATTGGGGATTCCCGCCTGACGTGGCCTGGGCTCGCGAACTGGTCGGAATGAGCGGCGGCCGGGCCCCGAGAAAGCAGGACTATCTCTACAACTTCGCGAATTCCGGCGCCAGTTGCACTAACTTGCTCGGCGTCGGCATGCGGCAGCGATTTCACCAGGTGCCCCGTTTGATCAGCATGATGGACCGCGACCCGGAGCTCTGGAAAAACGGCATCGTGGTGATCCGCATCGGTGTCAACGATTGGGACGTTTTGCTCGATCTACAGGCACAGCATCCGGACGCTCCGGAAGTGCGCAGCGTGGCGGACTTCTGCGCCACCCAGATTCGCGAGTCAGTGGCGCGGATTCGCGCATCCCATCCGTCCACGCGCATCATGGTGGTGGGGCTCGCCAACGATTCCGATGATCCCTCCGTCACCGATCGCTGGCAATCGGACGAGGAGATCGCCAATCTCAAGGCGGCCAATGCCCTGTTCAACAACCAGCTGCGCAAGGTGGTCGAGGCCTTTCCGAACATGAGCTTCTTCGACGACGCAGCCTGGGCCGAGAAGCGTTGGTTTGCGCACAGTTCGCCCAAGAAGCCTTATCACAACACCATCGTGATCGGCAAAACGCTGGCGGTCACCAATACGTTCGGGGATGATCCGCACAACGCGCTGGTGCAGGATACTCATGGTGGGCTCGCGTGGAACGCGCTCTGGGCGCAGTCGTTCGTCGAGCAACTGCGCCAGGACTTCAAATTGCCATTGACGCCGATCAGCGATGACGAGGTCGCAGCCTTCGTGCTGCGTCTCGCGGTACCCGCCCAGTAGCGCAGCGCCGCTCAGAGCTCCAGGGTCTTCAGGTACTCGCGGAATGACGCCCCGACTTCGGGGTGCGCCAATGCCAACTCGACCGATGCCTGCAGAAAGCCTTCCTTGCTGCCGCAGTCGTAGCGCGTGCCCTGGTAGGAATAGGCATAGACCGATTCCTTCGCCATCAGCGCGGCGATGCCATCGGTGAGTTGGATTTCGCCGCCCGCGCCCTTGGGTTGGTTGCGGATCTCGGCAAACACACCGGGCGTAAGGATGTAGCGGCCCGCGACGCCGAGGCGCGAAGGCGCGTCCTCGGGCTTCGGCTTTTCGATCATCCGGTTGACCTTGATCAGGCCGTCTTCGACCGCATCGCCGGCCACGATGCCGTAGCGCCTGACGTGCTCCAACGGCACTTCCTGCACGGCCAGCAACGATCCTCCCAATTTGGCGAAAGCGCTTGTCATCTGTGCCAGCACGGGTTCGCCGCCTTCAGGGCCGACCATCAGGTCATCGGCCAACAGCACCGCAAAGGGTTCGTTGCCGACCAGATGCTCCGCGCAGAGCACGGCGTGTCCGAGTCCCAGCATGCGCGGCTGGCGCACGTAGGAACAGGTCATGTCGTCGGGCATGACCGACCGCGCGATCGCGAGCAGTTCCTTCTTTCCGCTGGCTTCTAGCTGGGATTCGAGTTCGTAGGCGGCATCGTAGTGGTCCTCGATCGCGCGTTTGTTGCGTCCGGTCACGAAGATCATGTCGCGAATGCCCGCGGCATACGCTTCCTCGACCGCGTATTGGATCAAGGGCTTGTCCACCACCGGGAGCATTTCCTTGGGTTGGGCCTTGGTTGCCGGCAGAAAGCGGGTGCCGAAGCCTGCGACAGGAAACACGGCCTTGCGAATGCGCGTCGGGGAGTTGGACATGTGCTTTGGATGAATTCGAAGTAAATCGGAAAAGGGCGGCGTACGAGACGCTAGGCCTTGATACTAAATCCCTCGATACCTTTCGTCTGTCAGCCGAGGCGGACAAGCTGATCGCGCAGCCGCTCGACCGTGGCGCTGAAGTCTGCCAGCCGCTTGCGCTCCTGCTCGATCACCGCAGGAGGTGCCTTGGCAACGAAGGCTTCATTGCCCAGCTTGCCGTTGACCTTGGCGATTTCGCCCTCGACGCGAGCAAGCTCCTTGCCGATGCGGGCTTTTTCCGCCGCCTTGTCGATTTCCATGTGGAGGCAGAGACGGGCCCCGCCGACCACAGCCACCGGCGCGGCTTCCGCAGCGGCGGCCCAAGCGGTCTCGTCGTCGAAAACCTTCACTTCCTTGAGCTTCGCCAGCGCCTGGAGCACAGGGGCCGCTTCGCGCAGGAACGCGCTCCCGGCGTCGTCGTCGGCGACTGCGTAAAGCGGAAGCCGCGTCGCTGGTGACACGTTCATCTCGCCGCGCAGCGTCCGGCAGGCGTCCACCACCGATTTGAGGCGCGCGACGTGCGCTTCGGCCGCCTCGTCGATCTTTTCCGGCTGGCTCTTCGGATAGGCAGCCGTCATCACCGATTCGCCTGCGCGGCCGGCGACCGGTGCCACCTTTTGCCAGAGTTCTTCGGTGATGAACGGAATGACCGGGTGTGCGAGACGCAGCAGCGTTTCGAGTGTTCGGATCAACGTGCGGCGCGTCGCGCGTTTCTGCGCGTCCTCGCCTTGTTGGATCTGCACCTTGGCGATCTCCAGGTACCAGTCGCAGAACTCGTCCCATGCGAACTGGTAGATCGCATTGGCAACGTTGTCGAGGCGGTACTCCTCGAATCCCTTGGCGACATCCGCTTCGACGCGTTGCAACTGGGACGCGATCCAGCGATCGGCCTGGCTGAACTTGAGGTAGCCGTGCGCGGGACCGCCGACGGCGCATTCTTCCTTCGTGTGTTCCCTCAGGCCGCAGTCATGGCCTTCGCAGTTCATCAGCACGAAGCGGGTCGCGTTCCAGAGCTTGTTGCAGAAGTTGCGGTAGCCCTCGCAGCGTTTGGCGTCGAAGTTGATGCTGCGGCCCAGCGAAGCAAGTGAAGCGAAGGTGAAACGCAGCGCGTCGGCGCCAAAGGCCGGAATGCCGTCCGGGAATTCCTTCTGCGTGTTCTTGCGGACGGTCGGCGCGGTCTCCGGGCGGCGCAGCCCTTGCGTGCGCTTCTCGAGCAGTTCGGGCAACACGATGCCGTCGATCAGGTCGACCGGGTCGAGCACGTTCCCCTCTGACTTGCTCATCTTCTTGCCGTGCGAGTCGCGGACCAGGCCGTGGATGTAGACGTGCTTGAACGGCACTTTGCCAGTGAAGTGCTTGGTCATCATGATCATCCGGGCGACCCAGAAGAAGATGATGTCGTAACCAGTGACAAGCACGGTCGAAGGCAGGTACAGATCGAGATCCTGCGTCTTCTCGGGCCAGCCGAGCGAGGAGAAGGGCACAAGAGCGGACGAGTACCAGGTGTCGAGCACGTCCTCGTCGCGTGTGAGGGTCTTGCCCGGTGCCTGCGCTTGCGCTTCCGCTTCGTTGTTCGCTACATAGACCTTGCCGTCTTCGTCGTACCACGCGGGGATCTGATGGCCCCACCACAGTTGGCGAGAGATGGTCCAGTCCTGGATGTTCTCCATCCAGTGGTTGTAGGTGTTGACCCAGTTTTCCGGGACGAATGTCACCTCGCCCGAGCGGACTGCGTCGATGGCCTTTTGTGCAATGGACTGGCCGTTGCCGTCGGGCTTGGTCATGGCGACGAACCACTGGTCGGTCAGCATCGGCTCGACGACCGCGCCGGTGCGCGCGCAGCGCGGCACCATGAGCTTGTGCTTCTTGGTTTCGACCAGCAGCCCCAGCGCGTCGAGATCGGCCACGACGGCCTTGCGTGCCACGAACCGATCGAGGCCGCGGTACTTCGCGGGCGCGTTGTCGTTGATGGTGGCGTCAAGGGTCAACACACCGATGATCTGAAGGCCGTGGCGCAAGCCCACGGCATAGTCGTTGTGGTCGTGCGCGGGCGTGACCTTGACCACGCCGGTGCCGAATTCCTTGTCCACGTAGTCATCGGCGATCACGGGAATCAGCCGGTCGACCAGGGGCAGCCTGACACGGTGACCGATCAGGTGCTTGTAGCGCTCATCCTCGGGATGCACCATCACCGCGACGTCGCCCAGCATGGTTTCCGGGCGGGTGGTCGCTACCGTAAGGGAGCCGGAACCGTCCTCCAGCGGATAGGCGATGTGCCAGAGAGAGCCGTCTTCTTCCTCGCTCTCGACTTCGAGGTCGCTCACCGCCGTCTTGATCACCGGGTCCCAGTTCACCAGGCGCTTGCCGCGGTAGATCAGGCCTTCGTTGTAGAGCTGCACGAAGGTCTGCGTGACGACCTTCGAGAGCTTGTCGTCCATGGTGAAGTATTCGCGGCTCCAATCGACCGTGTCGCCCATGCGGCGCATCTGGTTCGTGATGGTGTTGCCCGACTTTTCCTTCCATTCCCAGACGCGGGCAACGAAGTTCTTGCGGCCCAGATCGTGGCGGCTGATCTTCTGTTCCTGGAGCTGGCGTTCCACGACGATCTGCGTCGCGATGCCCGCGTGGTCGGTGCCGGGCACCCACAGCGTGTTGTCGCCGGCCATCCGGTGATACCGTGCGAGGCTGTCCATGATGGTCTGGTTGAACGCATGACCCATGTGCAGCGTGCCCGTGACGTTCGGCGGCGGAAGCTGGATTGCGAAGGAGGGCGCGCCTTCCTTGGGTTTCTGCGTGCCCCGGAAGCCGGCGGCCGAATAGCCGCGCCGCTCCCATTCGGGGCCCCATTGCGCCTCGATGGCGGCTGGTTCGAAGGATTTGGAAAGGCTCTCGAGGCCGGGTTGGGGCAAGGTTTCGCTCATGGCGGTACAAAGACGAACGGCATCCCGCAGGATGCCGCTTGTGGGTGGAAGTGATGGGATTTTATTCGACAGCAGAGAGTGGCGTGCTCGATGGGGCGCCTCGTCGTTGGCGGGCAGGGCGCACTCGATGCCCTTCGCGGCCTTCCGTCGCGCCGCAGATAATTCAACGATGCTGTTTTTGCTCTCCCCTGCCAAGTCTCTCGATTACGAAACCCCGGTGCCCGAAACCCTACCCAACACGCAGCCGCGCTTTGAAGGACCGAGAAGCCCGGCGGCGGAACTCATCAGGATCCTGCGCGAGAAGTCCCCTCAGGACATTGCGGGCCTCATGCATTTGTCCGACAAGCTGTCCGCGCTCAACGTGGCGCGCTACGGGGCCTGGGCGTCCAGGGGGACAGCCAAAAACGCGAAACAGGCCGCGTTGGCATTTGACGGCGACGTCTACGGCGGGCTCGACGCGAAGACTCTGAGCCCGACCCACCTTGCCTGGGCGCAGGACCATATCTGCATCCTGAGTGGGCTCTACGGTGTGCTGCGCCCACTGGATCTGCTGCAGCCGTACCGGCTCGAAATGGGAACGCAGCTTGCCAATCGTCATGGCAAAGACCTGTACGCCTTCTGGGGAACGCGTATCTCCGACCATCTGAATGAGCGGCTTGCCGCTGATCGCACACCGGTTGTCATCAACCTGGCTTCGCAGGAATATTTCAAGTCGGTCGATCAGAGCGTGCTCAAGGCACGCGTGGTCGAGTGCGTCTTTGAAGAGTGGAAAGGCGGCACCGGCGCCAAGGGCGATCCGGGGCGCTACAAGATCGTGAGCTTCTTCGCCAAACGGGCGCGCGGTCTCATGGCGCGCTGGGCCATCCTTCACAAGGCGGCCACGCCCAAGGCGCTGGAGAAGTTCGACCTCGAAGGCTATGGTTTCGACGTCGCCGCGTCGAAACCCGACCGGCTCGTTTTTCGACGGAGATCATCATGAGTCACGGACAGGCGATCAGCCCGGAATTGCGCGAATGGATCGCCACGCAGCTGGCGGTCGGCCATTCGGTACCGAGCTTGCGTGCCTCCATGCGGGCGGCTGGTTGGCACGACGACGCGGCAGACGCCGCGCTGTCAGAGGTCGAGATGAAAGTGGCCGGCATTGCGGCGGTTCCCGAGCCAGGCAAGGCCATGCCCGGCCCTGACCTGTCGGCTGCGCCGCTTTACGTCGACGCTGGCGATCGTCGTGTCCAGGTGCTTCAGACCATGCGCAATCCACGCGTGATTGTGTTCGGCGACTTGGTGTCCGACGAAGAGTGCGAGGCGTTGATCGCCGCCGCACGCCAGCGTCTGGCGCGCTCGCTCACGGTCGAGACCCAGACCGGTGGGGAAGCGCTCAATGTCGACCGAACCAGTGACGGCATGTTCTTCGAGCGCGGCGAGAACCCTGTGGTGGCCCGCTTGGAGCAGCGCATCGCCAAGCTGTTGCAATGGCCGCTCGAATTCGGCGAAGGCCTGCAGATCCTTCGTTACGCGCCGGGTGCTCAGTACCGTCCGCACTACGACTATTTCGACCCGGGCGAGCCCGGTACGCCGGTCATTCTTCGACGAGGCGGGCAGCGCGTGGCCACCCTCGTCATGTACTTGCAGGAGCCCGAACAGGGCGGGGCGACAACTTTCCCCGACGTCGGACTCGAAGTCGCGCCCAAGCGGGGAACCGGGGTGTTCTTCAGCTACGAGCGGCCTGATCCTGCCACGCGGACCTTGCATGGCGGTGCGCCGGTGCTCTCGGGCGAAAAGTGGGTCGCAACCAAGTGGCTGCGCGAACGCGAATTCATCTGACCCTTTACTTACGGCGTCCGCAGGGCTCGCCGACAGCGCCATGAAAATCACAGCGAACGGCATTCAGATCGAGGTGGAAGATACAGGCGGCGAAGGTCGTCCGGTCGTCCTGCTCATCATGGGTCTCGGCATGCAGCTGTTCGCTTGGCCGGAGGAGTTCGTGCAGTCGCTGGTCGATGCCGGATTCCGGGTCGTGCGTCACGATAACCGCGACATCGGACTCAGTCAGGGCTTCGACGAAGCAGGAACCGGGAACCTGATCTGGCAGGGTATCCGGCAACGCATCGGGTTGCCGGTGCGTTCGATCTATTCTCTTCAGGACATGGCCGACGACGCGCTCGGGGTGCTCGATGCACTCGGGGTCGAGCGCGCCCACGTCGTCGGGGCCTCGATGGGCGGGATGATCGCCCAGCGCCTGGCGGCCAGTGCGCCAAGGCGCATGGCGAGTCTCGTGAGCATCATGAGTTCGAGTGGGGGACGTCATCTCCCCGGGCCGCGCCCTGACGTGGCAGCTGCGCTGATGCGACGGCCGGCCAGCAGGACGGAGGCCGCTCTAGTCGCGCACAGCTTGGGGCTGGTGCGGCTGATTTCGAGCCCGGCGTACCCGCAGGACGACCGCGCGGTGACGGATCGCATCACTCGCGCATTGCGTCGCGCGTACCGCCCGACAGGCGTCGTGCGGCAGATGCTGGCGATCGGTGCGGACGGCGATCGCGTTGCGGTGCTGCCGCGCATCTCCAGCCCGTCATTGGTGCTGCACGGCGACGCCGATCCGCTGGTTCCCATGGCTTGCGGCGAGGACACCGCGCGGCGCATACCTGGCGCCCGCTTCGTCGCCGTACCCGGCATGGCGCACGATTTGCCACCTCAAGTGGTCCGGATACTTCTGGGCCACATGGTTCCCTTTCTACAGACAGCCGAGACACGCCCATGAGCCTCGACAACACTCCGGAACAGTCGCAGTTGGGCCACGCTTCGGCCTACGTCGATCGCTATGACGCGAGCCTGCTGTTTCCCATTCCGCGCGCGGCGCAACGTGAATCCATGGGCATTGGTGGCAATGTGCTGCCGTTCTTTGGTGCCGATCTCTGGACGGCGTTCGAGCTAAGCTGGCTCAATACGCGTGGCAAGCCGCAGCTGGCCATTGCTCACTTCACGGTGCCCTGCGAAACGCCCAACATCATCGAAAGCAAGTCGTTCAAGCTGTATCTGAACAGCTTCAACAGCACGGTGTTTGCCGACCTGGAGGGCGTTCGGGAGCGTCTGCGCGCGGACCTGAGCGAAGCAGTCTGGCGTGGCAGCGATCGCACCGCGAGCATTGGCGTGAAGCTGCTGGCGCCCGCCGTGTTCGATCAGCTCCCGGTGCACGAGCTGAATGGCCTCGACCTTGACCGGCTCGATATCGAGTGCACGCAGTACCAGCCGGCGCCCGAGCTACTCTCTAGCGACCTCACGCAGGCGCCAGTGACGGAGATGCTCACCAGCCGGCTCCTCAAGAGTAATTGCCTCGTGACGGGACAGCCGGACTGGGGCAGCGTACAGATCCGCTACAGTGGCCCGCCGATAGACCAGGCTGGTCTACTGGGGTATATCGTGAGCTTTCGCGACCACAATGAATTCCACGAGCCTTGTGCTGAGCGCATCTTCATGGATGTCTGGCGCCACTGTCGTCCGACGAAACTCGCTGTCTATGCGCGCTACACCCGCCGCGGTGGCTTGGACATCAATCCGTTCCGCACAAGCTGGCCTCAGGCGCTGCCTGAGAACGTGCGCACCGCACGCCAGTAGATACTGGTTCCAGGGAAAGAAGTTTCGGGGCATATTGCCGTGAGGGGAAAAGTAGTGCCATAATCTGAGGCTCCGCTGAATGCGGATCTTGACGGGCTCTTCGGGGTAAAGTCGTTGGGTCAGGCGGAGAGGGAGAAAAAGGAAACTTAAAAAGTTTTTCGATTCTTCTGAAAACCGTGTCATAATCGCAGGCTCCGCTAAACACGGATCTCGAAGGAGTTCTTCGGAGCGAGGTTGAGGTGAGCGGAGGGGGGAAAAGAAAAGCTTAAAAAGTTTTTCAGATCTTCTGAAAAGCGTGTAATAATAGAGGGCTTCGCTG